>JAGUVW010000056.1 GCA_020062665.1 Pseudomonadales bacterium
CGGTGTAATGGTTGTACTTATTCTTACGCTTCTTTGCCATTGTTTCGACCCTCAGTTAGGTGGTAGTGAGGTGTCTACTTTTCTTGGGGAACTCGGTCAGCTAACGCCTTGCTTACCGGACCAACTACGCGCGGCAAGCTTGTGGTAAAGTTTGCGCAGCAAACCACAAGCTTGCCGCGCGTAGTTGGGTCCGAGTACAGCAACTTGTTAGAATGTGCCACGCTGTAGTCTTCGGAATATTCATTGCTCTGGCCCTATAGTTTGGACTACAAAATCATCACTGCGGGGGTCTCGGTTAATATAAGTCAATACTCCCCAGCAAGGCACACCTTCACCAGTAGGACTAACAGCCCCAATCACCCTAACGGGGAAGATCCCAAAACCCGCCAAGTGCAGGACCATGTCTTGTCGCTCATATTGTTCTTCCGTTGGTGGAAGCACTCGAGAAAGGGGGCGTAACGCCAAACGATACACATCTCCCAGAGAATTTGTTCTGAGCCGTTCGTAAAGCCTCTCAAGAGCATGCGGGGTTACAGCCACATGCACAGCAGCTCGTGCTGTATTCCTTCGGATTCGGCCATTCCTTGGGTCATAGTCACAATGCACTATAGACAGTGTGCGTTCAGAACCAGAAATTGATAAATCAAGAAAATACGCTCGGATCGACTGCTTGACTCCGGGTCCACGAACTTTCTGTTCCCGCAAGAAAATTCTGGCTGCTCTAAGCTTTGTTAGTTGGTCTACAGGGCTTTCTTCATTCTCGCGGCGACCAATATATCCAAAAGCCTTTTTTGCAAGTCGCTTTGAATACAGCTCATCAACCCAGCTGGCAGTGTTTATTGTCTCGTGGTACTCCGTTTTATCACTCATGCCGCGTTCCAAAAAATTCAAGCAGATTCCGCTCATCGTTTTCCATGCGTTCTAACGCCCACAACAGGGGCCAAACGCAGTGGAGCTAATTTGCGGTAAAGTGAGCAAAGCGAACCGCAAATTGGCGGAGCGTAGTTTGGTCCCTTGCTTGTGATTGTTATGCGCTGGGACAACATTATGACGCATTGGATTACCAGGCAGTGATGCGGTACGGTCTTCCATTTGACTCACCCTCAAATGTTCTTGGGATATTGAATGTAAAATCCTTCAGGCCATTAGCGATCTCTTTTTTAAGTTGCCTTCGCTTCTCGTTATCCAGCATTGCCATATCAATTTCTTTTAAAAGCTCTGACTTTCGTTTTTTGCTACCAATACTTTGGCGTTGCGGATTTTTTAACAAAATCAAAAATACTATCAAAGACTTTCGCGCATAATATGAAACAAGGTGTCTATCTGGATCATGCTTTGGGCTTCCGCCTCCATGAACAAGCGTGCTTCTGTGGTTATAGGATTCCTTTAGCTTATCAAAAGCCTGTAGTGCATCAACACCCTGTAAACTCAATAGAAAAGAAGCTCTTAAAGAAAGCTTGTACTTTATATCTGACGGACCCTCATTGAACAAAGACTCCAAACAAATAATTGCGCTTATAAATCCTTCATCACTGTAAATGAACTTTTTTTCTGCGTCGTGAAAATAGTCGAGAGCAATAGATAAAAATTGATTTTTATCTATCACATCTACATATTTGTCATGTATTTTCCCAATTAGTCTAAGAAATTTGGGGGCATGTTTTTCCATATCGCCTACAGCAACATCAGGCATGTCAAGGCTCATCGTTGCCCTAAGAAATGATCTGACACCAAGCGATTTCGGTGAATCCAACGAAACCCCGCTCCCACCTGAAAGTTCGGTTGAATTACTTGATATAAGACTGGAAACCCATAAATACGGAATTATCTTTTGTTCACCATTGTTCCCTTCATCACCTAAAACATAAGCGAACAATGTGTCGTTTCGAGTTTCTAGCAATATCTCATCTTTCTTTAACCAGAGTTTTTTCTTAAGACCGACTTTTCTCGGAAGCAACCCTTTTATTTCATAATTCCATTGAAACGGCTTTTTTTTCATTCTTAGGTCATTCCACAAATGTCAGATAAAAAGTTTATCTATGGTAGTGCAATCGCATAACGCCTTGCTTACCGGCCCAACGGAGCAGAGTAAGCATGTGGTAAAGTTTGCGCAGCAAACCACATGCTTGCGGCGCGTAGTTGGGTCCGAGTACAGCAAATTGTTAGCTCTTAATCTGCATTTTTTACGGCTATATTTTTATTGACTTCAATAGCTCTTGATTTAGCCAAATTGAGCTTCGCTTGCTGCTCTAGGATTTCTGCCAATTGAGCTAGATTTTTCTTTGCCGATGGATCACCGTGATTTGCTGCATATTGCATCCATGCATATGATTCTACAAAATCGTTTGGCACCCCCAGCCCCTGAGCGAACATCAAAGCGTACTCATTGACGCTTGGCACATGCCCATATTCGGCACCAAAACGATAGTAAGCTACGGCTTTTTCATTGGACGGTGAAATATCAAGCCATCCTTTGCGATATATCTGACCAAGGTTAAACGAAGATTGAAAATCACCAGTCTTTGCAGCTTCTACGTAGTGGTATATTGCCTTTTTTGAATCAGGCTCGACGCCATCTCCTGAGTGATACATGAGACCAAGATTAGCGTGGGACGCTGGGTACCCATGGCTTGCAGCACGCTCAAACAAAACTACGGCTTTTGGAATGCTCTTCTCAACACCGTGGCCTTGGTAATACAGGCTTGCTAATAGGTGATCTCCAAAGGCGTCACCAGAATCAGACGCCTTTTTGAACTCAGAATAAGCAACCGAGTAATCGCCCTTGTTGTATGCCTCAATCCCCAAATTCACATCAGCCATTACAAACCCCGATATAAACAACACCCCAAGAGTAACTATATTTCTAAACATGCACTGAATTCCTAACAGGGAGCTAACAGTTTTATTCAACGAACCAACGTTCGCAATTGTCAGTTTCGCAAAATCCAGTTCGCTTTATTCAGGAGCAAATCGAATTTTCTTAACCTTTGCTGCGGGTTGCATTTAAAACCACGCACTCACGATCACCGACAACAACGAACCCCCACTACTCGAGTATATTCGCAATTTTCATAAGTCACACCACGGCCATCGTTCCCAAACACCAGCGAATTCGCGGGCTGTAGCTCGATTCAGAAGTCTAACCCTTTCTGGCACAACGAACTCCCCCAACACACTAAGAAAAGCCGAAATTGCGACTTGACCACATCACCGAATACTGTATATTTATACATATTAACAAGGAGCGATGCTTTCCATGGACGAAGTCCCCATTCCCATTTCTACGGGGTCAACCCGATTTCTTGATCAGCTCAGATCCCATATCCGTTCGCAAGGTCTGGCATACGCCACGGAAAAGACCTATGTCCACTGGATCGTTCAATTCATTTATTTCCATCAAAAGAAGCACCCCAGGGAAATGGGGTCATCGGAAGTGGAAATGTTTCTGTCTCATCTCTCGCTGAACCGCAATGTCGCCAAAGGTACACAGCGCATAGCCTTGAACTCGCTTGTCTACCTGTACAACCGTTTTCTGCAACTGCCGCTGGGCACTCTGAACTGGAAGTCAGCAAAACGGCAGCCACGCATCCCAACGGTGTTCACACACCAGGAAGCAACTGCCGTTATTGGTCAGATGTCGGCTCCCTATTCTCTGATGGCCGGCCTGATGTATGGCGCTGGCCTGCGAATTTCGGAATGTCTTCGTCTCAGAATAAAAGATATCGACTTCGGCATGCAAACCATTGTGGTTCGCGAGGGCAAGGGCGCCAAGGATCGCACCACCGTTCTACCGCAGTCACTGGTGGTTCCGCTGCAACAACATATCGAGCAGGTACTTTTGTTGCACTCGAAAGATCTGAACAACGGATTTGGACGGGTTTACCTGCCAGATGCGCTTTCGCGCAAATATCCAAACGCCGAGACGTCGCCCGAATGGCAATTTGTCTTTCCAGCACCCCGGCTATCGCAAGACCCAAGGTCATCGGAGTGGCGACGACACCACATCATCGATCGATCACTGCAAAAGTGCGTGAAAGTCGCCCTGCAGCAAGCGAAGATTTACAAAAAAGCGGGGTGCCACACATTCCGGCACAGCTTTGCCACGCGATTGCTGGAAAAGGGGTACGACCTGCGAACTATCCAGACGTTGTTGGGCCATAACGATATCTCCACTACCCAGATTTACACCCACGTTGTTAAGAAGGGCGCTTTGGGCGTATGCAGCCCCATTGATTGAAAGCTGGTAATCCTCCGCCCCTCACCCAACCCCCCAATTTTGGTAAAAATACCATTTCATCCCCGCCCTCTTGCTCGGCCGCTCAAAAAATAGTCTTTTGCGCCCCGCTTCGCACCGGAACAACTCCAGTGCGGCGAGGCCATTGCTGACATCTGCAGCAACGGTCTGGATTTTAACGTTTGCTTTAAGGAATGAAGTATGTCGATCAATCTGATCTCGGCCGAGATCACCTCTGCACAAATCGAGCGTTTCGACGCTCTTGTTTCTGAGCTGGAACTTCTGCTCGTTGCCATCCTGCTGGGCCTGTCGCCGGACGATCGCCGCAGCTACGGTGTGATGGGCGATCGCACCCGTGTGTTTGCCGGTCACGCGCAGTCCATGTTGCACAATCACCCGTCGCTGTTCCCCGCCTCGGTGGACGGCGCCGAGTTCGATCGTGATCTGGCGCTGTACGACAATGCCATGCGTTTGCTGCGTCGCATCACCCCTTTCTATGAAAAGTTGGGTGACACCGCCATGGCGGCCGGTTACGACGCCTATCAGCATGCGCTGGAGGTGTACGCCTTTGCCAAAGTGGCCTCGCCCAACGCTGGCGTGGAAGAGTTGGTGAAGGAAATGAAACAACTGTTCAAGCGCACCCGCAAGCCGGCCCCCAAGCCGGGAACCACCGACTGATCATCGTCGGCTGAACCCGCCGGAAAGCCCATCGAGGTGTTCCGGCACCCTGCCCCCGTCACTCCCCACCTTGCTCCTCCCCTGTATTGGCCATCCCCATCCCTCGATTTCACTTCCCAACTGATCCGAATCACTTCGGAACTGATCTGGATGAGTTCCGGACTCATCCGATTGACTGAAAAGATCATCCGATCGCAGCGGAACTGATCTGAATGACAAAAAAGGTGATCCGGATGACTGGAAAGGTGATCGGGATGACTGAGGAAGTGATCCGAACAACGTCGGATATGATCGGGATGATTCCGGAACTGATTCCGCCGCTCCGGGTCAGATTGTGCATCTTTATCGCTCACCGCGCGGTGTGGCCTGGCCCCTTCCCCGCCCCGGTAGCATTCCCCCCCCATGTTGGGCATAATTCCCCCACAACAAAAATTCGAAAGTTGGCAAAAAACAATACATTAGCGTCGGCTGTCCGGCGCGGATCCAGGAGTATCCAACCCCATGTCGATTCGTAATGCCATCGTCGCGTTGAAGGAATCCCTGTGCGAACAGATCATTGGCCAGCAGCATCTGGTGGATCGGCTGCTGATTGCCTTGCTGGCCGACGGCCATTTGCTGGTGGAAGGTGCGCCCGGCCTGGCCAAGACCAAGGCGATCAAGGCGCTGGCCAAGGGGATCGAGGGTGATTTTCACCGCATCCAGTTCACGCCGGATCTGCTGCCGTCGGATGTGACGGGCACCGAGATTTACCGGCCCCAGGATTCCAGTTTTGTGTTCCAGCCTGGCCCGATCTTCCACAATCTGGTGCTGGCCGACGAGATCAACCGCGCGCCCGCCAAGGTGCAGTCGGCGCTGCTCGAGGCCATGGCGGAACACCAGATCAGCGTGGGCAAGTTCACGCATAGGCTGCCGGATCTGTTCCTGGTGATGGCGACGCAGAACCCCATCGAGCAGGAAGGTACCTATCCCCTGCCCGAAGCCCAGCTCGACCGTTTCCTGATGCATGTGACCATCGGCTTTCCCGATGCCGCGTCGGAGAAGAAGATTCTGCAGCTGGCTCGCATGGAGGCAATGGAAAAGCAGCAGCCCGACGATGGCAGCCGCGATCCGATCCACGTCACCCAGCAGCAGATTTTTGCCGCCCGCACCGAGGTGCTGGAGCTGCATATGATTCCCGCCATCGAGGAATATATCGTGCAGTTCACCATGGCCACCCGCAATCCGCTGGCCTATGGCGATGATCTGTCGGGCTGGATTGAATACGGTGTCAGCCCGCGCGGCACCATTGCGCTGGATGCCTGTGCCCGCGCCCATGCCTGGCTCAATGATCGCGATTTTGTGACGCCGGAGGATGTGCAGGCGGTGGCCCATGACTGTTTGCGTCATCGCATCGGCCTGACCTTCGAGGCGGAAGCGAAAGGCGTGTCCCCCGATCATATTATTGATGAGCTGATCGACCGCGTGTCCGCGCCCTGAGGATCTGCCCATGGCCACGGCGAACAAGGTGCCCAGCAAAGCGTTGCCCAGCAAGATGCTGCAGGAGCGCCCCGACATCGGGCGTTATCGCGGCGTATATGTGTCGATGGATGAACTGGTGGCGCTGCAGGCGGCGGATCTGGATCTGGATTTGCGCGGCCGGCGCAAGGCGCTGTCGGCGGTGGCAGGCCAGAATCGTTCGTCGTTCCGTGGGCGCGGGATTGATTTCGACGAGGTGCGCATTTACCAGCCCGGCGATGACGTGCGCAATATCGACTGGCGGGTAACGGCCCGCACGGGCAAGGTTCACACCAAGCTGTTCCGCGAGGAGCGCGAGCGTCCGGTGTATCTGGTGGTGGATCAGCGCGAGTCCATGTTCTTCGGCACCCAGAAGGCGTTCAAGTCAGTGGTGGCGGCGCGGGCAGCTTCGTTGTTGGCCTGGGCCAGTCGTGCTCACGGCGACCGGGTGGGCGGCTTTCTGTTCAACGATCGCGAGGTGCAGGAATTAAGGCCGAAGGAAGGCAAGAAAGGCATTCAGACCTTCTTCCGCCTGCTGATCCAGTTCAATCAGGCGCTGGAAGGCAAGTTCGATCCGCGCCAGACCTCGCGCCAATCCATCACTCAGGCGCTCAGCGGCCTGAATCAGGTGGTGCGCCCCGGCAGCCTGATTTTTCTGATCAGTGATTTCCAGCATTTTGATGACATCACGCTGCAGCATCTGAGTTTGTGTTCCCGCCACAGTGATCTGATTGCAATCCAGATTCAGGATCTGATGGAAAAGCAGTTGCCGCCGCCGGGGACTTACGGTTTCAGCGATGGCATCAACAGCCTGCGTCTGAACACGGCGGCGCGCAATGTGCGCAAGGATTATGCGTTGCGGTATGTGGAGCGGCAGACGCGGCTGCGGGATCAGCTCAGCAGTATCGCGGTGCCCCTGATTGAAATCGGTACCCACGAGGTGGTGGCCGACAAGCTGCGTGCAGCGCTGGGGTTGAAAGCCAGTGCGGGATTGAAGCAATGAACGGCGCCGATCCGCTGGAGCAGTTGCGTGACATTCACATGCCCGAGGCGATCAGCTGGTGGCCGCTGGCGCCAGGTTGGTGGATGCTGGCAGTGCTGATACTGGGTTTGATCGTTGCCGCCATCGTGTGGCGGGTGCTGCGCCATCGCCGGCTGGCCTACAAGCGCGAGGCGTTGGCCGAGTGGCAGGCGATTCATGCCCGTTTTCTGGATGACAAGGATACCGCCCGGCTGCTGGCGGATCTGGCGGTGCTGCTCAAGCGCACCTGCATCACCCGTTATGGCCGCGACGAAACCGCCGGCCTGGCCGGGGAACAATGGCTGGCGTTTCTGGATCAAACCGGCAAGTGCACGGCGTTTTCCCAGGGGGCCGGACGGGTGCTGGTGAGTGAGCGTTTTACCTCCCATCCCCAGGTGGATGGCCCTGCCCTGTTGAACGTCACCCTGGCGTGGTTGAACAAACAATGCTGATCATTCTGAAAATGTGGTGGCCCCTGCTGCTGTTTCCGTTGCCGTGGATTTTCCGCGCCATGCTGAAGCGGGCGGCGAACATGGACACCGGCCTGCTGCGGGTGCCCTTCTTCGCCAGCATCAACGAGATGGCCAATCGCAACGAACGCAATCCCGGCGCGCTCAGTCGGGGTATGCGGCTGTTGCTGCTGACGATCTGGGCCTTGCTGGTGTTCGCGGCCGCCGGCCCGCTGCACATCGGTGAGCCTGTCACCATTCGCGACAAGGCGCGGGATCTGATGCTGGCGGTGGATGTGTCCGGCAGCATGGTGTATCAGGATATGCGGGTGAAGGGCGAGCAGACCGATCGCCTGTCCGCCGTCAAACATGTGCTGCATGATTTCATCAAGCGCCGTAACGGCGATCGTATGGGGCTGATTCTGTTCGGCAGTCAGGCTTATCTGCAGACCCCGCTCACCTTTGATCATGTCACCCTGCGCCAGTTGCTGGACGAAGCGCAGATCGGCATTGCCGGCAAGGCCACTGCCATCGGCGACGCGATCGGCCTGGCGCTGAAACGGCTGCAGGATCGGCCCAGCGACAGCAAGGTGCTGGTGCTGCTGTCGGACGGTGCCAACACCGCCGGCGAGGTGGCGCCGCTGCAGGCCGCCGAGCTGGCCGCGCAGAAGGGCCTGAAGATTTACACCATCGCCATGGGCGCCGACGAACTGGTGGTGCCGGGGATTCTGGGCACCAGCCTGGGCGCGCGCCGCATCAATCCGTCGGCGGATCTGGATGAACCGACGATGATCAAGATCGCGGAAATCACCGGCGGCCAGTATTTCCGCGCCAAGAGCACCGAGTCTTTACGCCAGATCTATCAGCTGCTGGATGAACTGGAGCCGGTGGAAAGTGATCCGGAAACCTTTCGCCCCATTCGCGCGCTGTATTACTACCCGCTGGGCCTGGCCCTGCTGCTGTCGATGGGCATCGCGCTGCAGCAGATCATCCGCAATCTGATCTTGCACCGCGCACTGCAGCGCCGCGAGCAGGCGGAAGCCACCGGGGAGGCGGCACCATGAACGCGCTGCTGCTATCCCTGCAGGATTTTCATTTCGTGCGGCCCTGGTGGCTGCTGGGCATTTTGCCGGCGCTGCTGCTGGTGATTTTCCTGTGGAAACGCAAGGCGTCCTACGGCAGTTGGGACAAGGTGATTTCGCCGCATCTGCTGCCCCATCTGATGCAGGGCGGCCAGGCGGTGCAGCATCGCGCCCCGCTGTTACTGCTGCTGGCCGGCTGGTTGCTGGCCTGTGTGGCGATGGCCGGGCCTACCTGGCAGAAGCTGCCGCAGGCGGTGCAGAAAAAAATCGACGCCCAGGTGATCGTGCTGGATCTGTCGCTGTCGATGTATTCCACCGATCTGGCGCCGTCACGCCTGCAGCGTGCGCGCATGAAACTCACCGACATTCTGCAGCGCAGCGACGAAGGCCTGACCGCGCTGGTGGTATTTGCCGGCACGACCCACGTGGTCACACCGTTGACCGATGACAGCAATACGATTCTGAGCATGGTGAACAGCCTGTCGCCGGACATTATGCCCATCAAGGGCAGCAATGCGGTGGCCGCCGTGAAAAAGGCGCTGGATGTGTTCAAGCAGGGCGGCATCAGCGAAGGTCGCATTCTGCTGATGACGGATGGCGTGCCCGGCAATTTCATCGATGAACTGCGCCCGCTGGTCACGGCATCCACGCCACTGTCCATCATGGGCATCGGCACCCGCGACGGCGCGCCGATTCCGCTGCCCGATGGCACCTTCGTCAAAGGCTCCGACGGCCAGATCGTGGTGCCGCGCCTGAATATCGATTCGCTCAAACAGGCAGCGCGTCAGCTGGGTGGTCGCTTCAGCACCCTGAGCACGTCCGACGACGATCTGAACTACCTGCTGGCGGATACTCGCCTGCTGGGCGGTAACGAGATCAAGGATGCGCGCCGCGAATTCGACGTGTGGGACGAAGCCGGCCCCTGGCTGGTGTTGTTGCTGCTGCCGCTGGCAGCGCTGGGCTATCGTCGCGGCTGGCTGGGCGCGCTGTTGCCGCCGCTGGTGCTGGGCGTCGGCCTGTTCGGGCATTCAGCGCCGGCATCCGCCTTCGACTGGGCCGATCTGTGGAAAACCCCCGACCAGCAGGGCCAGCAACTGCTGCGCGAAGGCAATCCCAAGGCCGCCGCCGAAACCTTCGAAAATCCCGGCTGGAAAGGCACCAGCTATTATCGCGGCGGGGATTTCGAGGCCGCCGCCAAAACGTTCGCCGAGCAGGATGCCGCCGACAGCCAGTACAACCTGGGCAACGCCCTGGCCCGCCAGCAGAAATTCGACGACGCCATCGCCGCCTATGAAAATGTGCTGAAGCAGAATCCCGAGCACGAAGACGCCAAATTCAATCTGGATCTGGTGAAACAGCTGAAGGAACAACAGCAACAGCAGGAAAACCAGAACAGCGACGACCAGTCTGATTCCCAGGACAAGCAACAGCAGGACAAGCAGGATCAGGAACAGAACGACGAGAACCAGCAGGATCAGCAGCAAAGCGATCAGCAGGACGAGCAGGAACAAAACCAGCAGCAACAGGATCAACAGAAACAAGAGCAGGACGAAAAGTCACGGCAGCAAGAGCAGCCCAAGCCGGAAGAACAGGAACAGGATCAGCAGGAACAACAACAGCAGCCCATGCCCCAGCCGCAGGAGCTGGAGCAGTCGGAAGACCAGCAGGCACTGGAACAATGGCTGCGGCGGATTCCCGACGATCCGGGCGGCCTGTTGCGCCGCAAGTTCCAGAAAGAAACCCAATTACACAAGGCACCTTCCAACGGAGATTCAACATGGTAAGCCCGTTGCGCATCCTGGCGCTGTTGTTGCTGATGCTCATCGCCCCGCTGACCTGGGCCGTGAATCTGGACGTGAAGCTGGATTCTGCCGAGATTGCCGCCGGCGACACTGTCACCCTCACCGTCACCGTGGATGAACAGTCCTTTGGCGAAGCACCGGATTTTTCCCCGCTGAAAAATGATTTCGAGATCATTTCCAATCGCCAGAGTTCGCAGTTCAGCATGACGAACGGCCAGATCACGTCCACTTCCAGCTGGATTCTGGCGCTGCTGCCGAAGAAGGAAGGTTTCATTGCCATTCCGCCGCTGACGTACGGCAAGCAGACCAGCAAGCCGCTGAAGCTGCATGTCACCCAGCGCCGGCAGGTGGATTCGGTGAACAGCAACGAAGTGATCTTCATGGACGCGCAGGTGGACAAGAAGGATGTCTACGTGCAGGAACAGGTGATCTACACCGTGCGCCTGTATCGCCGCATCGACCTGCACGAATCGTCGTACACGCCACCGAAGGTCGACAGCGCGGTGATGGAAGCTCTGGGCAACCAGCGCGAATACACCTCCACCGTGGACGGCCGCAGCTACAAGATCATCGAGCTGCGCTACGCGGTGTTCCCGCAGAAGAGCGGCACGCTGGAGATTCCGCCGGCGCAGATCGTGGGCACGATTTTCCTCGGCAACAATCGCAGCTTCATGTTCGATCCGTTCAATGGCCGCCAGATCCGGCGCCAGACACCGGAGGTGAAAATCAACGTTCGCCCGCAGCCGGCCAACTATCCCGCCGACAAGCCCTGGCTGCCCGCCCGTTCGCTGAAACTGCGCGAAAGCTGGACGCCGGATGACACCCAGCTGCAGGTGGGCGAACCGGTGACCCGTCACGTGACGCTGGAGGCCGAAGGGCTGGCGCAATCCGTGCTGCCGCCACTGAGCATGCCGGCCAGCGACGCTGTGAAGATCTATCCCGAGCAACCGGAAATCACCAGCAATATCGGCCCCCGCGGCATGCTCAGCACCCGCAAGGAAAATTTCGCCATCATCGCCACCCAGGCTGGCAAGGTGACGCTGCCGCCGGTGGAAGTGACCTGGTGGGATGTGGATGACGAAAAGATCAAGGTGGCGAAACTGCCGGCCCGCACCGTGACCGTGAGTGGCGCCGCGCGTCAGGCGCAAACCGACGCCCAGCCCCAGGCACCGCTGGCAGCGCCGCCGGAAGACACGGCACCGCAATCCCTGAGCACATCCGGCAATACCACCTGGCAATGGATTGCGCTGGTGGCGCTGGTGCTGTGGCTGGCGACATTGGCAGCACTGGGCATGCTGTTCTGGCGCCGCCGCAAACCGGTGGCAGCGGAGCAGGTCAAAACGGAAACGCCCTTCAGCCGTCAGGCAGAAAAATTCGCGCGCGCCGCACTGCTGGATGCCTGCGCCCGCAACGACGCCAAAGCCGCACGCAAGCAGCTGATCGAACTCTATCGGCAGATTTTCCAGTCCGCCGCCATCCACAATCTCGACGATGTGCTGGAACAGACACCGGATCAGAATCTGGCCACATCGTTGCGCGCGCTGGATGCTGCGCTGTACACCACCCGCAGCGCTGGCTGGACAGGTGCCGGACTGCTGGACAAGGTGAACGCCGCACTGGAAAAGCGGGCCAAGGCCGACGCCCAGCCGCAGTCCCATCTGGCGCCGCTGTTTCCGACCTGAGCGGCACAATCGCTGCTAAGCTGAATGACACGGGATGCGTGCGAGCCACGCTCCGGCCAGCAAACAGCCAAAGGTCACCCACACGATCATGCGATGGTTATGGCCCATTCTGCTGCTCCTGATGTCATTGCCCGCCCAGGCGGGTAATCAGGCCACCCTGTTCGAATCCGCTGTCGAGATCGGACAGACAGATCGTACCCTGGCGCTGAGCGAACAGCTGCTGTATCGCGCCGATCCCGACCGAACGCTGACCGCCCCCCTCATCGCCGCCACTGGCCACGCGCTGGAATGGACTCAAAGTCCGGACGCCATCCCCAATCTGGGCCTGGGCGCCCCGCCCCACTGGTTTACTGTTCGCCTTGCCAATACCTCGCCGGAAGACTGGAGCGGCCTGCTGGAAATGTCCTACACCATGATCGATGTGCTGGATGTGTACGTCGCGCATGGCGGAGACGTGATCAAGGTGGCGGAGATTGGCGATCAGCGCCCCTTCAGCAACCGCCTGCTGGCCCATCGTAACTTTCTGGTGCCCATCACGGTGCCGGCGCAGGATTCCGTGCGCCTCATCATGCTGGGTGAATCCGCGGGCGCCCTGAAGTTCCCCCTCGATCTGTGGCGCATGCCCGCATTTTTCGATCACGACCAGCACGCACTGGCGCCGCAAATCCTGTTTGCCGGCATCATGCTTGCGCTGGTGCTGTACAACTTCTTTCTGCTGCTGGCCACCCGCGACTGGAACTACCTGTGGTATGTGCTCAGCATGGTGTCGATCAGCTTTGTCGTCATGAGCTTTCACGGCATTCTGGCTCAGTACGCCTGGCCCAACACTCCCGCGCTGAACAATCCGGTGCTGGTGGGGGCCATCAGCACCAACATTTTTTCTGCCACGATATTTGCCTACTCGTTTCTGAATCTGAAGCGGTTCGCACGCTGGGTGGCAATACTGTTCCTGGGTCACAGCGCTGCCGGCGCGCTGGTGTTTATGCTGAACCTGTTCCTGCCCTATGCAATCACCATCAAACTCGCCGCGCTGTTTTCTGTGACAGGCGCCACCATGGGCATCTGTACCGGCATCTATCTGTGGTACCGGGGCGAAGTCCTGGCGCGGTTCTATACGCTGGCCTGGTTTCTGCTGCTGGCCGGCAGCGTCACCATCACCTTCAGCCACATGGGATTCCTGCCCAGTTATCTGATTTTCACGCACGGACAGCAGATCGGCGCCGTGGCCGAAGGCTTGCTGCTGTCGTTCGCACTGGCCTATCGCATCAACATGGAACGGCAGCAACGCTTTCAGGCCCAGGCCGACTTGCTGAGGGTGCAAACCGAAGCCAATCAGCAGCTGGAGCAAAAGGTGCAGGAACGCACGGCGGAGTTGCAGGCCGCCAACGAGAAGCTGCGGGAAGCATCTGCCACGGACGGGCTGACGCAGGTCAGAAACCGTTACTTCTTTGATGAGAAGCTCGCCCACGAGTGGCAGAAGAATACTCGCGGCAACAATCAGATGAGCCTGCTGATGATCGACGGCGATCACTTCAAGTCCATCAACGACACCCATGGCCACCGCTGCGGCGATGCGGTGCTGAAACAGATTGCCGCCATTCTCAACGCGTCGGTACAGCGTGCCGGAGATTTCGTGGCCCGCTATGGTGGCGAGGAGTTCACCATCCTGCTATGCCACACGGATCTGCAAGGCGCCGCCATCGTTGCAGAAAGAATCTGCCGCACGGTGGAGAGCACACCATTGGACTGGGAAGACAAGACTATTCATTTTACCGTCAGCATCGGTGTCGCCAACCAGCTGCCTTCGCGCGACAGCCATCCACAAGGCCTGTTGCAACAAGCCGACGAAGCACTGTACAAGGCCAAGGAAAACGGCCGCAATCGCGTGATGCTATACACCCAGAACGGCATTACTGCCTATCCATGATGATCTTGCGATGGACGTTGATGATGCTTGTGCTGGTGTCGGCCGCCTGCTCCACCCGCCCCCATGCGATCGTCACGCCATCCGTGCCCGCGCAACCGGCCACGAAAAAAATCTTCGTCATCAATCACGGCTGGCACACCGGATTCGTGGTGAGCGCGAGCGACATGCACGCACGGCTGCCGGCATTGCAACAACGCTTTCCCGCTGCGACGCAGCTGGAGTTTGGCTGGGGTGATCACCGCTTCTACCAGTCGGAAAATTTTTCATCGGGCCTGGCTTTGCGCGCCATCCTCTGGCCCACCGCCACGGTGATGCACGTGGTGGCGCTGCCTGCTGATGTGCAACGGCATTTTCCTGCCAGCGCAGTGCGTGAAGTCTGTCTGAGTCCAGTCCACTTGCAGGGCTTGCTGCAATTTCTGGCCAGCAGTTTCGATCACGCGCACGGCGCATTGCCGCAACCACTCGGAAAAGGACTCTACGGCGACAGCGCGTTCTATCCCGGCGCCGGTGGCTATCATCTGTTCAACACCTGCAACGTGTGGACAGCCCGTGGTTTAAAAAGCGCGGGATTCGATATCACGCCATCCCTGCATGTGACCGCCGACAGCATTCTGCGTTTTCTGGATGGGCAGGATGGGCGTCGTTGCGCACCCACCACATCAGCGCGTGACACGCGATAGCCTGATCGCTGGAAATCTCACCACTGTCCTTGGTGGTCTGTTGATTTCGCACACATAAATCTGGATTGGATCCTCCAAATTCAGACGCGATGAGCGGATCACTTCTGCGCCAATTTTCTTTTCGCCTAAATGCGTTAGCACCTAAACATCTGACTTACTTTGACCCGCCGCATACCTACACCTAACATGAATATCAGGGAGTGCAGAAAATTGAGCAAAGGAAAATTCTGGCTCAATTTGTAGGGATTAAAAACGGAGACAGGCATGCGCAACGTGCAAGGGAGATTCACCAATCTGCATGTTGCGGATCGATGCCTTCGGCGAGTACGGCCTGTTCCGTCAACCAATACCCCTGCAAACGGGTACATATCGATTACCAGGAATGACTACGCGCCTGTGTTTTCCGGTTACGTGCCATGAAGCTGGCTGACAGCATCAATTTCAACAACCCCATTCAGGCATGGGAAACCAATGTGCTGGAAGCCATTTCCGCACATTTGCCGCTGCGCGACATACTCGACCGCATTACGCTGGGAATCGAGCACATCGCCACCGAATCGAAAGCAACCATTCTGCTGGTGAATCCGGTGGACAACTGCCTGTATTACGGATCTGCACCCAATCTGCCCGCCGAGTTTGTCCGGGCCACCGATGGAACTCACATTGCAGAAGGATCGGGTGTGTGCGGCACATGCGCCTTCCGACGTCAGCAAGTGATTGCCACCCACATCGATGACGACGTGCAATTTGCCCGCTTTCACACCGTACTGCGCAAATATGGGCTGAAATCCTGCTGGTCTACCCCTGTGCTGGACTCAAACGACAACATTATCGCCACGTTCGCACTGTACTACCACGACAACCGTTATCCGTCGGAACAGGACCTGCAACTGATTGCCCGCTGCACACATATTGTGGGAATCACCATCGAACGGGAAAACCGGCAGAAAGCGCTGGTGGAAAGTGAGGAACGTTTCCGGGGAGTGTTCGCCGGCGCCAGCCTGGGCATCGCCATCAGCGACCTGTCCGGCCGCATCATCCGCGCCAACCCTGCGTACTGCATGATGCTGGGATACAACGAGGATGAGCTGACCGAGCGCAGAATTCTGGACGTTACTCACCCTGACGACCGCGAGCGCAACAAGACAGAGCTGGAACATCTGCTCAGCAACAGAATCCCCAGCTTCATCATTGAGAAACGCTACCTGCACAAACAGGGCCATGTGGTCTGGGGACGGCTATGCGTGTCCCTGCTGCGTTCGGCCTCCGGCCAGCCTTCCAGCATCATTGCCATCGGCGAAGACATCACCACACAGAAAAAGACCCAGGAACAGCTGCGCCTGCTGAACGCCAGCATCCAAAGACTGAATGACATTGTGATGATTACCGAAGCGGAACCCATCAGCGAACCGGGACCCCGCATTTTGTTTGTCAACGATGCGTTCGAACGTCACACCGGTTATTCCCGCGAAGAAGTCATCGGCCGTTCGCCGCGTTTTCTGCGCGGCCCGAATACCCAACCGGAAGTCAACCAACGCATACGCAAAGCGCTGGAGCGCTGGCAACCGGTGCGCGAGGAAATCATCAACTACAAAAAGAACGGCGAGGAATTCTGGCTGGAACTGGACATCGTGCCGGTGGCAGATGACACCGGCTGGTTCACCCACTGGGTGGCCGTTGAACGTGACATCACGGAACGCAAGCGCACCGAGCAGGTGCTGGCCAGCAGCCAGGCATTCCTGCGCATGGCATCCCACATGGTGCGTCTGGGCGCCTGGGCCGTGAACCTGCCCGATATGGAGGTTGAGTGGTCGGAAGAAGTGCGCACCATTCACGGTGTAGATAACCACTATGAACCCCGCGTAGAGAATGCTCTGGACTTTTATACCGCGGATAGCAGGAGCATCATCCAGGAAGCTTTCCAGCGCTGCGCCAACGATGGCGAACCTTACGATCTGGAGCTGCAGGTCAACACAGCAGATGGACGCTCCATCTGGGTACGCTCTGTAGCGGAAGCAGTGCGCGATGCCAATGGAAAAATCGTGCGCGTGCAGGGCGCCTTTCAGGACATTACCACCACCAAACAGGAAGAGCTGGAACGGCAGCGACTAGCAGCCCAACTGGATAACACGCTGGAAAGCATGTCGGACGCATTCTTTCTGCTGGACAGGGACTGGCAGTTCACCTACCTGAACAGCGAGGCGGAACGTGTACTGGAGCGTCCTCGCGAAGAACTTCTTCACAAAACGATTTGGGACGAATTTCCCGAGGCGGCGGAAACCGTCGCTTTCAATGAATACCATATGGCGATGGATCAGGGTTTCAGTCGCCATTTTGAAATGTACTATCCGCCACTGGAAAACTGGTTCGAAATCAACGCCTATCCTTCATCCCAGGGCCTGGCTGTGTATTTCCGCGTTGTCACCGGGCGTCGCCAGGCAGAACAGGCGCTGCGCCAAAGCGAGGAACGTTTCCGCCTGCTGTCGAAGGCAACCAATGACGCCATTTGGGATTGGGATCTGGTGTCCGATGCCATCTGGTGGAACGAAGGGTTTGAAACCCTGTTCGGTTACCGGCGCACGGAACTCGAACCCGATAGCCGCTCCTGGACCAGCCGCATTCATCCCGACGAGAGAGACCGCGTTACCTGCCAGATTTACGCCGTCATCGACGGCGAGGCAAATGACTGGACTGACCGCTATCGATTCCTGCACAAGGACGGCTTCTATGTCCATGTGGAAGATCGCGGCCAGGTCATCCGTGATCAGGATGGGAAGGCTGTCCGCATGGTGGGAGGCATGAAGGATCTGACCCAGCAACTGGCGCTGGAAGAACAACTGCGGCAGTCGCAGCGACTGGAATCAGTCGGCCAGCTTACCGGTGGCGTAGCGCATGACTTCAACAATCTACTGACAGTTATTCTCGGCAACGCAGAACTACTGGCTGAAGAACTGGCGACCGACGCCAACCTGCATCCACTGGCTGCAATGATTGCCAACGCCGCACAAAGTGGCGCGGAGCTGACTCAGCGTCTGCTTGCATTCGCTCGACGTCAGGCCCTGGATCCTCGCCCAGTGGATATCAACCTCTTGGTAGCGGGAATGGAACCTTTGCTGCGCCGCACGCTGGGTGAGCACATCGACATCCAGTTCCTGTTGGAAAAATCCCTGCCTCCCGCACTGGTGGATTCCGTACAACTGGAAAGCGCCCTGCTCAACCTGTGCCTGAATGCCCGTGATGCCATGCCCAACGGCGGGCGACTGTGCATTGAAACTGCGCTGTTCAGCCTGCAATCGCTGGGATACTCCCATATCGATGTGGGACTGGCACCGGGCCGCTACCTGATGCTGGCAGTATCCGACAACGGCAGCGGCATCGCGCCCGAAAACATGCCCCGCGTATTCGATCCCTTCTTTACCACCAAGGACAAGGGCAAGGGAACCGGGTTGGGCATGGCCATGGTGTACGGATTTATCAAGCAGTCCGGTGGGCACATCAATCTCTTTTCGGAACCCGGCCAGGGCACCACGGTAAAACTCTACCTGCCCCTGGCCACGAGCGAACCGGTAATCCCGCCAAAAGCCTCGAAAACCGTCTCAGATCCCGGCGGCAGTGAAACCATTTTACTTGTGGAGGATGACGAAATGGTGCGCCGCTTCGCTCACGATCAACTCGTATCGTTGGGCTATCGAGTACTCACTGCACCGGATGGCCCCCACGCACTGACAATACTGCGGCGCCCAGATCCCATTGACCTGCTGTTCACCGATGTGGTGATGCCCCATGGATTGAGTGGCCGCGAACTGGCCGATAAGGCGAGGGTGATCCGCCCGACCATCAAAGTGTTGTACACATCCGGCTATACAGAAAACGCCTTTGTCGATCATGGACATCTGGATGCAGGCATTGATCTGCTGAACAAACCCTATCGCCGCGCGGAACTTGCAAACAAGATCCGCGCGGCGCTGGACAGGGAGGACTGAGCCGCCATGTCATCACGCACCGACACGCTGCGTCTGCTGATCCTGGACGACAACGAAATGACCGGCCAGACCTTGCAACGCATCGCAGAGAGAGAAGGATTCGACGTGCGTTTTTCCACTGTTCCACAACAATTTTTCCAGTGGCTGGACGAGTGGAATCCCGATCATATTGCGCTGGACTTGGTCATGCCGGAAATGGACGGTGTGCAAGTACTGGCGGAGCTGGCACAACGTAATTGCCGCGCTTGCATCATCATTACCAGCGGGGTGGGCGGACGCATACTGGAAGCCGCAGGCCGCTCCGCAGCGGAACACGGGCTACGCTTGACCGGTGTCCTCCAGAAGCCTTTTACCCCAGCGGAATTCCGCAGCCTGCTATTCGGCAGCGAAGGAAGCCCCAGTCCTGTTTCCGCGCCGGCACGACAAGCAACGCTACCCGTTTCCGCCGCGGATCTCGCTGCGGGGTTGCAGCGCAAGGAACTGTTCGTGGTTTACCAGCCCAAGGTGGATTGCAGGACCGGCTCGCTGGTGGGGTTCGAGGCACTGGCCCGTTGGCGCCATCCCCATGCCGGCTTGGTACCACCGGATCGGTTCATCCCACTGGCGGAAACCCACGACTTGATCGACGAACTGACAGAGTATGTGATGGCAGAAGCCCTACACTGGTTCGCCCAGGTTCGCCAACAAATCCAGGCAAACAACACCGGATGCACTCCGCAATCCATTCGCTTGTCCGTGAACATTTCCGCCCGCTCACTCGAAAATTCCGCTCTGTTCGAACGCATCGAACAATGTTGCAACAATCACGAGCTGACGCCGGAACACCTGGTGTTGGAACTGACAGAAACCAGTGCCATGCAGGATCCAGTGGCATCGCTCGATATTCTTACCCGCCTGCGCATGAAAGGATTTCATCTGTCTATCGATGATTTCGGCACAGGCTATTCATCCATGGTGCAGTTGGTGCGCTTACCCTTTTCGGAAATCAAACTCGACAAATCTTTTGTCATGACAGCGCGAAGATCCCAAGAATCCCGCACAGTGATCAAATCCATCGTGGATCTGGGCAGGAGTTTGGGGCTGAAATGCACCGCGGAAGGCATCGAGGACAACGACACACTGAATTACCTGCGGGATATAGGCTGTGACGCCGCCCAGGGCTATCTGATTGCTCGACCCCTCATGGCAGAGCATGCGACGCAGTGGGCGCTCGAGTGCATGCGTCAAAGCGAGAGTCGAAGACTGCTGGATCTGCACAACCTTCATTTGCTGGACACCCCTCCAGAGCAGCGTTTTGATCGTCTCACGAAACTGGCACAGCGGGTGTTCAATGTTCCCATCGTGCTGGTGGTTCTGTTGGACGAACATCGCCAGTGGTTCAAATCCAATCTGGGGCTGACCATGAGGGAAACACCTCGACATATGGCTTTCTGCACTCACACTATCAACTACCAAGACATCCTTCTAGTGCCCGACACGCTGAAGGACCCTCGATTTCAGCACAACCCCCTGGTCACGGGCGAACCTCATATTCGCTTTTATGCCGGCTGTCCGCTACGTGTGGCAAACGGCAACGCTGTGGGCACACTGTGCCTGATCGACCGAAAACCCGGCGCACTGAACACGGAAGATCAGGATCTGCTACGTGACATGGCCCACCTGGCGGAAAAGGAACTGCAAGCAGACATACAAGCCATCACCGACTCACTCACCTCCTTGTTGAACCGACGGGGATTCGAATCCCGCGCTACCGACACACTGCAACTAAGCATCCGCCTGCGACACAGCGCCGCTCTTCTCTTCATCGATCTGGATCAGTTCAAATCCATCAACGACAATCATGGCCACGCGATGGGCGACGATGCACTGCGCAAATTTGCCGATATGCTGCGTCAGGTGTTTCGCGAATCTGATTTGATCGCACGCTTTGGCGGCGATGAATTTGTGCTGCTGATGAGCAATGCCGACAAACAGCAGGCCCTAGATGCTACTACACGGTTGCGCCAAGCCATTGCCGATCTCAACCGGCAATCCAGCTTTCCATTTTCACTGACATATTCCATCGGCTGGGCCTCATTGGATCCCGACAACCCCCAGGATCTGCAAGCGCTGCTGGCGGAAGCAGACTCCAATATGTATTCAAATAGAAACCAATCCCACGGGAGAGCGACCTGATGAACAGTCGGCGTCTGCTGATTCTTGATGATGAAGAAGCCGTTGCCAAAACCATTTCCGCGATCGCCAGCGCAATCGGCTACGAAGTACACGCCTGCATCGATCCAAATGAGTTTTTTGCCTACCTTGGCCAGTGGCAGCCTTCGCACCTGGCGGTGGATCTGGTGATGCCCGCCATGGATGGCGTCGAAGTGCTGCGCCGGCTGGCAGCCATGGGTTGCCATGCCCGCATCATCGTAACCAGCGGCATGGGCACCCGGGTGCTGGAATCCGCCCGCAACACGGCCATCGAACGTGGGCTGAATATCAGCGGCATCCTGCCCAAGCCCTTCCGCTCCCAGATGTTGCGGGAACTGCTCAACGATGTTCCACCCACGCAGCCAGCCAGCGCCACGCCCGAAAGCACCCACAGCCAGATCACCGAACCGGAACTGGCGCGCGCAGTGGATAACGGCGAGTTCGTTATGCATTTTCAGCCCAAGATCCGGATGTCAGATCGTCGCACCGTGGGTTTCGAAGCGTTGGTGCGCTGGCAACATCCCATGCGCGGGCTGCTGCCACCGGGTGAGTTTTTGCCACTGGCGGAACAGTCCGCCAGCTTCGTGCAGCTTTCCTATCACTTTTTCGATATCGCCATGGGGTGGTTCGCCAGCGTATGCCATCAGTTCCCTGTCAGCATGGCGGTCAACCTGTCGGCCCTGTGTCTGAACACACTCGATCTGGCCGACACGCTGAGCCAGATCTGCGAGCGTCGCGGCGTCGATCCGCAACGGGTCATTCTGGAGCTGACCGAGACCAGCACCATGACCAAACCCACGGAAGCAACCGACACCATCACCCGTCTGCGCATTAAAGGATTCCAGCTTTCCATCGACGACTTCGGCACCGCCTATTCGTCCATGGCGCTGCTGACACGCCTGCCTTTCAGCGAATTGAAAATCGATCGCGCATTCGTGCAAACCCTGACGGTGTCCGGTGACTCCCGCAAAATTGTCGACTCCACCATCAAACTGGCCCGCAGCCTGCAATTGACCACTGTTGCCGAAGGCATCGAAGACGACAAAACGCTGGCAGTAGTGAATGAGCTGGGTTGCGATGTGGCACAGGGCTTTTACTTTGCGCGCCCGATGGACGGCGACAATGCCATGCGCTGGCTGCACGAATCCTTTGCAGAACGGCTGCAGATTGCTGAACGTCTCGAAAAAGCTTTGCGCAACGAGCAGCTGGCACTGGATTTTTTGCCGATGGCGGATCTGGGTACCGGTTGCATGGCCGGCTTTGGTGTACGGGGCTGCTGGCAGCATGAAACCCTGGGACGCTTGTCAGACAACCGTTTTCTGGATGTCGCCCGCGAGCAAGGCTTGCTGACCGATTATTTCCGCTGGCTGCTGAACACTGCCTGCAACCATTTGAAAACATGGCAGCAACAGGGCGATCCGGCACTGAAAATAATTCTGCGTCTGAATGAGCAGATGATCAGTGAACCCATGCTCCTCAATCTGCTGTCAGACGCACTGGAACGGTCGGGACTCAATACGGATGCGCTGGGGCTGGATATACCAGACACGGTGATCGCCAATGCCAACAGCCAGATGCTGTCGGCGATCAACGGCTTGCGCGGCGTTGGCGTGCAGCTGGGAATCACACTCACCAGTGCCAGTCTGTCCTACCTGGGCAAGCTCAAACGTATCGCACTGCACTCGCTGGGCATGTCGCCTTCCTTCATGCGCGAGCTGACACAGGATCCGGACGATCCCGCCGCATTGATTGCGCTGGCATCGATGGCCCACGGTTTCGGTGCCACCCTGGTAGCCACAGGCGTACAAACCGAGGCTCAATGCAAAATGCTGAGCCAGCATTTTTGCGATCTGATTCAGGGATCGTTGTTGAGTGACCCCATTCCAGCTGAGGATGTAAGCGCTTTTCTGCAGCAGGAAAAACGCCTGGCACCGGAGCTGCTGCGCAGCGGTCGCGAGCCACCCGTGGTGCTGCTGGTCGATGACGAAGAACGCATCATTTCATCACTGCGCCGACTGTTGCGCCGTCAGCCCTATCGTCTGCTGACCGCCAGAAGTGGCGTTGAAGGTCTCGACACACTCGCCCGCGAAAATGTCGATGTGGTGGTATCCGATCAGCGCATGCCGGGCATGACCGGTATCGAATTTCTGCAACAGGTAGCCGAGAATTATCCCGACACCATTCGCCTGGTGCTGTCCGGCTACACGGATCTGGAAAGCGTGATCCGGGCGGTGAACACCGGCTCCATTTACAAGTTCCTCACCAAACCCTGGGAAGATGCCCAGCTCATGGATGCCATCACCGACGCTGTCAGCCACAAAACCATGGCCGATGAAAACCGGCGCCTGAGCCAGGAATTGATGAGCGCCAACCTGCGGCTGGAAAAAGCCAACCAGCAGTTGAAACAGCTGCTGCAACAACAGCAGCAAAGTCTGCACAACCGCGAGGTAGGATTACGGGTGGCCTATGAAGGCCTGGAACATGTCCCCATTCCCATGCTGGGGCTGGACGACGAGAAAATCGTGGTCTTTATCAATCGCAAGGCCCGTGAGCGCTTCGAGCAGCGGGGCCTGCTGCTGGCAAGCGAACTGGACATGGTGCTGCCAGAAGTGGTGCCTGTCCTGCAGTGGAACGATCAGGACGAAAAAGCCGAAGTCACACTGCCGGAAGACACATTCACGGTCATCAAGCACTGCATGCGCTTCGACAACCGCGTGCACGGCTTCATGTTGTTCCTGCTCAGCGGCATCGGGCTTTGAACGGAGCGTGCAGCCGTGGCGCAATACGACGATCAGACTCGCACCCTCACCATCAAGCTGGTGTACTACGGCCCGGCACTGGCAGGCAAGACCACCAATCTGGCGGCCCTGCACGACATCCTGTCGCCCGACATGAAAGGCGAAATGATGGTGCTGGAAACCCGCAATGACCGCACCCTGTTCTTTGATCTGCTGCCATTGGGATTTCGCACGCCCGCAGGCGCGCTGGTGAAATTCAAACTCTACACAGTGCCGGGCCAGGTACAGCACGACAGCACCCGCAAGGCCGTGCTGTCCCGCACTGACGGCGTGGTGTTTGTGGCGGATTCCCAACGCAACCAAGTGACCAACAATGCGGAATCCTTTGAGAATCTAGCGGACAACACCCAGCGTGTCGGCATCGATATCGAAACCCTTCCCCTGGTTGTGCAATTCAACAAGCGGGATCTGCCGGATATTCTGAGTGAAGAGGACATTCGCAAACGCTGGGGCGAAGCCCCCTGGCCACTGACCTTTGCATCGGCGCTGAAACAAAGTGGTGTAAAGGAAACGTTCGCGTTGCTGTTGCGGGCCGTTTTTCTGCGTCTGCAACAGGAACAGGATCTGCATCAGTTACTGCAACTGGATGCCGACGGCTTTGTGCGCGCCGCCATGGGGGATACTTGAGCCATGGAGATCGAACATCAGGCATTCGACCGCGACCCCACCCTGAAAGAACTGCTCAGTGCAACGCTGATCCGGCCGTTGCAACCGCCGCTGAACCTGCTGCTGGACAACTGCTGGCAGATCGAAGATACCGGCGGCACGATCCTGATGCAGGGAACACAGGCGCCACCGCCGAACAGCCCCCGCACACCGCTGCAACTGGAGATCGATCTGTTGGGCACGCTGGTTTCGCCCGCCACGGAAAACCTGCGCAACGGCGCCGCTCAACTATTGATGCGCGTTCTGGCAGAACGCTGGCGCTATCTGATTTCCGCCGATCTGCACACGGAGGTCGTGTCGTCGGATTATGCCGAACTGCAACGGCGCCACGACGCCCTGCAGGCATCCGAAGCCCGCTACCGCGAACTGTCTGCCAGCCTGGAACGGCGTGTGGCCGAGCAGGTGTCGCTGATCGAACACCAACAGCGGGAGCTGTATCACGCCGACAAGCTGGCATCGGTGGGCCAGCTGGCTGCCGGGGTGGCCCACGAAATCAACAACCCCATCGGCTTCGTACGCAGCAATCTGTCCAGTGCCCGTCACTACACCACCACGCTCACCGAGTTTTTGCAGGGATTGCAGGCATTCGGCATCGACAACCAGCATCCGTTGTGGCAACAGCATGATCTGGATTTTGTGCTGCAGGACATGCTCGATCTGATGCAGGAATGCCAGGAAGGCATCGATCGGGTGGCCCACATCGTGGCAGATCTGAAAGCCTTTTCCGCCGTGGATATCGAAGGCATGACGGCAGCGGATGTCGGGGAACTGATCCGCACTGCCTGCCGCTTCGCCCAGATGCAACTGAACCGGCCCGACGGCATCATCACGCTGAACCTGCCGGATTTGCCTGCCCTGCCCTGCCAGGCCGCCGCCATCGGCCAGGCCATCCTGCATCTGGTTACCAACGCACTGCAGGCCATCGACGATCAGGGCCAGGTCACCGTGTCTGCCCACGCGAACGCAAGCGCATTGTCTATACTGGTGGAAGACACGGGCAGCGGCATACCCGCCGAATTTCAGCCCCGCATCTTTGATCCCTTCTTTACCACGCGCGCCGTGGGCCAGGGCAAAGGGTTGGGATTGACCGTATGCCGGGACGTGGCGACAGCCCACGGCGGCCGAGTGGAATTTACCTCCACACCCGGTGCAGGCAGTCGCTTCGCCCTGATATTGCCATTCAATCCTGATCCACCGGAGTAAAACGGTTTGTCACGATTTGCGGGGCTTTTTACCGGCCAGAGCAGCGAAAAAACCGACGCGGCGCCCACCAGACCGGTGCGTTACCGCATGCTGCTGGTGGACGACGAAGCCAATGTGCTGAAAGCCTTGCGCCGGGTGTTCCAGCAGGAAAATTACGAAATCCACACCGCTGCCAACGGCCGCGAAGCCCTCGATCTGCTCAGTCGCCAGCATTTCCACGTCATGATCAGCGACTACCAGATGCCGGTGATGGATGGCGCAACCTTGCTGAAAGAAGCCAAGCTGGTCGCCCCCGAGATGATCCGCATCATGCTCACCGGCCATGCCGATGCAGCCGCCGTGCTGGGCGCCATCAAGGAAGGTGCCGTTTACAAATTCATTCTCAAACCCTGGAACGATGACGACCTGCGCATCACCGTGGCGCTGGCACTGGAACAGTGGGAACTGGTGCGCCGCAACCGCGAACTGCAAAGCGAAAACATCAAGAAAGCCAAAGAGATTTCCACACTATCAAAATTGGCCGTTGCCAACCGCAGCCAGCTCACCATCATCCTGAAAAAACGCGGCATCCTCAACGATACCCAAGTGCAGGAAATCTACCGTATCCAGCAGGCGAAACGGGAACCGGTGATCCGCATCCTGCTGGACAAGGGCTGGGTGGATGAAAAAGTCATTCACGACATCCTGCGCAAGGATCAGTTGATGGAAGAAGTGGATCTGGACCAGTTCCAGATCGAGGCCGCACTGATCGGACTGATCCCGCGCATCTTCTGCGAACGCCAACTGGTATTGCCCCTCAAGCTGGACGGCCGCCGTCTGCTGCTGGCCATGGCCGACCCACTCGACAGTGGCCTGATCGAAGACATGCGCTTTGTGTCCGGGCTCGACATCCAGCCGCTGTTGGCCTCGGTGACCAGCATTCGCGCCCACATCAACAAAGCGTTCGGCGAAGACGATTCAGTGAATTTCCACGATCTGGAAACCGTCATCGGCAGCAACGACCCGTTCGAAAATCTGGAAATCATTCTGGATGACGAGGATTCCACCACGCTGGAAGAACTGCTGCAAAGCACCGAAGAACCGCCCGCGATTCGCCTGGTGAACGCCATCATTCTGGAAGCGGTGCGGCTGGGTGCGTCCGATGTACACGTGCAACCCCGCAGCAAAAGCATCGTGGTGCGCTATCGCATCGACGGCATCCTGCACGACAAAATCCAGATTCCAAACCAGATGCACCAGTCCTTTGTATCACGCCTGAAAATCATGGCGGAACTGGACATTGCCGAGCGGCGCCGGCCCCAGGATGGTCGCATCACCGTGAAAACAGCGTCACGCATCGTCGATCTGCGCATTTCCACGCTGCCCACCATCAACGGCGAAAAAGTGGTGCTGCGTCTGCTGGATCGGGGATCGTCCATTGTCGACATCAGCCAGCTGGGATTTTCACCGGATGATCTGGAGCGCATTACCAATCTGGTGGACAAACCCAAGGGTATCATTCTCACCACCGGGCCCACGGGTTCGGGCAAAACCACCACCCTGTACAGCTTGTTGCAAAGCAGCGCAACACCCGCCAAGAATTACGTCACCATCGAAGATCCGGTGGAATATTACATGGACATGGCAGGACAGGTGCTGATTCGCGAACGCATCGGGCTGACGTTTCCGGTGGTGCTGCGTTCCATTCTGCGTCAGGACCCCGATGTCATCATGCTGGGGGAAATCCGCGATACTGAAACGGCGGAAGTGGCCTTTCACGCGGCACTCACCGGCCATCTGGTATATTCCACCCTGCACACCAATTCCTCCCTGGCCACCATTGCTCGCCTGCTGGATATGGATCTGAAGCCGTTTGTGGTTGCCTCCGCCATCGAAGGCATCATCGCCCAGCGTCTCACCCGTCGCATCTGCGACAGCTGCAAGGAACCCGTGGAACCAGACCCATTGCTGGTAAAACGCCTGGGTACCCTATTCCAGCAACCGCCGCTGACCCAGGTGTTCAAAGGTAAAGGCTGCGGCCGCTGCCACAACACCGGCTACAAAGGCCGACTGGGAATATATGAAGTGCTGATTCCCGACGACGACATGCGGGAAATGATCGTGCAGCGGGCTGGCATGGGCGAAATGGCAAAGCGTGCAAAGGAGCGTGGTTTTCGCATGCTGATCGAAGACGCGCGCCTGAAGGTGGAACAGGGACTCACGACCCTTGATGAAGTGCTGCGGGTACTCGGCCCGCAATAATCAGCGCAGCGCGTCTTCGTCGAACTCGCCAGACAGATCAATACTGCCGTCGGCGTCCCGTTCCACACGGGTAATACCGGGACTTTCCTGTTCCAGTCGCTGCAATTCCCGCTGTTGACGCTGGATCTGATCCTGCTGGCTGCGCACCAGATCCGCCAGCCGGATATTTTCCTGCACCATGGCCTGGTATTTCAGTGCACTCTCCAGTGTCATGATCAGATCCGCATCATCCCATGGCTTTACCACAAACCGGTAAATCTCCGCCTGATTGATCGCCTTGAGCACGCCGTCGAGATCGGCCTGTCCACTCATCAGCAACCGCACGGCCGAAGGACACGCAGCACGCAACTTGTTCAGCGTCGCCACACCGTCCATTTCCGGCATGCGATAATCGGACATGATCAGATCCACATCGTCTGTCACCAGCTGCGTAACCGCGTCAAGGGGCGAACTGAATATCGTCACCTCCCAACCGGTGGAACGCAGGACACGTTTCAATGCATTGAGGATATTTGCATCGTCATCGATCAGCACCAGACGGGTCATTGCTCGTTACTCCCGTTATCCACCACAAAGATATTGAGTTTTTCCTTTTCCAGTTTTTCAAATGCAGCGAGCTTTTCGATGATGCCTGCTGTCAGTTTGTAGCCACGCGCCACCAGCAGAATGCCATTGGCATTCACCAGATCCCGCGCCACCACCATGCCTGGCTTCAGAGCAAGCACACCAATGCGCATCACGTGGACATCGCTGGCTTCGGCCGCCAGCGATTTCACATGAATCACCAGCGCCTCGACCACATGGGGATCATAACGTTTGCCTGCTCCCGTTTTGATGATGGCGCAGGCCTCATCAACACTGGTGGGCGCTGTTCGCATCAAACCGGATTGCAGTCCGACAAAATCCCTGGCCACTCGCAGAATGCGCGCTCCCCGTGGAATCTGTTTGCCACTGAGCATATCGGGATATCCGCTGCCATCCAGATATTCCGCATGACTGCGGATCAGCTTGGCTGTTTGCTCCAGTTCCGGAATGGCCAGCAGTGCCATCTCGCCCAGTAGCGGATAACGCTGATACTCCGGCAGATCATTGTGGCCCAGACGGGATTCCGCCCGTGCCAGCAAATCGTCCGACAAACCCAGCTTACCCAGATCCGTCAACAGGCCGGCAAAATAGATATGCCGCAGTTCATCTTCCGACAGCTTCAGCAGGGTACCCAGCCGGCGAGCCAGATCAGCCACCTGCTGGGATTGCGATTTCGCCAGATGGGGCCGGCTGGAAATCACCGTGGAAAATACCCGCACAAACAGGCTGTAGCTGTCCTTGAGTTCCTTGTAGGCCAGGTCCAGCATATCGGCGGTCTGACGCAACTCCTCGGTGCGCGCCTGTACACGCTTTTCCAGCTCTTCATTGAATGCCTTGAGCTGCTGGTTCTGCTGCTGGGTCAATGCCAGCAGCTCAGCTTTCTCGCGCTCCAGACGCCGGATACGCACGCCTTCGGCGATCGCATCCAGCAGCCCCTGATCATCCCAGGGTTTGCTGATGTAACGGTAGATCCCGCCCTTGTTCAGCGCTTCGATGGTCGATGAGATATCCGCATATCCGGTCAGCAACATGCGCACCGTGCGCGGCCAGCGCTCGCGCACCTGCGTCAGGAACTGGGCGCCGTCCATACCAGGCATACGCATGTCCGATACGATCAGATCAACATTTTCCTGCTCCAGGATTTTCAGGCCATCGGCACCACTGGTTGCAAAAAAGCAGCGATACCCGGAACGGCGTAACAGACGCCGCAACGCCATCAGGATGTTTTCCTCGTCATCCACCAGCAGCACGGTTTCCTGCTGCGAGGCTGCTGGCACCGCTGGCTTCTCGGTGTTGATGGAATCGAAAGTGTCCGTCATCGCGCTTCATCCTTTTGCGGTTGCGATACCGGCAGGTACAGAAAGAAAGTTGTGCCTTTGCCAACCTCGGTGGTGAATTCGATGCGTCCATGATGGCGCTGCATGATGCCATAGGAAATAGACAGGCCAAGCCCGGTTCCCTTGCCCACCGGCTTGCTGGTAAAAAATGGATCGAATATCTTCGACTGATATTCCGGCTTGATACCGGAACCGGTGTCCGTCACAGACACACAAATCATCTGTTGCCTCTGCACTCTGGCCGTGATGGTGATCGTCCCCCGACTTTCGATAGCATGAGCGGCATTCACCAGCAGATTCATGATCACCTGACTGACCTGGGATTCCACCATTTCCACCAGTGGTAGCTCATCGAACTCACACACCACCTCGGCTTTGTATTTCAATTCATTGTGGACAATGTTCAGGGTTTTTTCGATGCACTTGACCAGATCCACCACCTGGAACTCACCGCTGTCCGCACGGGAAAAATCCTTCAGATCCTGAACGATGCGCTTGACCCTGTCGGTGCCCTCGCGGGTTTCCCGCAACAGACTGTCGAGATCCTCGCGCAAATATTCCAGATCGAATTTCTCTTGCAGAGTACCCAGCACTGCGGCAGCTGAATCCGACACATCCTGTTTGTACTGATCCGAAAGCTCGCCGAACGCCTGCCACAAAGTCTGGACATACTGCCCCAGGGTTGACAGGTTCGACATCACATAGCCGATTGGATTGTTGATCTCGTGCGCCACACCGGCAGCCAGCTGGCCAATGGATGCCATCTTCTCTGACTGCAGCAACTGGTTCTGGGCCGTTTGCAGCTTCTCGATCAATGCCTGCTGCTTGCTCTGTTCCTCCAGCAGCAACTGATTGCGCTGCTCCACTTCATTCAGCAACGTATTGCGTTCCAGCGTGTTCGCCGCCAATGACAGGTACTGATTGATGTACATTTCCTCCACTGCACTGAACGGTGATTTTTTTTTACTCCGCACCAATACCAAGTGCCCCCTGCTGGTGAAACTGATGTGATTGAACGATGCGATCAACACATGCTCGAATGCCAGAGATTTCAGCTCGCTGTCACCCGACGAAAGATAATTGAGAAAATGGGAGTCAACAGGATCACGCTTGTGTTGTTCCAACCAGTGCAGCAACGCCTCGCGGGTCGTATTGTCCATACCCCGCCCTACTCCCTCCTCTCCCGCGTTTACCGGCAAGTCATCACTGAGCAGATCCACAGCGTCGGCATCCGTCAACAAGCGCATGCGTTCCAGCAGGTGCCGGTAGAACTGCAAATCCTGTCGGTCGACGGACTTCAGCCACTCAATGCTTTCGAGATAGATCAGCTGATAGTTCACCAGATTCTGGGAATTCCGCAGCTTCATTCCCAGCCTCTCCTGTCCATAGGCAAACCCCAACGCCAGACAGCACCACTGCAATTCACGCAGCAACATCTTGTCGGGCACGCCGCCATCCCATTCCAGCAGCAACGCGCTTTCGCGGTGATCACCACAAGGAAGTCGCAACAGACGCACGGGCTTGCCCAGCGGTGTTTCTTTCAGTGGCAACGAAATCCATTGGTGGCACGGCTGTGTCGTTACCAGATCAAGCAGGCTCTGCTCAGTAAATGTGTCAGCAGGAAAGGAACTGCGCATGCCCTTGACAACTGCGCGGGTGAAATTTTCGAGATAGAGATAGGCCAGATGAATACCTGGCAGTGCCGATTGGAGAGATTCCCACAGACTGTTGCTGGAGACTGGAATCTGGCGGTGGGCGTGGTGGTCCAGAATATTCCGGCCGGGTTCTGTTTCCGTCACGTTGCTCTCCACACTCCCCTCCACATACTGGCTCTCCACGTACTAGTGCAACATTGCCTGCGCCATTTCACGATACAACTCCGCCGACGCATCCAGATACGACTGCAGGTCTTCAGGTTCCAGCGCGAGCTCTTCAGCCGCCAGCCGCACTCCGTCAGGGTTGGCCGGCAACGGCGCGCAGGGAACCGAACCCGCTCCCAACACACAACAGGCGCACACCATCAATCTGCGCAGACGCAACACCTGCTCATCATCGTTCCGGGAAAAAACAGCGACGATTTCCTGGGGAAATTTCCAGTACGTCAGCAATTCATAACAGTAGTCTTTGTCAACGGTATGAAACGCCGCCAGCGCGTGGGAGAAGTCCGCCTCCGGCCCCAATGTGAACTGGACATTGTGCAACTGCTCTGGAAAAAAATAGTCTTGGACGATCAATCCGAGATTATGAAAAAGCCCCACCATAAAAGCGATTTCTGGCGATACCGGCACGGTTTTCGCCATCAGCTTCATCAGGCAACCGACATGCACGTTGTGTTGCCACAGCTGGTCGTAATTCAAGGAAGAATATCCGGTATTATGCTTGAACCGCCCCATGACCATCAGCGAATACACCAGATTGCGTACCGTGTTGGCGCCCAGCAGAACGCAGGCTGCCTCGACATCCTTGACCTTGCGCGACATTCCGTAAAAAGACGAATTGGCCAGTTGCAATACCCGACCGGACAACACGGGGTCTTTCAGCATGTGTTTACTAATGAGCGGCCAATCACTGACACCGTTGTCCAGCAGCGACAGCACCTCTTCGAGAGCAACACCCAAAGGCGGCAACCCGCGAATCCTTTCGATCACGTCACCCGACGGAGCCAACATGCAATCACCACTCTGGTTTTCCGATCCCTGTACTGAAGCACATGCGAACGACTTCCACGATTCGCCCTTCATTAACCATAATGTGCGTGCGGCATATCATTTTCGTAAAACTGAGTATGCCCATTAAACAGTTAAGCCAAGCAAACCCTGCTTTACCAGCTTTTTTATCTTTTTGACCGAGATTTCCAATTGTTATATTAAAAAGTAATATTCATCGTGCCACCCACATGAGTCGGCCTGTCAACATGGATCAACGCATCGCATTCGTCCGCTCCCGCGACAACACCCACATTGCTTATGCACTGTCCGGTGAAGGCGCACCACTGGTCAAAGCCGGCACCTGGATGACCCACCTGCAGCACGATTGGGACAGCCCGGTGTGGGTCCACTGGCTGCGCTTTCTGTCGGAGCGTCATACGCTGGTGCGCTACGATCCCCGTGGCTGCGGCCTGTCGCAAACCGATGTTGAACAGATTTCCCTGCAGGACTGGGTGGACGATCTCGAAGCAGTGGCAGACCGGTTGGAACTCGAACATTTCCCCCTGCTGGGTATGTCACAGGGCGCGGCGGTGGCCGTGGAATATGCCGCCCGCCATCCTGATCGCGTGAGCCAACTGGTTCTGTACGCACCACTGATCACCGGCTGGCGCAACAGTCAGCATCCCGTGTCGCAGCGCTGGCGCATGATGGAAGAACTCGCGCTGGCGGGATGGGGCGATGAAAACCTGGCGTTTCCATCCATGTTTGCCCACCTGTTCATTCCCGGCGGCACACCGGAACAGATTCAGTGGTACGCAGAACTGCAGCGCAAAAGTGCCAGCAAACACGTGGCGGCGCGCATGATGAATGTGTTGGCGGAGTTGCGCCTGTTCCACCGCTTGAAAGATGTGAAATGCCCCACGCTGGTGATACAGGTGTCCGACGATCAGGTGATCCGCCCGGAATCCGCGCCGGGTATTGCCAGCGAAATTCCCGGTAGTCACTTCGCCAGTCTGAACAGCCGCAATCACATCCTGCTGGCAGACGAACCGGCGTGGGATGATTTCAAAAACCTGTTCAGCAAATACATTCCTGCTGGAAAAACGCCCTCATCTGCACCACAAGCTGATGTTCGCCGGCTCGATGAACTGTCGCAACGGGAACGGCAGATCCTTGCCCAGATGGCGCGCGGCCAGACCAATCAGCAAATCGCCGACAGCCTGTTCATCAGCGAGAAAACCGTGCGCAATCACGTAACCCGGATTTTTGAAAAGCTCGACGTGCACTCCCGCGCCCAAGCCATTGTGCTGGCACGGGATCTGGGCCTGTAATCCTCCTCTATTCCTTGCCGGGACATTTGTCCCGCTGTCCCACTCTGCAAAATGAGTTTCCTGCTTCATGTGCCCGGCGCGGCACCCAGGCACAGTAGGCGCACCATCCAACCAATCAAGGAGACTTCACGATGGACGCCACTGCCATTCGCACCAACGTTAATAACACCTTCAACAACGCCTACGCCCGCTGCCTGACCCATTCGCGCAAGATCAACTGGGACATCGACCGCGACGTGATTCGCTTTCGCACCCTGGACAGCACACAGAAATTCCTGCCGGACAGCCTGTCGAAAGTGCACGAGCTGCCGTTCCTCGACGCACAGGAACAGATCTTTCTGAGCCAGATCCAGGGCCGCACCTACGCCTACATCTTTGGCCTGTCGGAGCGCTTCATCAACAGCAAGGTGCTGGAAATGAGCATGCAACACAGCCTGGGTGATCAGACTGCGCTGATGGCACTGCTGCAATTCAGCGTCGAGGAAATGAAACACCAGGAGCTGTTCGATCGCATGGAAGTGCTGGCCGCCGCCGCGCTGCCAGCGGGTTACCAGATGACGGCAGACGCCAACGAAGTCGCCCGCGCGGTATTGTCGAAATCCACCTGGGCGGTGCTGGGCCTCACCTGCTGCATCGAGATTTTCACTCAGCTGCACTACAAGGAAAGCATTCGCACCAATCACAATCTGTCGCCGCTGTTTCAGGATGTGTTCCGTTTCCACTGGCTGGAGGAAGCCCAGCACGCCACCCTGGACGAACTGGAATGGCAGCGCATTCACGACACGCTCACCCCGGCGCAAATCGACCAGGGCGTGGACGACCTGATCGCCCTGGTGCAGGCGCTGGACGGCATCCTGCAAGCACAGGCAGCCGCCGATGCGCATTATTTCATTTCCAACTGCAGCCGCGGGTTTTCGCCGCAGCAACAGGAACACATCCATCACACGGTGCTGAAAGCCTATCGCTGGCAGTACATCGTATCCGGCGTGCAGATCGAACGGTTCCAACAGGAACTGGCGCGCAAGATCAATGCAGCCCAGCAGGCACGCATCGACACTGCGCTGGCGCCGCTGCTGGCATTCGTGACTGCGTGAGGAGACTCAACATGGGAAATCTGAACCTGCAAACCCTGCCCCGCCCTGTGCGGGGCAATCAGTACGAAATCGAACTCCATCCGGACTGGGAAGTGTGGGGCCCCAATGGCGGCTACCTGTCGTCCATTCTGCTGCGAGCGGTGGGCCTGCATGCCAACAAGGATGTACCCGTGTCCTATTGCGGCCACTATCTTCGCGTACCGGCCTTCGGCCTGGCACAGATCACCGTGGACTGCGTGAAAGACGGCAAGCAGGCCGCCGCGTTTCAGGTGCAACTGCGACAGAGTGACAACCTGATGACGCAGGCGCTGGTGTGGGTCTGTAATCAGGGCAGCGGCCTCAGCCATCAGCTGTTGCCCAAGCCCACCCACTGGTTGCCGCTGGAACAGGCTGGCCCGCGCCCACCCGCCGGCAAGATGCGCTTCTGGCAGAATCTGGAAATCCGCGGCGTCAAAAACAGTGACGGTCACTACAGCCACTGGTACCGCTTTGCGGCAGACATGGATTGGGAAGATCCTTTTGCGGATGCTGCCCGCAGCCTGATTCTGATCGATTCCATGCAATGGCCCGCCCGCTATTACAAGGACGTAACGCCGCCCCTCTATGTAGCGCCCAGCCTGGATCTGTACGTGCAGTTCCATCGTTTCAGTCCGCGTTCCCACTGGCTGTTCAGCGATGCGCTATCCATGTCCGCTGCGCATGGACTGGTCGGCGGTGGCGCTATGGTATGGAACGATGAGGGACAACTGCTGGCCAGCGGAGGAAGCCAATCGCTGTTGCGTGCGGTAGCATCACCTTATTGATAACGCTGATGGAAACGTTCATGTCGCGCCTGCTGGTTCCGCTCACCCTCACGTTGCTGGCGTTTGCTGGCAACTCCGTGCTGTGCCGCATGGCGCTCAAGGAAACCAGTATCGACGCGGCCAGCTTCACCACACTGCGCTTGCTATCTGGCGCGCTGATGCTAGTGATACTGGTGCGTCTGCGTTCAGCGCCGGAACGCAACGACCTGAACGGCAGCTGGCGCGGCGCTTTGGCACTGTTCGCTTACGCCGTGCTGTTTTCCTACGCCTATCTGCACCTGTCCACTGCCACCGGTGCCCTGCTGCTGTTCGGCGCAGTGCAGCTCACCATGATTGGCTACGGCTTGCTGCAAGGTGAACGGCTGCAGCTGCGGGGAACGCTGGGCGCATTGTTGGCATTCGGCGGAATGGTGTGGCTGCTGTTGCCAGGACTGACCGCGCCGCCACTGGCGAGTGCAGTGTTGATGCTGGGAGCTGGTGTGGCCTGGGGCATCTATTCGCTGTTGGGCCGCGGTGCCCGCAGTCCATTGCAGATGACGGCGGGAAATTTTCTTCGCACCGTACCCATGACGCTGGCCCTCAGCCTGCTTACTCTGACGTTCGCCAATCTGGATGCGCAAGGTGTCTGGCTGGCGGTGGCATCGGGTGCCATCACCTCCGGCCTGGGGTACGCCATCTGGTATCGGGTGCTGCCGCAACTGCAGGCCACTCAGGCAGCCACCGTGCAGCTGAGCGTGCCGGTGATTGCCGCTGGCGGTGGCATCCTGCTGCTGCAGGAACCGCTCACGCTGCGCCTGATCCTGGCGGGCATCACGGTGCTGGGCGGCATTGCGCTGGTGATCAAGCGCCGCCCACAATGAAAAAAGGCCGACTGTTTCCAGCCGGCCCCTTTCCTTCGCCTTGCGAGCTTATGTGTTCAACACGTCCGAATCAGATCAGGAGAACTGGTTCATGGTGTTGTCTTTGCCAGCCGCCTTCAGGGCAGCTTCACCGGCAAAGTATTCTTTGTGATCGTCGCCGATGTCGGAACCGGACATGTTCTGGTGCTTCACGCAGGCGATACCCTGACGGATTTCCTTGCGCTGTACGCCAGCAACATACGCCAGCATGCCTTCCTCGCCGAAGTAGCCTTTGGCCAGATCGTTGGTGGACAGAGCAGCGGTGTGGTAAGTCGGCAGCGTGATCAGGTGGTGGAAAATGCCGGCATCACGTGAACCGTCGCGCTGGAAGGTCTGGATGCGACGATCCGCTTCCAGTGCCAGTTCGGTGGTGTCGTAATCCACGCTCATCAGCTTGGCGCGGTCGTACTTGGACACGTCTTTGCCTTCTTTCTGCCATGCATCGAATACCTGCTGACGGAAGTTCAGGGTCCAGTTGAACGACGGGCTGTTGTTGTAAACCAGCTTCGCATTCGGGATGACCTGACGAACACGGTCGATCATGCCTTTGATCTGGCCAACGTGCGGCTTCTCGGTTTCGATCCACAGCAGGTCAGCGCCATTCTGCAGGCTGGTGATGCTGTCCAGTACGCAGCGGTCTTCACCGGTGCCAGCGCGGAACTGGAACAGGTTGGACGGCAGACGCTTGGGACGCAGCAGCTTGCCATTGCGGTTCAGGATCACGTCGCCGTTCTTCAGATCGGCAGCAGAAACTTCTTCGCAATCCAGGAAGCTGTTGTACTGATCGCCCAGGTCGCCCGGCTCTTTGGTGTAGGCGATCTGCTTGGTCAGGCCAGCGCCCAGAGAGTCGGTACGGGCAACGATCACACCGTCGTCAACGCCCAGTTCCATGAACGCGTAACGCACTGCGCGGATCTTGGCCAGGAAGTCTTCGTGGGGAACGGTTACTTTGCCATCCTGGTGACCACACTGCTTCTCGTCGGAAACCTGGTTTTCGATCTGGATACAGCAGGCACCGGCTTCGATCATTTTCTTGGCCAGCAGGTAAGTGGCTTCCGCGTTACCGAAACCAGCGTCGATGTCCGCGATGATCGGCACAACGTGGGTTTCGAAGTTGTCGATCTTGGCCTGAACAGCCTTCTCTTTGGCAGCGTCGCCAGCAGCGCGGGCAGCGTCCAGCTCACGGAACAGGCCGCCCAGTTCGCGGGCATCCGCCTGGCGCAGGAAGGTGTACAGCTCTTCGATCAGGCCGGGAACAGAGGTTTTCTCGTGCATGGACTGGTCGGGCAGCGGGCCGAACTCGGAACGCAGAGCCGCGATCATCCAGCCGGACAGGTACAGGTAGCGGCGCTTGGTGGTGCCGTGGTGCTTCTTGATGGCGATCAGCTTCTGCTGACCGATGAAGCCGTGCCAGCAGCCCAGGGACTGGGTGTACTGGGAGGAGTCCTTGTCATACGCAGCCATGTCTTCGCGCATGATCTTGGCGGTGTACTTCGCCACGTCCAGACCAGTCTTGAAGCGGTTCTGCAGGCGCATGCGAGCCACGTATTCGGGGCTGATCGCATTCCAGCTGGGGCCGTTGGCAGCGATGACGCTGGCCGCCTGGTCGGTAAGGGTGGAGTAGTTCGACATGGTGAATCCTCTTGGTTTGGGATTTGGGAACTGCAGCAGGACAACCCTGTTCTGCAAGTGGGCGCCATTCTACTGACGGACAATTCATAAAAGAAATCAATAGATCGTATATTGGGTATTTTCTATATGAATGCCACCTGCAGCGCAGAGATGGCGCGGGCTCTGGCACCAACGGTCAGCAAAATAGACCCAGCAGTCGGGATTTTATAGGTTAAAAAAACGGTTTTGTCAGCCTGATTGATGGATGAAGGGGAAACAAAAAGGCCGCGAAAGGTTGCCCCTCGCGGCCTTGAGTGATGCGCCTGGATTGTCTCAGACGGCTTTCTTGGGAATGTTGTTGCGGATCAGGAAGTGGGCCAGGGCCGGCAACAGCCAGATGGCGCCGATCATGTTCCACAGGAACATGAAGGTCAGCAGGATACCCATATCCGCCTGGAACTTGATGTCCGAGAAGATCCAGGTGCCCACGCCGATGGCCAGGGTCAGACCAGTGAAGCACACCGCCTTGCCAGTGACCCGCAGGGTTTCGAAGTAGGCTTCATCCAGGGACAGGCCATCCTCCATGAAGCCCTTCAGACGGGTATAGATATAGATGCCATAGTCCACCCCGATGCCCACGCCGAGCGCAATCACCGGCAACGTCGCCACCTTCACACCAATACCCAGCAGGGTCATCAGCGCATTGCACAGCACGGTAGTCAGCGCCAGCGGCACCATCACGCACACCACGGCCCGCCAGGAGCGGAAGGTGATCAGACACAGCGCGGTGACCACACCATATACCCAGATCAGCATGGTGGTCTGGGCGCGGGAAATGGTCTGGTTCGTGGCCGCTTCCACGCCGGCATTGCCCGACGCCAGCACGAACTTGGCCACTTCCGGATCGTCCTCCACCTTGGCGAAATCGCGCACGGCTTTCACCACGCGCTTGAGGGTTTCAGCCTTGTGATCATTCAGGAACACGATCACCGGTGCCAGGCTGCAGCTGACGTTCATCAGGCCGCTGGGCAGGTTCTGCATGGAGTTGTTCAGGATGTCCTGCACCTTGGACAGCTGCGCCCACTTCCAGCTGCCTTCGTTGAAGCCGGTGATCACCAGTTTGGACACCGTCACCAGCGACAGCGCCGACTCCACGCCCTCAACGTTTTCCATGTGCCACATGAAGCGGTCGATCTTGTCCATGGCCGCCACCTTGCTGCAGCCTTCGTCCGGCGTTTCCACCATCACCACCAGCACGTCGGCACTCACCGAGTAACGGGTGTTGATGAACATGTCGTCCTGGTTGTAGCGGGAATCCGGCCGCAATTCCGGCGCACCGGGATCGAGGTCGCCGATTTTCAGATCCTTGCCAATATAAAGCCCGACACCGGCGCCGATGACTGCGATGATCAGGGACACCGTGGCCGCCTTGCCGGTAGCAAAATGGGAAATCGCCCGCCAGAACGGCGCTTTGCCGGCCTGCTTTTTCTCCACCGAATGAATGGCTGTCTTGCTCACGCCCACATAGGACAGGAACACCGGCACCAGCACCAGATTGGTCAGGATGATCACGAACACACCCAGACACGCTGCCACCGCCAGATCCTGGATCACGCGGATCTCGATCACATAAAGCGTGAGGAAGCCGATGGCGTCGCTCACCAGCGCCAGAATGCCTGGCACATACAGAGCGCGGAAAGTCAGGCGCGCCGCCGTGACACGATCCGCCACGCGGGAGGATTCCACCGCAAACTCGTTGATCAGCTGCACACCGTGGCTCACGCCGATGGCAAACACCAGGAACGGCACCAGCATCGAATAGGGATCGATGCCATACCCCAGCAACGTCAGGATGCCCAGCTGCCAGATCACCGCAATCACCGAGCACAAAACCACCGTGATAGTGCTGCGGATGCACTTGGAATCAATCAGCAGCAGCACAAAGGTGATCGCGATGGCGATGATGAAAAACAGCACCACACCCGTAGCGCCGTTGATCAGATCACCCACCTTCTTGGCGAAGCCGACGATGTGAATCTTGTAATGATCCTTCTCGAAACGCTGGCGGATTTTCTCCTCCAGTGCATCGGAAAATTCCTTGTAGTTGATCTTTTCGGCGCTGTCTTCGGTCTGCTCGATCAGCGGAACGTACACAATGGCGGAGCGGAAATCATCGGCCACCAGCCGCCCTACCTGACCCGAACGCAGCACGTTGGCCTGCAGTTGTTCCAGGGACTTGGCCGAGCCGTCGTAGGTGGGCGGAATGACTTCGCCACCACGGAAACCGTCTTCGGTCACTTCCACCCAGCGCACGTTCGGCGTCCACAGGGATGCAACCTTGGATTTGTCCACACCCTGCAGGTAGAAGACTTCATCGGTCACCAGACGCAGAACTTCCATGAACTCCGCATTGAAAATATCGCCCTGGGTGTTTTCCACCGCGATGCGGATGTCGTTGCCCAGCGACAGTTCGTCCTTGTGCTTGAACAGGTTCTGGATGAATTCATGCTTGAGCGGCACCATTTTTTTCATGTCGGTGCTGAGCTGCACGTTGGTGGCTTCGAAGGCGAAAAAAGCCGTCAGCAGCAGGAAGACAATGACAATGGGCCCCCGCATGCTGAATATCAGGTTTTCGGCGGCGGATGCTTTCTTGATGGTCATAAACGCTTGATTCCGGAATTGTCGTAAACGGGAAGACGGTTACAGGGATGCAGGGGTTGCCAGCTTGACGCCGCCCTGCCCCACCATCAGCAACTTGCCACTGCTGGTTTTGCCGATACCCACGATGGCCTGGCGATCCTTGGTGGTCTGCGCGGAAAACGATTTGCCACCATCCTTGCTGATCAGGATGGTGCCGGAATTGCCCACCAGAACCAGATTCTGCGCATCCAGCGCCACACCCGCCATCAGACTGTTTTCGGTGGGGCTTTTGATCTCCTGCCAGTTTTCACCGGCCTCGGCACTGGCAAACAGATTGCCCTGCAGACCGAACACCATGACCTGACCGGGTTGCGGCCCGGTCAGCAAACCAAAGAATGAACCCTCGTAAGGGCTGGGCAGCGTCGACCAGGTACTGCCGGCGTCTTCGGAGCGGAACAGCAGGCCTTTTTCACCGGCCACATAGATTGTCTTGCCGTCCGCCGAACCAATCGCGTTCAAATGCCAGTTGTCCAGATTGTCGAGCCGGGCCGACCAGTCTTCCCAGTTGGCGCCGCCATCACGGGTGTACAGCAACATGCCGTAGGCACCCACCACAAAACCTTCCTTCTCATCCTTGAACCAGACGTCCAGCAAGGGTGAACCCAGACGCGGCAGCTGATTGAATTCTTCCTCGCTCAAGGCATCCATCTGTTCATCGGTGAGTTCCTTGTAGGGATTGGCGTACTGCACTTCCCAATTGCTGCCACCATCGCGGGTATGCAGGATCACCGCTTCATGACCGATGGCCCAGCCCAGCTGTTCATTCACAAAGAACACGCCGGTCAGCAGTACCTGCACAGGCACCTTGCCCTGCACCCAGGTGCGGCCTTCATCGGTGGAGGTGAGGATATGCCCGCGCTCACCCACCACCGCGATCTTGTTGCCGGCCACGCTGACATCCGTCAGCAGGGCTTTGGCCGCCTTGGCCGACATGATGGCTGGCCGCGCAGGCAACTCATCCTTGCGATTGGAGGATTCAACGATGGGGGAAAAACAGAATGCTGCGACCAGAAATCCCGCCAGAACGGCACTGCGTCCCTTGCTGGTTCCGGTTTTGTTTGGATACTGCATAGAAAACCAACCACCTCAATTATTGTTATCCCGAATTGCCGCAGACCTGCTGCGACCTAAAAAACCTGCAGCCGGTACGTAATGACGGGCCGCTGTCCGATATCGTTTTATGTGCCCGTGGCGGGCTGACGCCCTTTATACCGTAAATCGGCCACCAAATCAGTCAATCCACCCGGGCTGTCCGCTTTCACCCAGTGATTGACCGATTTTACATTCGTTCGCTGCACGCATTTCGGGCGTAAACCAATCACATTAATTACCTAGCGCTTGCCACGCCGACGCAGGGATTGCGGCGAGAAATAACCGTCCGGCGGCGGCTCATCCTGGAATTCCAGCGAGGTGGTTTCCTCGTTGTCGAGGAAAGCCGCGTAGTAACGCTGGGCATTCAGATCGTAATACACATCCAGCGCAGTCCAGGGCACCGGCACCTCGTAGTAATTCATCAGGTGCGACACGCTCACACGCCAGAGTTCGCCACGGGCATCGTACTGATCGGCCACGGCGATATTCCAGCTGTCTTCATCCAGATAGAAAGTGCGACGCGCATAAATATGACGCTGACCCTGCTTCACCTTGCCCTCGATCACCCACACGCGATGCAGTTCGAAACGGGTGGCTTCGGGATTCAGATGACCCTTCTGCAGCAGATCGTCGTATTTGTAGTTCGGCGAGTTGAGCTTGTAGTTGTTGTAGGGAATCAGCAGTTCTTTCTTGCCGATGAACGTCCAGTCGTGGCGATCGGGTGCGCCGTTGAACAGGTCGATATCGTCGGCAGTCATCAGGCCATCGGCAGTCGCCACCGGCATGTCGTAAGACAGATTGGGCGCGCGCCGCACCCGGCGCTGGCCGGCATTGTAACCCCAGGCGGAACGGGGCTCTTTGGTTTGATCCAGGGTGTCGTGCACCAGCACGGCACTGCCCGCCAGACGCGCCGGACTTTTCACAAACGACAGGTAATACAGCAGCATGTTGTTGAGCGCGTCGAAGCTGCCATCCTTGTGATAGTAGAGGAAATCCACTTCCTGCTGGCTGGTCACCAGATTGTAGGTGCCGTTGCGCTGGACAGAGGCTTCTGACGAACTGCGCACCACATAGATGCCACGCCAGCGGGTCAGGTGATTCCACAGAATCATCAACGGCTCAACCTGGCCCTGAGCATTGTGCGGAATGGGAAACGGCACGCCACCATAGGCATTTCTGAAACCGGTTCCGCCCGCCACCAGTTCAGCCGTGGTGGCGTTTTTCTTGATGTTGTCGTACACCCACTGGGGCGCGGACGCAGAACGGCGGCTGGGATAGACCGGCACGTAATAGGTATCGGGATAGGTTTTCAGCAGGGCCTTGATGCCTTCCGGCAGGCGAGATTCATACTGCGCCATGTTGGCAGCGGTGATCTTGTAGAGCATCTTGTCGGCGGCGTAGGGATCGGGGTGATGCATACCGCGGCGGTCGTAGCTGGCGGGAATCTTGTCCTGGGTGATGCCACCTTCCCACGCCGGAATGGTGCCTTCCTTGTTGCCGGCTTGCTCGGCTCCATAGGGTGTCAGATCCTTGCCGAGCCTGGCTGCTTCTTCCCCTGACACCTTGGCGACGGCGTTTCCACCCAGCATCGCCAGACTGCATGCCAGAACCAACCCGTGAATCTTCTTCACCATCGAAACGTACCTCGTCACGCTCGCACTTCCCAAATCAGCGATCCACAGAATGACCGCAAGGTTTTGCACCATACAGGCCCACTGGGCCAGACGTAATCGCAAAAAATGAAGCAGTAAAACAAGTTAAGCCGAGAAACCGTAAAGCGCCAGAACGGTGCCAGATAATTGACTGGCGCCAAAAGTAAAACGCGCCATAAGTTAGCCAAATTGATAAGTCTATACAAATACTTATTACTAATAAGAACAACGGAATTTATGTTTATAAAAAAAGGGCGGAAGCCGTAGCCCCGCCCTTTTGTTCGGCCTGCTTGACGATATTCAACCCAGCGCCTTGGTCACCACCTCGTACACATCCGGCGACAGCGGTTCCTGCTTGATACGTTGCAGTTGCGCGCGAATGTGCGCTGCACGTTGTTCGTCGTAGTTGCGCCAGCGTGTCATCAGGGTGGACATGCGCGACGCGATCTGCGGGTTGAGCGCGTTCAGCTGGATGATGCGATCCGCCAGGAAACGATAGCCTTCGCCATCGGCGCGGTGGAAATTCACCGGGTTGCCATTGCAGAAGGAACCGACCAGCGCGCGCACCTTGTTGGGGTTGGTGATTTCGAACGCGGGATGCTGTAGTAACGATTCCACCCGGTTGAGCGTGTCGGCCTGGGGCGCAGTGGCCTGCACGGTGAACCACTGATCCACCACCAGGGCCTCGCGCTGCCAGCGCTGATAGAAATCGTCGATGACGGATTGTTTTTCACTGCGGTTGGAATGCACCAGTGTGCGCAACGCCGCGAGTTGCTCCGTCATGTTGGTAGCGTTGTGATATTGCCGCAGACACAGCTGGGTAACGTCATCGTCTTCCAGCGTCATCAGGTAACTCAGGCAGACGTTGTGAAGACTGCGCCGTGCCACATCTTCATCTGCATAGCGGTACGGCCCTTCCACCCGCGTGCGATACCAGGTTTCCTGCAGCAACGGTTGCAACGCCATGGCCAGGCCACGCTTGATATGTTCGCGCGCGTGATGAATGCCATCCACGTTGGTGGGCTTGGGCAGGATTTCCGCCAGATATTGTTCCGACGGCAGCTCGAACAGACGCGCTACCATGGCCTGATCAAGTGAGATGTCCTGCAGCAGACGCTTGAACGCATCCAGCAACAGTGGATCGGCGGTAATGGGCTTGCCGGCATCATAGGCCGCAATGCCATCGCACAACACCTGCACCGCCAGCTGCTGGCCCGCATCCCAGCGGTTGAAACCGTCGCTGTCGTGGGACATGAGGAACGCCAGCTCTTCCCGCGTGTAGGGATATTCCAGTTTCACCGGCGCTGTGAAACCGCGCAACAGCGACGGTACCGGCTTTTCCTTCACGCCGGCAAACACCAGTTGCTGCGAGGACGCCAGAATGTCCACCACGCCATTTGTCACCATCGCGCCGCCCTGCAATTGCAGCGGCATGTCGTTGCCTTTGTTGTCGAGCAAACCCAGCGCCAGGGGAATATGCACCGGCAGTTTTTCTGCCTGACCGGGCGTGGGCGGTGTGGTCTGGTTCACGTGCAGCGTATAGGTCTGTGCAGCCGCGTTGTACTCGCCTTTCACCTTCAGCACCGGCGTGCCCGCCTGGGAATACCAGCGCCTGAACTGGCTCAGATCGATACCATTGACGTCTTCCATGGCCTTGACGAAATCGTCGCAGGTCACCGCTTGGCCGTCGTGGCGACTGAAATACAGATCCGTGCCTTTGCGGAAGCCGTCCTTGCCCACGATCTGGTGAATCATCCGCACTACTTCCGCGCCCTTCTCGTACACGGTGGTGGTGTAGAAATTGTTGATCTCGATATAACTGTCGGGACGCACCGGATGGGCCATGGGGCCGGAATCCTCGGCAAACTGCACGGTGCGCAGCATGGCCACATCGTCGATGCGATTTACCGTGCGCGACCCCATGTCGGCGGAAAATTCCTGGTCGCGAAAAACGGTGAAACCTTCCTTCAGGCTGAGCTGGAACCAGTCGCGGCAGGTGACGCGGTTACCGCTCCAGTTGTGGAAATATTCGTGGGCAATCACGCTTTCCACCCGCTGGAAACCGGCATCGGTGGTGGTAGCCGCGTTGGCCAGCACGCAGGACGTATTGAACACGTTGAGTCCCTTGTTTTCCATCGCGCCCATGTTGAAGTGGGACACTGCCACGATCATGTAAATATCCAGATCGTATTCGCGGCCGTAGACTTCCTCATCCCACTGCATGGATTTTTTCAGGGACGCCATGGCGTGGTCGCATTTGTCCAGATCGTGGGGCTCGACAAAAATCTGCAGCAACACATCACGACCGGACATCGTGGTGAAATGATCTTCCACCATCGCCAGATCGCCGGCCACCAGCGCGAACAGGTAGCAGGGCTTTTTGAAAGGATCTTCCCACACCACGAAGTGGCGGCCACCATCCAGATCGCCCCGCGCCACCGGATTGCCGTTGGACAGCAGGATCGGGCAGGTTTTTTTATCCGCTTCCACTCGCGTGCGGAAGGTCGCCATCACATCCGGACGATCCAGGTAATAAGTGATTTTGCGGAAACCTTCGGCCTCGCACTGGGTGCAGTACATGCCTTTCGACAGGTAGAGACCTTCCAGCGAGGTATTGGTTTCGGGACTGATGCGGGTGTCGATGGTAAGGCTGAAACGGTCGGGCACGGAGGGAATCGTCAGGCCTTCATCCTGCAGCTGATAGGCACTCGCCGGCAACGTTTTGCCATCCAGTTGCAGACCGCGCAATTCCAGCTGAGTGCCGTTGAGCTCCAGCACGTTCGGCGCGTTGCCGGCAGCGGGATTGCGCACCACGGCCAGCACCGCACGCACATCGGTATGGCCATCGAAAATGCGCACATCCAGATCCGTGGTTTCAATCAGATAAGCGGGAGGGCGATAATCCGCCAGTCGAATGGTACGTGGCGCGTTGTTTTCTTTCATGGAGGGGTTCCTGCAAGACGGGTGTTCACGGTGCTTGTGTTCATGGCACTTGTGTTCATGAGAGTAGTCTAGCAGTATGTCCCAGCGATTCCGATTTCACAATGCGAAGCCATGCCCACTCTGCCTCTGCCCGTTCAAGCCCTGCTGCACCAGGAAAACCTGCAATCCCTGCTGTGGGTGACCACGTGCAGCAATGCTGAAACGCCACACTCCTGCCTGACGCCGGACGCCGTGCTGGATGCAGGCTATTTCCAGCGTTTTGATCTGGTGTTCATCGATGCGGATGTTTTTGTGCTGGACAAGACCACTCTGCTGCAGCTGTTTGCCAAGGCGCGGGATCTGCTGAGCAGCCGGGTGATGGTGGAATGGGTGGCGGAACGGTATCCGCAGTGGCAGGAAGCGGATTTTCTGGGGCTGGCCATGCGGCGCCGGGCGGTGACTGCCGAAGCCGATGGCGAGCATGTGTTTTATGGCTATGACCTGAAGACCTACAAACCCGCGCCAGACTGGCTGAATCCCAAGTACTGGGCCAATCCGCACATGTGGGACAAGGCGCGCTGGTGACCTATCCGGAAATCAGTTGAAGGGGCCAGCTCTATCTGCTACTGATTTGACGACAGCAGACAAGCCCGCCGAAAGAAAATACAAAGCACTCGCTAAAAACGAATACCAGCGGGACACCAATGTATTTGGGCTTTTATGCAGTGCCCCAATACCAAGGACAAATGTAACCGTCCGGTGAATCCCATCTTTTCAGCGGCTGTGATCCAGCTACTGTAGTGTCCACCTATATTTAAGTGGACACTTATTATGAGTACAGCAAGAC
>JAGUVW010000037.1 GCA_020062665.1 Pseudomonadales bacterium
TACAACTCACGTCGACTGCACACCACCTTGGGTGACAGAACGCCTATTGAATTTGAAAATTGTGCTTAACAAAGTGTCCGGTTTGGGTTGACCACAACAATATCCCGAAAGCATTTTGGGCACGCCTTTTTGTCTGAATGGTACATTTTGATTCATTAACAAAAATGTTCTCCGATTTTGGGATGCAGGAAGCTACAGGCTGCATTCGTGTGGTTGCACCCGTTGATGGCGTATGTAGTAGGAGGGCTATTCAATGAGGGATAAACGTCGCTGAACGAAATACCTCAACCCACTCCAGTGTGTTTTCATTCCTGTCGCTGTTAACTGCTGTTCATGGTTTCCTCCGCTTCAGATTTTGGGCGAGCAAGTGCATTTGAGTACTAATAACTCAAATTTATTAGAATAGCCACAAGCTATCGATAAAATACTTTGCAATTAAATTTAGCTATAATAATGCGTAGCCAAAAGAAATCCGATTTGATGTGTATAAAAATGAATATTCGGAATGGTGGTGCGAGGAAAACGCGGCAAAAAGCCGGGAAAAATTCGAGAAATCGAATATGTGCTTGGTGGGGATTGGGTGGTGCTGTTGTGCCTGGTTTGGTGCCTTGTGGTTAGTCATAGTTGCCTCGTGGGGTCCACTCGGAGCATCATTCAAATTCAGCGTGCGGCTAATATTTGTACAATTCTCTCGATTGGCGTGCATTATATCGGCGGAGGCAGGCTTGTCAATGGATACTATTATAAATCGCATGTCAACAGGTATTTTGCGTTTTGAGGGGTGATTTCATTTGTCATGGTAGTTTGTGCTTGTGATGCCGGGTATCAGGCCCAGACGGTTGCATGACCTGCTATGGTTTTAATTGTCGAAATCTGAAAATCCACCATCAATCACTTGCGGCGTTGCCATTATTTGCCCACGAATTAGTCAATCGCACAAACGCTAAGTTAACCTTTTGAATTATGTAGATTAAGGCCCTGATCATTTTCAGCATCGCTATTTAAATGACCAGTGGTATACCCCATGTGTAGCCACTGTTGATGCAATTCTAATCCGGTTTGGCTATTCTTTGGTTTCAATAACTTATAGTCGTTGGAATGCCCTTTTGGCGGTTCGGAGGGGTAATCGCTGATCTGGGAAGAGGAATCGGTGGGTGGGCGCGAATAGGCCGGATCGTTCGCACGTTGGGGTGTTAGTCAGCTGGATTGGCCGACATGACATTAATGGCCTTGGCTCAACGAGCCCTGGTCCTCTGGCCGATTGCATCGCTGCCATAAATCCCGATCACCTTCACCTTCTATACAACTACCCTTCTGCCGAAGTAGAGCCCTATCTCGCTTGGCTTAAGTCTGATTTCCAAGGCACTACGACAGCTGTTCATGTGCCCCTAAGCTCCCCGGTAAATTTCGGTGAAATCTACCAGGCAGCAGATAAACAACTTGAGCAGGTGTCCGGAAAGGACCCATCGCCCATCTCTATTCTCCTCAGCCCGGGAACCCCGGCCATGCAGGCTGTTTGGATCCTGCTGGGCAAAACCCGCTATCCCGCCATTTTCTATCAAGCATCTATAGAAGAAGGTGTGCGGCAAGCCGACATACCGTTCGAGATCTCAGCCGAATACCTGCCCCGGATGACTCAGGTCGATCCGTTTCAAGCACCTATCAACGCAGCCTTCGACGATATCGTCACCCAAAATCCGCAGATGCTAAAACTGAAGGCCCAAGCCAGTCATTTGGCCCAGTTCGATCTGCCAATCCTGATCAATGGGGAAACCGGTACAGGCAAAGAGCTCTTTGCTACGGCGATTCATAACGCCAGCGCACGTCATACCGGACCATTTGTACCGGTAAACTGTGGCGCGATTCCCCTGGAATTAGTGGATTCCACTCTATTTGGTCATGTTAAAGGGGCATTCACAGGGGCGGTAAAAGATAAACCCGGTGTTTTTCAGCAGGCTGATGGTGGCACCCTGTTTTTAGATGAGTTCGGTGAACTGCCCCTGGACGCTCAAGTACGGTTATTGCGGGTATTGCAGAGTGGGGAGGTATTTCCAGTTGGCTCGACGACACCTATAAAGGTCGATGTTCGCATCGTTACCGCGACACACCGGAATCTCTTGCAACGGGTAGCAGATGGCCAGTTCCGGGAAGATCTGTTTTATAGGGTCGCGGTGGGCTTGCTGCATTTGCCGCCACTCAGGGATAGAGCAGGTGATCTACCGCTTCTGTTGGATAGCCTGTTGCAGCAGATATACCGGCAGCACATGCCCCAACAAGAAAGCCAGAGGAAACTTTCTGTTGGCGGAAAGAATCTTCTGTCCCATCACCCCTGGAAAGGCAATATCAGGGAGCTGTATTCAACCCTGCTGCGAGCCGCCATGTGGGCAACTGGGGAATCGATCAGTAAGGCGGACGTCGAATCGGCCTTATTCCAGATTCCGGATTCCCAATCCGGAATACTGGGGCGAAATATGGATAAAAGTTTTAATATACAGGATGTTATGGGAGAGGTCGCGCAGCACTATATTCGGCGAGCTCTGGATGAAGCCCAAGGTAACAAAACCCAGGCAGCAGAAAAACTGGGATTGGGAAGCTATCAAACCCTGAAGGGTTGGATGGATAAATATAACGTCCATTAAACTTGGCATGCTCTTCGCTCTAGCAGTTTCAGGAGGAAGATCATGAACAGAATATTTTTTATGAAATCGAAGAACTTCGAATTTCTAAGGCCAGAACACTCAATCCTGGCTGATCTTGGCGGGTTGGCTGAAGCCGTTCTGTTTGTTGATCCAGGCAGTGCGCTGACACGCTTGCGTGGCTTCGCTGAAGAGGTGACCCGTACTATATATAAGCTGGAAAACCTGCCGCGCTTACCCCAGGCTTCCTTTTATGAGCTGCTGAAGGATCCCGTCCTGGCCAGTTGTGTGGCCAAGCCGCTTATTCATCAAATCGATTTCCTCCGCATTCAGGGTAATGACTCCGCCCATGGTGGCAAAGGCGATCAGCGCTCTGCGAAGCTGGCATTGCGTACAGCCTACGAATTGGCCATGTACATGGCCATCCAGTACTTCAACAAGAAAAAGACAGCGATCCCCGATTTTCAGGAAGTGGACGATCCAACTGCGGAACTTGCGCAGCTGAAAAAATCGGTAACCACCTACGAAAACGAGCTAAAACAATATCAGGAACAGATTCAGCAACTGCTCGACGCCAAGGAGCGTGAGCGTGCTGAGCAAGCAGCACGGACAAAGGTTGACGCGCCTGCCAAAGCTGACGCTGCGCAAAAGCAGCGAAAGAGCCAGCAGGTTTCCGATTCGCTGCAATGGAATGAAGCCAAAACCCGCGCTCTGTTAGTTGATACCATGCTGGTTAAAGCGGGATGGGATCTGAATAACACAGATCAAGTCACCCAGGAATTTGAGCTCGACTTCCCATCTAACCCCAGTGGCAAGGGGCGTGCAGATTACGTCCTCTGGGGCGATAATGGCCAACCGTTGGCGGTCATCGAAGCCAAAAAATCCGGCACTACCAGCCTCCAGGCGGGGCGTGAACAAGCACGTTTGTATGCGGACGCCTTGGAAAAGATGGGCTATCATCGCCCCGTTATTTTCTATACCAATGGATATGAAACCTTTATCTGGGATGACGACCAATACAACACCTATCGTCCGGTATACGGCTTTTACAGCAAAGATAGCCTGGAGTTTCTGATCTATCAGCGTCAGTACCGGGTACGCAACCTGGAACAGAACAACCCCGACATCAAGATCGCTGATCGACCCTATCAGATCGAAGCGATTAAAACCGTCGCCGCCCATTTTCAAAACCAGCGTCGCAAGGCCCTGATCATTCAGGCCACCGGAACCGGTAAAACCCGGGTTGCTATTGCAACCGCCGAGTTATTGTTTCGCACTGGTTGGGCCAAGCGTGTTTTGTTTCTCTGTGATCGAAAAGAGCTACGCAAACAGGCTGATGACGCCTTCAAAACTAACCTACCCAGTGAACCCCGTTGCGTCATTGGTGACACCAACGAGATCGATCAGTCTGCCCGCATCTATGTTGCCACCTATCCAGGCATGATGAACCGCTTCGCGCAGCTGGATGTAGGCTTTTTCGACCTGATTATTGCCGACGAATCCCACCGCAGCATCTACAACAAATACCACGATCTGTTCGAATTCTTTGATGCGTTGCAAATCGGGCTTACCGCAACGCCGGTACGCTTTATCAGTCGCAACACGTTTTCCATGTTCGGCTGCGAAACCACCGATCCCACTTTCGAATTTGGCCTGGAAGCTGCGATCAACAACGATCCACCGTATCTGGTACCTTTTCGCGCCAAGGATCTGACCACGGAATTCTTGCGCGAGGGTATCCGTTATCAGGACTTGAACGATGACCAGAAACGGCAACTGGAAGAAGATCTGGGAGTAGAAGAAGCCCAGCGGACCACGATTGCAGGCAAAGATATTGGCCGCAAGATCTTCAGTGAAGAAACCGATCGCATCATCCTCGAAAATCTGATGAACAATGGTATCAAGGATGAAACCGGGTCACTGGTGGGTAAGACCATCATCTTCGCCCAGCGTCAGGACCATGCCGAACATCTGGAAAAGGTGTTCTGCAAGCTCTATCCCCAGCACGGTGCCAAAGTCTGCAAGGTCATCCACAACAAGATTCCCAAAGTGGAAACCCTGATTGAGGAATTCAAGAAAGCAGACAATCAGTTCCGCATTGCCATCTCGGTGGACATGCTGGATACCGGCATCGATGTACCCCAAGTTGTAAACCTGGTGTTCGCCAAGCCGGTTAAATCCTGGGTGAAATTCTGGCAGATGATCGGCCGTGGAACCCGCCTGTGCAAGAACCTGTTTGGCCCCGGTAAGGACAAAACCGAGTTCCTGATCTTCGATCATTACGGCAACTTCGATTACTTTGAGCAGGCTTACCAGGAACCCGATGACAACGGTGGCAAATCCCTGCTGCAAACCACCTTTGAAGCGCGTCTGGAAATGGCGAAAGCCGCTCTGGCGGCCAACAATGCACCGGCCTTTGATACCGCCATCAATCTGATGAAAGCGGATATCAATGATCTGCCGGAATCCAGCATTGCCGTGCAACGCGAGCTGCGTAACGTGCATCAACTCCAACAGACCGATCAGCTCAAAACCTTCAATGCCAGCACTCGGCACTTGCTGGAATTCACCATCGCACCCCTGATGAGTGCGCGGGTGCTGAAAGACAAGCATGCCACCCAGCTGGACAAGCTGATGGCCATCATCCAACGCTGCTGGGTGGAACAGGCAACCTGTTTTGACGATGGCCGCGACCAGCTGCTGGCCGAAATAGATCGCCTGGCGGTCAATATCCAGGCCGTACGGCAAAAGGATGAACTGATCAACGAAGTCCGCAGCGCCGAATTTTGGCAGGATGCCAACATCGAAAAGCTGGAAAAGGCTCGCACCGGTCTGCGCGGGATCATGAAATACCGCCAGTCCACGCTAGTAGACCCATACGCCACACCCAGCACCCGCACCCAGGATGGTGATATCCAGGAAAAAGACAGCCAGTTCAGTATTGCCGGCGAAACCGAAGCCCTGATCTACCGCCGCCGCGTCAAATCCATACTGGACACCATGATCGATGCAAATCCGATCTTGCAGAAAATCAAGCAGGGCGAAGTGATCGCCGAGGCCGAACTCAACTCCCTGACATCTACCATCCTAACCAGCCATCCCGGTGTCAATCTGGGAGTGTTGAATCAATTCTATGGCCGCACGGCGGCGCAACTGTACATAACCCTGCGCGAACTGATCGGACTGGATGCCAAAGCAGTGGAAGAACATTTCAAGGCCTTCCTCATTGCGCATCCGGAATTGACCGCCAAGCAAGTCCAGTTTATGAACCTGCTGAAAAACTATATCGCCGAACATGGCAGCATCACGGTGGAAAAACTCTATGAGCCGCCGTTCGACAGTGTGTCCCACGAAGGAATTGATGGTGTCTTCAAGCCCAATGATGTGGATAACCTGATTGCGGTGCTCAAGCCCTTTTTGAGCCCTGGTGACGAATCATCCGCAGCTTAAAACTAACAATTTTAATACAGCAATACTTAAAAACGAGTAACGACTAATGCTAACAGGCCCAATCCGTAACGATATCGACAAGCTCTGGGAAAAATTCTGGACCGGCGGTATCACCAACCCCCTGACCGTAATCGAGCAGATCAGCTACCTGATGTTCGCCCGCATGCTCGATATGCAGGAAGACATCGCCGAGCGCAAAGCCGCCCGTACCAAAAAGGATTTCGACCGTCTGTTCCCCAACACACCAGATGGCCAGTTACTGCGCTGGAAGAACTTCAAAAACATGAGCGGCCGGGAGTTGCACAAACATCTGAAGCAACATGTCTATCCGTACTTCGCCAAACTGGGCCAGCAGTCAGACAAAAAGCACGGCTTAGGTGGCAAGGGTAGCGCCATCGAAGCCCTGGGCCATATCGGCGAATACATGCAGGATGCGGATCTGGAAATCAAAAACGAATCCGTCCTGGTCAGCGCCGTGGCCATGGTGGACGATCTGCCGCTCACTCAGAGTGATGTCAAAGGCGATATCTACGAATACCTGCTCAGCAAGCTGACCACGGCGGGCATCAACGGCCAGTTCCGTACTCCCCGTCACATTATCGACACCATGATCGAGCTGGTGGACCCACAACCCACCGACGTCATCTGCGACCCCGCCTGCGGCACCGCCGGATTCCTGGCCCGCACCATGGAATACCTCAATCGCGTCCATTCCAGCAAAGCCGGCATCCTGACCGACGACGACGGCAACCAGCACTACACCGGCGACCTGCTGGAACCCTACCGCGACCATATCAACAAGCACATGTTCTGGGGCTTCGACTTCGACACCACCATGTTGCGCGTATCCAGCATGAACATGGCCCTGCACGGCGTGAATGGCGCCAATATTCGCTATCAGGACAGCCTCAGCAAATCCATCAAGGAACACTTTCACCGCCAGGAACAGGACTTCTTCGATGTGATCCTGGCCAACCCGCCATTCAAAGGCAGCCTGGACGAAACCAACACCAATCCCGACGTACTGGGCCTGGTGAAAACCAAGAAAACCGAACTGCTGTTCGTCGCCCATATCCTGCGAGCCCTCAAACTCGGTGGCCGCGCCGCTGTGATCGTGCCCGACGGTGTGCTGTTCGGTTCCAGCAAAGCCCACCAGCAACTGCGTCAGGAACTGATCGAAAATAACCAGCTGGAAGGTATCGTCAGTTTGCCCAGTGGCGTGTTCAAACCCTACGCCGGTGTCAGCACCGCGATACTGATGTTTACCAAGGGCGGCAGCACCGAGCGGGTCTGGTTCTACGATCTGCAAGCCGATGGTTATTCCCTGGATGACAAGCGCACGCCGTTGAAAGGTGAAGGCAGTAACGATCTGCCCGATGCCATTGCCAAATGGAAACAATATCGAACGCTGGTAGAAGCCAATGCGCCCAGGAAGGACATCAAGAAAGCCTTTGGTGACAAGTCGAAACAGGCATTTGTGGTCGATGCCAACGACATCATCGGCAACAAGTACGATCTTTCCATCAGTCGCTACAAGGAAGTGAAGTATGAGGAAGAACAGTACGATGATCCGAAAAAGATTCTGAAAAAGCTCAAGAAGCTGGAAAGCGAAATCATGGCAGACCTGGATGAGTTGGAGGGGATGTTGTGAGTTGGGCTAGGGTCGAAATCGGAGATTGTGTCGAGAAGGTCTCAACTTGGAACCCCGCAAATGCCAGCACACAAGATCTCTTCCAATATATTGATTTGAGCTCTGTTGACAAGGACAAGAAGGAGGTTGATCGAAATTGTGTCTCGTCAATTCTTCCCCAGGAAGCGCCGAGTCGCGCAAGGCAGTTGGTTCAATCGCAAGACGTGTTGGTAGCTACTGTTAGGCCAAATTTAAACGGTGTTGCATTGGTGGCAGATGAATATGATGGAGCTACCGCATCAACAGGATATTGCGTACTTCGATCGAATCCTAAAAAACTGGACAGTAAATATCTATATTACTGGGTTCAGACTGGAGACTTTGTAAAAGAAATGATGGCACAGGCTACTGGAGCAAACTATCCAGCGGTGTCAGACAAGATTATAAAGGAGAGTAAAATCCCCCTCCCACCCCTAGCCGAACAAAAACGCATCGCCGCCATCCTCGACAAAGCCGATGCCATCCGCCGCAAACGCCAGCAAGCCATCCAGCTCGCCGACGAATTCCTCCGCGCCGTGTTTCTGGATATGTTTGGTGATCCGGTCACGAATCCGAAGGGGTGGGAAACCGAGCGATTAGAAAATCTCGTAAAAGTTGTTAGTGGCGGCACGCCATCAAAAGGAAATGAGATCTTTTGGAATGGAGATTTTCCATGGGTGTCACCAAAGGATATGAAATCGATCAAAATCAGTGATTCAATAGATCGAATCAATCAGGTTGTTTTCGAGCAGACAAATTTGAAGAAGCTTCCGATTGGCTCAGTGTTGATTGTCGTTAGGGGAATGATATTGGCACATACAGTGCCCATTGGTATTACATCTGCTCAGGTGGCCATTAACCAGGACATTAAGGCATTTATTTCACTTGGTAGAGTTTTACCTGAATTCTTACTTTGGTTCCTGTTGTCACAGCATGCAAATCTCCTATCAAAAGTGTCAAATGCTGCGCACGGAACAAAAAGGTTAGAAATGGATGATCTACTCGGTTTGCCAGTGTTTGTGCCAACCGTGGAGTTACAAGATAAATTCGCCAGAGTCGTAAGCGCTTATAAAAATACCATAGACACCATTATTAAAAGCCAAAGTAATGCACAAACAATATTTAAATCTATAAGCCAAAAAGCCTTTAGTGGCGAACTATAAGGAAAAGATATGCTTGGCGAGATCAAGATAAATCCACCAATTGCGACCTATCAGGCGCAGGCGACGCTAAGCGATCTGCGCTGTATCAATTATATATTTGGCGCGAATGGCACCGGCAAAACCACAATTAGTCGAGTGATCGCACAGGAAATCGGACACACTCATTGCCAGTTGACATGGCAAGGTGGAACACCATTGGAAGTGATGGTGTATAACCGCGATTTCGTTGATAGAAATTTCAATCAGGATGGCCCACTGCGAGGAGTGTTTACCCTCGGTGAGAATCAAGTTGAAGCGGAACGGCAAATCGCCGGCCTACAGCCTGAAATCGAAAAGGTAAGAAGCCATATATTGAGTTTAAATAAACAACTCAATGGGGAAGATGGTCAGTCAGGGAAGCGTGGAGAGCTGGCGAATCTAGAGCCCGAGCTGCGCGATAAAAGCTGGAAACAAAAGCAACTTCATGATGACCACTTCCAGGAGGCATTCAGTGGTCTTCGTAACAGTGCTGATAAATTTAAAGAAAGGGTGCTGGCTGAAAGTGCATCGAACAACGCGGAGCTGCTCACACTAGACGAGCTAAAAGAAAAGGCGGCCACTGTGTTTTCCAGTGGTGTGGAAAGGATTTCTCCATTTTCGGAGATTTCAGGTGAAACGCTTATCGCAGCGGAGTCTCATGAGCTGCTGCAAAAGGCCATCATTGGAAATCAGGATGTTGACATCGCGGCCCTAATCAATCGCCTTGGCAATAGTGACTGGGTCAAGCAAGGTATTAAGTACCATGAGCAAGATAGGAAAACCTGTCCCTTCTGTCAGCAGTCAACCGATGGCCATTTTGCCGATAGCCTAGCATCGTTTTTTAGCGATGCATATGACTCTGACATTCAAGCACTCAAGACACTGCAAAATAACTACCAGCGAGAGAGTGACAAATTACTTGCAACCATTCAGGGTAATGTCGAGACAAATAACACGTTCTTGAAGCTGGAGTTGTTTAATGCTGAGGCTCAGGCATTAGTTGAACGACTGAAGGGAAATCAGTCGCTATTGGCAATGAAAATTTCAGAACCAAGTCGAAAAATCCAGTTAGAGCCGGTCCAGCCGTTGGTGGCTCAGTTGCAGGTGCTGGTGCTAGAAGCAAATGAGGCGACTGCTAGTCACAATCAAACGGTAACAAATATTGTTGCGGAGAAACGGTCTCTGACATCGCAGGTGTGGCGATTTGTTCTTAATGAGCTGGCGGACGATTTGTCGCAGTATCAAAAGAAGAGAGACGAGTTAAACAAAACAATAGTGGGAATGGAAACAAGCCTTGAAGATAAGCAGAAACGACTTCGGGAGTTGAATGACAAGGTATTGGATTTGGAAAAGCAAACCACGTCCGTTCAGCCAACTATATCTTCGATAAATGATTTGTTGGGAAGATTCGGATTTAATTCGTTTCGTATTGGTGGTACCGATTCAAGTCGTCACTATCGAATTATCCGCGATAATGGTGAAGATGCTAGTCGATCACTAAGCGAAGGCGAAAAGACCTTCATTACCTTTCTTTACTTCTACTATTTCATCAAAGGGGCGCAGTCTCCATCTGGAATAACTACCAGCCGAGTTGTGGTATTTGATGACCCCATATCTTCGTTAGATGCCGATATCCTCTATATCGTAAGTAGCCTGATCAAGGGAGTTATGGAGGAAGCAAGATCCCAAGCCAGCCAGATAAAGCAGGTTTTTGTGCTTACACACAATGTGTATTTCCATAAAGAGGTAAGCTTTAATGGCAAGCGATCGGCAGATCAAGCCTTCAACGATGAAAGCTTTTGGTTGGTTAAGAAGCTTCAACTGGGTTCAGTAGTTGAACGCTGTGTCGTCAATCCTATTCGTTCGGCCTATGAGCTGTTATGGGAAGATGTGAAGACAGGAAATATATCGAGTATCAGCCTGCAAAATACGCTTCGCCGAATTCTAGAAAATTACTTCACCATGTGGGGTGGAATGGGGAAAGATGATATTTGCGCCCTTTTTGAAGGGCGAGACAAACTGATCTGCCAATCGTTGTTTTCATGGGTGAATGATGGCTCTCATTCAATTCATGATGATCTTTATGTCAATCAAGGTGAGCAAACCAACGAGGCGTATCTGCGAGTGTTTCGAGATATCTTCGATAAGGCAGATCAGCTAGGGCATTACAATATGATGGTTGGAGTCCAGCCGCCTTAAGGTGGAGTTGCATAGTTGGCAGTTCGGCATGGCATATGGAAGGTTTGCGGGAACATACAATGAATCGGTGATGACGAAATAGGTATTCGTGAAGTCTATTTGAGCCAGACTAACGGCTTTCTACTAGAAACAAATTTATTCGCTATCAAACAATATACGAGGAACACAATGTCCTCCTAAAAATACTGGTCAATCAACACCTGATTGAAACGCTACTTAATTGGGTTAAATCTGACGAAATCGGCATTTCGGAAATGCAGGGGCCGTCTGCATAAGGTGTCGCCGGGGTTCTTGACGTGTCCTGCTGGCTGCACATCGATATTAGAATTTTATTAGCGTCTAGGGGTAATCAGAAATGTCAAAAATCAAAGACTATGCGTTGTTGGCTCTGGGGGCGGCGGCCTTGTCTGCCGGTTCTGCCGCAGTTGGCTATCTGTCTAACAAACTAGTAAAAAGATTCGTTGTAAAGGAAAACAAACCTAAGGCGTTGGGAACTTTTGCAATTTGGGGTCAGCCTGATTCTGGTAAAACTACATTTATAGGTTTGCTGATGGGGCGAGATAATTCTAGCAAAAAAGAACAAACTCTTTCGAAAGATGTGAAGGGTAGAGTTTTATTAACCGGTTTTTTTGATGATGACTTCGAAATTCAGGAGTTAGTGGATATGCCTGGAACCAAGGACCGGTTGAATGATTGGTTAGGATTAGTTGAGAGAAGTGATCATGTTTTCTATATGATCAATCTCAAAAGAATTTCAGAAAAAGAGTATCTTAGAAAAGTGAAGCTGGATATTGAAAAAACTTCCAAAAGTAGGTCGGTATCGAATTCGAAAATTAGAAGAAAAATAAATGTTGTTGGCACCCACTTGGATCAGTCGAAATGGAAGGAGCTTGACGACTCGCACAATATCCTTCAGCAGGATGAATCGTTGCGTGAAGTAATGGAATTAATGGGTGATGCTAGAGGCTACTTTTATCCAGCGAATTTACTGGATAAATCTAGCTCCACTCGATTAATAAAGTGTGTTGTCAATGATTGTATTAATTGATTCTAGTAAGCCTGTCTACTTGTATGCGCAAGAACTAGATAATTCAGGTAATAGTATTTGTTTGAGCAGTAGTGTCTCTGGAGAGTATCAAGACGTGAGTGCTTCAAGTTCCCAGAGGGATGAAATTCTGTATTTTCTCGATCAGGTTCAAAGGTCGGGAAGACGGTGGTGGATTAGTTCTCAAGAAATGGAGTGTATAACAACTTTCTACGGTGATTGTCTGGTTAAGCTTAACCCCGTCACCCGTGATTGCGTTGGTCGTGTTGCTCCAATAGTTGTGCTTTTTAATGTGCGGAGTGCATTCCGTAGCATAGTAGGCCGGGTGCTATTGGATAGTGAAAAATTTACGTCTCGAGTTTGTTCGTCAGAGCAAAGGGCGCAGATATTTCGTTTGCAAAAAATGTTGAATTTCCATTGGCTTTTCATTTCTGTTCACATTATTTTTTTTTCTAGGAAGCGATCAAATGATTGAACAATATACGCAGAAGATATTCTTCGTGGATGATGATTTTTTGGAAAATCTGAAAGAAGAATCAATTAACGAATACAATGAATTTGTTAGGCCACAAATAGATACGAAACTCATCAAATTGCCGTTACAGCCAGAGAATATTCTAGAGTTGATCGATTATGTACCACCATCTGAGATTCGTGTAGGAAATATCTTGGCTAAAATGGGATACGGTAGTCAGTTTGATACTATTGATGAGTTTGCTGAAGAATATATCGTTCGAAAGTACAAGCTCTGGGTTCAGCTTTGTATTGCTCTTGGGGCGAAGCGGGTTGGAATATCCAGTGCGGAAGAAGTTTTTATTGACGAACAATCAAGATATGAGTTCGAGGGTGGTTTGAAATTTGAAGCTCCACTGAATGGCATTGAGGCGAATGTTGGATGTAGCACTAATAGAGATCTAGAGGAAAAATTTAAGAAAATATTGGGGTTTGTTGCTGAAGCCGTAGGTGGGGAGCCTGACTTTGTTGCAGCTAAAGATATCATGGATCGTTATGGCTTATTTAGAGATGAATTTTTTGAAAGTATTTATGAGATGAGAAAAATAAAGACAAATAAGATGTTGAGCTATAGATTTACATTGGATACTACAAAAGATATGAAGCGCATGTTTGATGCAACGACTCGAATGAGGTTGTTAGCAATGAGCAGAATTTATAAAGGCAAGGCTGAGATTGCAAGCGCGGAAAATTCGATTGAGAAATCTAGGAAGGCTGTAAAATTAGACGTGGTAGTAGAATTTTAATTATCGCCAAACAGTTTGAAGTGTGCATGCTTCCGCGTAGTTTGTGATTCTATTTTGTTGATATATAAGATATAACGAATGCTAATGTCATCCCAAAAATATTCAGTTAATCAACACCTGATCGAAACCCTTCTGAGCTGGGTTAAAACTGGAGAAATCGCTATCCCCGAAATCCAACGCCCATTTGTATGGGATGCCACCAAGGTACGGGACCTGATGGATAGCCTTTATCAGGGCTTTCCTGTGGGTTACATCATTGCCTGGCGCAACCCTACGGTGAAACTCAAGGATGGTTCCCTGGCGGAAGGCAAAAAGGTGCTGATTGATGGCCAGCAGCGGGTCACTGCATTGACTGCCGCTATTGCCGGCCAACAGGTAGTGAATCAGGATTACCAGCAGGTGAAAATCCGTATTGCGTTTCACCCCTTGGAGGAGCGCTTTGAAGTTGCGAATCCCGCTATCACTAGAGACAAGTCTTGGTTGCCAGATATTGCCCCGATTATTAGTGGTGAGCAGAAGATCCATAAAGTTGGAAAGGAATATCTTTCGCTTAACCCGGATGTCAATGAAGATTTGCTATATGACCGTTTGGGAAAACTCTGTGACATTGTCAAAAAGCAAATTGGTTTAATCGAACTAATTCCGGACCTTGATATTGAAGTTGTCACCGAGATTTTCATCCGTATTAACTCCAAAGGCGTGGTACTGAGTCAGGCGGATTTCGCCATGTCCAAAATCGCGGCCAATGAGGAGTTTGATGGCAATACCCTGCGTAAGGCTGTCGATTACTTCTGCCATCTGGCCATTGCGCCGGAATTCTATCCTCATATTGAAAATAACGACGCCGATTTCGCAAAGACCGACTATTTCAAGGCCATGCGTTGGCTGCGCAATGAAAACGACGATCTGTACGACCCCAGCTATTCCGACATGCTGCGGGTAGCTTTCACCTCCAAGTTCAACCGGGGGCGTCTATCGGATCTGGTGGGCTTGCTGTCAGGCCGTAATTTCGAAACCCGCACCTACGAAAAGCATATCGAGGAAACCTCATTCCGGACCCTTAGCGAAGGGGTCAGTGAGTTCATTAATGAAACCCACTTCAAACGCTTTCTGATGATCATCCGTTCGGCTGGGTTTGTGGACAAATCAATGATCCGCTCCACCAACGCTGTGAACTTTGCCTATGCGCTGTATTTGAAGCTCAAGCGGGATCTGGGCAACAACCCGAATATCGAGAGCTGGGTTCGCCGCTGGTTTGTCATGTCGTTACTGACGGGGCGCTATTCCGGATCACCCGAATCCCAGTTCGATAAAGACATCAAGGCAGTACACGATCAGGAGTTCACCGATGTGTTGGCAGCCATCGAAGCTGCCGAACTGTCGGAGGCTTTCTGGCAGGTAGGGCTGGTGCAGAATCTGACAACCAGCTCCGTCAATGCGCCTGCATTACATGTCTTCTGGTCCGCTCAGGTGAATCTGGGTGACAAAGGCTTTCTGTCCAAAGATATATCCGTGCGCGATATGTTGATTCACCACGGGGATATTCACCATGTGTTTCCCAAAAACTTCCTCAAGAAGAAAGGCTTCGCCAAAGGTAAGTACAACCAGGTTGCCAACTATGTGTATGTGCAGCAGGAGGTGAATATCAAGGTGGGGGATAAGGCGCCGGACAAGTATATCCAGGAAGTATTTGAGCAATGTGATACCAAAAAGGCTAAATACGGCGTGATTACTGACATGGCCGATTTTGAAACCAATTTGGCGGACAATTGTTTGCCGCTGGAATTGGAAGCTTACGATCTGGACAACTACGAAGCCTTTTTGCAGGCTCGCCGCGAACGGATGGCGGAAAAAATCAGGCGCTATTACTTCGCGCTGTAAAGTTCAACCGAACGGGTTAGGACCAAATTGGCCTGCTCGAGGATATACGAGACGTAAATTTATCCTCCGTAGAGACCAGCGAGCTACAAGGAATAAATGATGAGTGTGGTTAATGAATTCAGTTTGTCTGGTTGGTTAAGTAAGTTTCTTTCACGGCGTAACCTGGATGTGCCTGATCAGCGACCACTTTACGAGTATCAAGTATCGTTCGCTGAATATGAAGAGCTTAAAGCTAAACTACAGCAGCAAGCACATGATCGAACATTGCCAAATCATAAGGGGAATTATGCTGCCTTTGTCCTGTTCTGTGCCGAATGGTATAGAAGGGAATATCAGGAAGGTTGGTCATGGAAGCCGATCTGGGATGCGCTACAGTTTACTATTGAGGCGCAGGCCCTGGCCAAGGCAGTTCCAATAGGTTTAGAAGGCTTTTGGAAGCGCCCAATACGTTTCTACGAATCTGATCGAAGAAACTTTCTCGGTTCTTTATTCAGTGAAGGTGGCTTACCTTTTCTGGTATTACAACAACCTGAAAGTCGCTTCCAGGTTCTATTTTCTAAAATTTTGAAAAACTATGACCGGGCAGAAGGCCTGGGTGAAAGCACTCATCAACTGGTGTTGATGTTAATCGACAAAATCAACCTGCCTCAAGTTTTTTCCGAGGAGTCTTCCATCGAATTGATTGCAGCAATGGCGGATCAATTGGTGTCGTTGGTACGGCTGTATGATTTGGACGGCAAATCTGATCCTATTGCCGAGCTGGATGCATCGAATCCGCGTTGGCGCGAAGGCTTTCCCATTCCCTTGGATGAATCTACGGGAACAGATCTGCTTAACGGATTATTACAATCTGCTTCACGTGAACAAAAAGCTCGCAGGCAGGCGTCGAAAGAGTGGCGTTGTGTTCAGTATCTACCAGGAGATCAAACAGACCTGATCCTGGTAAACTTGTCATTGCCCAGTCAGCTTGTCTTTCCATTGCTGAGCACTCCAACGTCTGCCCGATTCGAGATTGCTCTATATGAAGGCGATTATCAACTTGCGAATCTGGGCACTGGTTATGCTGCCTTAGAAGGCAACATGGCAAAAGTGGCATTGCGACAACGGCAGATAAAATGCAGTCGACGTTATCCCCAGCACGAATTATCCATTGTTGCGCTCGGTGGTGGACTGATACTTGGTTCACTACCAGTTGATCGCAGTCAAGTCGGTATTGGCGAGGTTCCGATTGGTTTAGAGGCCACTGATCTTGGTTTGCAGGTTTGTGGCCAAGCTAGTTTCAATTCCAAGGCGGAAAAAATCCAAATATTACTCCCGAGTCAGACTCGATATGAGGTGGCTGTGGGTCAGGTTACTGAGGTTCAATCGCTGTTTGGTTGCCAGGTAATCGAAGTTGCAGGGACAATAACCCTTTTCGATTCTAATAATGAAACATTCCGGATTCGAACAGGTTCCTCCGCTGCTGATGGAGTCCAGATAGGGTTGCGGGGAAGGACTTTAGAATGGCCTTGCCGTCCAGCTCAAACATTCCTGGGAGTGCCACGTATCGATCTAGGCGTATCTGGAAAAAGTGACCTGAGTGTCGATGCACTGCTTTACTTATCAGGCACGCCATTTGATCAGTGTCGAATTCAAGAGCGACTTGGATCACATTACCTTTCCTTCCGCAATAAGCAGGGTGAGACACTGCTTCGTCGTAAGGTCGGTATCCTGCCAGACGATTTACAAATTTTACTGAAGTGCGGAGACAGAGCTGACCAAGGTAGTGTAATTATTCGTTCAAGCCGAACGTGCTTGGTGCAGTTGGTAGACGATGGAGTTGGGTGCAACAAGGTCAAACTTCAGGACGGAACCGAACTAAAACTTAAGACCAATGGAAATCCGCCTCAGTCCGTCAAAATCGCCCTGACCCCAAATCTTGCAAGCGACCCTATTGTTGTTGAAGTACCTTTTCCTGCTGCGGGAATCTTGGCATTCGATAAAGACCAAAAGCAATTACAACGGAGCTTGGCTGTATCTGATCTGCTTGGGAGTCGCCTGTATCTGTTTTCAGTACAGGGGCGTCTGACCAGCTATGAGCTGACGCTAAGGTTGGCAGGAGGGCGTGATTGCCATGCTCAGTACGAATGGCGATACCGGGTTTCTGAGAAACCAATTGAAATCAGTCTATTTAATATCAAAGAACAGATTGAAAATTTGCTATCAATTAAGGATGGTATTGATCAGGTGGTGGAACTACGCATTACCGGTGGGAGAAAGGAAGAGGTGTATCGAATTCGCCGGCATTCTTCCGCTCTGGAACTAGATAGAGAGCGAGGTGTAATCCGCTTTTCGTCATTAGTCAGAATTGGCGATAAGTCCCCAAAGTTGGCCATCATGTTATTGGCTGAGCCAGAGCGTAGATCTATGGCTTTAACATCTCGCATGAGTCAAGGCGTAGAAACCAACGAATTTGAATTGCCAGCTTTTGTAGACAGAAACGGACCTTGGTTAGTGGTACCGGAAAGGGGATCTGAGGTGTCATGCCGGCCACTATTTGTTCACGGTACGATGCCACAGACGGATCCTACTCAAGAAATAAGAAGCCTCCAAAAAGCTGTTGTGGCGTTTAGTCCACAAGTGGGCCATTCCGTCTTTGACGGTGTGTTAACAGCCATGGCAAACGACCCTGCCCATAGCGGCTGGCAATTTATGCGGACTCTATATGATCAATATGGATATCTCCCGTTGGCCACCTTTGAAATATGGAGAGCATTGGTAAAACATCCTGGCGCATTGGGCATGGCGTTGTTTAAATTCGAAATGGATACAGAACTTCTACTGCGGCTGGAAGCGGAATTTCCAGTGTTTTGGGAATTCATATCTATAGATGTTATTCGAACTGCCGGACTCCGATTCAAAAGTCTCTTATCCAGTAAAGGATTGCCTGACCCGGCTCTCTCCGGCTTGATGCAGAGGATGTATGAGCGACTCGCCAGTGTTTATTCGGTATATGGCGCAGAAGTGATGCTGTGGCTGGTTGCTGGACAGCGACCAACTGTTATACCAGAAAGCATGATGATGGGAATTGTAAACAGATGGTATCAGGAATTAATCCGCGATCGCAGCGCAGACAGCTGGCCAGCATATGGGGCGGGAACCCTAAAACGTTGGTATCAAGAGCATTCCACCCCACTAGCTTTGAATCAGGATATGGACTATCGGAATTCGGTTGTCTATTTACCAGTTTTTGCGGCAGCAGTTGCCGCAGGTGAAGCCAGTATCAGCGACGTTTTTCGTGAAAACTCGGATTCGGTTTTTTTCTTGCGACAGGTTCGGGACTTCGATCCCAAGTGGTTTGATTCTGTCTATGGATACTGTCTGTTGAGCTATTTGCTGTCCAAGAATTAGGAATTTGATGCTATGTCTAAATACTTCTCCTCTCTGGTCGAACAATCAATATCCAGAACCACTGAAGCAACATTAAGTCTTTTGGGGATCACGAATCCTCAGTTGCGCGATCATTTGGGACAGCAAATGCGTTCTGAATGTGGTAAGCCCGGTTCATTCTTGTCGTCCCCGGTCTTTGAGCAGACATTTGGGTGGGAGGAAGCAAATGTAACCATGCGGGATCTTGCTGATCGCGAAAAACTTCTTAGTCCAGCAGTAATTGAAGCGCTAAACAATCCAGAGAAGAAGCGCTATCGGTTTGGATCAGATTGGAAACCCTTCACTCACCAGCTAGCGAGTTGGAAATCACTGCTGGAAAAGAAACACTCAATTGTAGTGACAAGCGGAACGGGGTCAGGAAAAACTGAGTGTTTTATGGTCCCAGTGCTAGAAGACCTGTACCAAGAGTATAGGTCTTGTGGCGAAAAGCCATTAGTAGGTGTTCGCGCAATCTATTTATATCCTTTGAACGCACTAATTAATTCGCAGCGTGAGCGCCTGGATGCTTGGACACGTCGATTTGATAATGGAATTCGCTTTTGTTTGTACAATGGTAAAACGGAAGAGAAGGCATCAAAGGTTGTAAGCAAACAAAGATTGTGCACGAATGAGATCCTTTCTCGTGAGTTGTTACGCAGGGAACCAGCTCCAATCCTGGTGACGAATGGCACCATGTTAGAGTATATGATGGTGCGTCAGATAGATGCCCCTATCATTGACATATCGAGAAAGCAGAAATCTCTCCGTTGGATAGTCCTTGATGAGGCACATTCTTATGTGGGGTCCCAGGCAGCAGAACTTTCATTGCAATTGAGACGTGTCATGCAAGCCTTTGGCGTGGGGCCAAAAGACGTACGTTTCGTGGCGACCTCTGCAACTATTGCTGGAGAGGATGCTACCTCTCAGTTGAAACAGTTTTTGTCCGATTTATCTGGAGTACCCCAGGATCAGATTGACGTGTGGGGTGGTAAGAGAATTGTTCCTAGTTTGCCTCCGTGCAATGAATATCAGGTACCGCTAGAAGAACTCGAATCTATGGGTTTTAGTGATCCTCAAGGTCAGAGCAATCTAGAAAGGTTCGAGGCGTTGGTACATTCCCCGGAAGCTAGAATGCTGCGAGATGCATTGGTTACCCACGCAAAACCAAGGCGAACAGATGAATTGGCTGAATTGCTGACTAAACGATTTAATCGGGTGTTCAGTGCCGATGAAGTGATGCGTTGGCTTGATCTCTGCACCGGGACGCAACCATCCGATACAGAGCCATCGTTCCTCAAGGTGCGGTCACATTTTTTTCAGCGAACTACTCAAGGTCTGTGGTGTTGCTTCAATGAATCGTGCACAGAAAAAAATGGAACTTCGTTGGAGAAAGGATGGCCATTTGGGAATGTTTATGTGGGGCATCGTCAAACGTGCGGTTGTGGATCTCCCGTATACGAAATGGTGTTTTGTCAGGAATGTAATGAGCCTCATTTGTTGGCCAGAGATAAAAATGGAAAGTTGGTACAGTGGGAATCTTATAGCGGTGATGAATTTTCGCTCCTTTCAGAAGGTGGTGGAAACGAAGATGAAGATGTTCCCGTTAACTTAGATGAAGAAAAGATGAAGCAGATTGAAGCGAGAAAGCCTCGTGTACTGTCTGCGTTGGCAAACCACTCAACAAATGTTATCCACCTCGGTGTTAATCGAATCTCAGGTGAGTTCGACGAAGTTTCGGAGCAACGTATATACCTTGGTTTTCAGGATAGACAATTGATCTGTTGTGCGTGTGCGTTCCATGGGCATGGAAATGTCCCATTCTATAGACGTGCCTTAGTGGGGGGGCCCTTCTATGTTATCAACGCAGTACCAACAGTCTTAGAGTATTGCCCTGATTTTAGCGACGACGATGATAAAAATATTGCCATTGGATCTCAATCCTTGCCCGGTAGAGGGCGTCGATTAATTACATTCACTGACAGTCGTCAGGGGACTGCTCGTATGGCCGTGAGTATGCAGCAAGAGGCAGAACGGAACAGGGTTAGGGGTATGCTATTGGATACCTTGAAGGAGGCCCAAGCAGCGCATTCAGATGTTGACATTCCAAATGCCCAAGTTGATATCGAGGCGCTTAAGCAGAAAGCAGAAGAAGCGAAAAAGGAAGCGCAAGATTATCGTTCGTGGGGAATGCCACTTGAAGCTAAACAATCAGAAGAAAGGGCAGAAAGATTGTTTGACCGAGTAAAAGCGCTTTCAGGAGTTTCAGTCGCTATACCAATGGTCAAAATGACATGGAAAGACGTTGTCGAAAAGTTAGCCCAAAAAGCAGATATTAAAGGACCAATGCTTACCTATAACAAATCCCATAAACAAGATGTTTTCGGTGAAAGCGATGGGCCATTGAAGCTTGCTGAGTTGCTTTTGCTTCGTGAGTTTAGACGCAGGCCAAAGCGACGAAACAGTCTAGAAACGCAAGGCATGGTAATGCTTCATTATCATGGCATGGATAAAGTCGAAAAGGCTCCGCCTGAATGGGAAAGGTACAAATTGTCATTGCAGGACTGGAAGGATTTTCTGAAAGTTGCAATGGATTTTTACGTGCGCGATGGCGGGTTTTTGCAAATGGAACTTGGCATGAGGCATTGGATCGGGAACAAATTTTCTACAAAGGAGCTGAGAAATCCCAATTCTCAAGAAGCTGATGAGATGCGAATCAAGAAGTGGCCTCAAATACGCGCCAATCATCACAATCAGCGGTTGGCAAAATTATTGTTATTAGGCGCAAAGCTTAATCCAAGTAATACTTTGCATGTTGACACAGTGAATGCGTGGCTTAGTGAAGCGTGGAAGTTTATCACTCGACCTGGTGGTGCATTAACAAGTGACGAAAATAGATTTTCTTTAAGGCGGGAGAATTTATTATTTTCGCTCGTGGGGAAGGCATATATTTGTCCAGTTACCAATAAGTTGATTGATACTACCTTTAAGGGCTTTACACCGTATTTGCCTGAGCATGTAGACTTTTCAAGCTTGACTGAAGAGAAAATCGCTGAATATCAGTGCGTCGAAGTTGAGTGTCCTGAAATATGGAAAATGGATAGATCGCAATATGATTACGATCCCGGGTTAAGGCATATTCGGCACTTGGTCGAGAAAGACGAGCGCGTACAAAAATTGCGATCTCTAAATTTGTGGACCAATATAAATGATCGGGCCGTAGAGGGCGGATTTTATTATCGAACCGCTGAGCACTCCGCTCAACAGCCATCTGACCGATTAGAAGACTACGAAGAGCAATTCAAGCAAGGAAAAATCAATGTATTGAACTGCTCAACCACTATGGAAATGGGAGTGGATATCGGCGGTATTTCGGCGGTGGTTATGAATAATGTACCGCCGCATCCAGCTAACTATTTGCAGAGGGCGGGCCGGGCCGGGCGGAGTAAAGAATCCAGAGCTATTTCTTATACCCTTTGCAAGAGCAATCCGCATGACCAATTGGTTTTCAGCAACCCTTTGTGGCCATTTGAAACGCGTATACCCGCTCCAGCTGTAGCATTAAATTCTGCTCGCTTAGTGCAGCGTCATATTAATGCGTTTCTGCTTACTATTTTCTGGAGAGAAGAGATCGGAGAAACGGCAACAGAAAGAACCTCCCTGAATACAAAATGGTTCTTTGATAATGAAGCGGGAGACTCCATTTGTGATAGGTTCTCTGTCTGGTTACAGCGGGCGGATCTGAGTGCGGATATATCCATTAAGGAACTGACTCGAGGAACGTCCCTTTCTACCGCTACAGCACTGAAGCTGAGATCTGAATCACGAAATATGATTCAGAATTTAAATGCGCGTTGGCTTGAGGAATATCAATATTTGCAAGGTGAACTCATTAAAGCTAAGCCAAATGGCCCATATTTCGCGCGTATTACCCTTGAGCGAAAACGGCATTGCGAAGAATACCTTTTAAGGGACTTGTCTGCTCGAAATTTTTTACCCGGATATGGATTTCCGACTGACGTAGTCACCTTCGACAATTTTACAATGGAAGACTACTTCCGTGAATTGAAGAGGGAAAAACAAGCTAGGGAGGATAACGTCTCTCGGTACAAAGGGCTTCCTTCTCGAAATTTGGCAATCGCGATTAGAGAATATGCTCCTGGGGCCGAGGTCGTGTTGGATGGGCGAGTATACCGATCTGCGGGTGTTTCTTTGCATTGGCATCAATTGCATTTTGAGAGTAAAGAAGCTCAGAAAATTGATCGAGCCTGGTGGTGTGGTTCGTGTGGTGAGATTGGTTATGAGGAAGGAGTTTCTAAAGCTCAAGAGTTGCAATGTACCAATCCCGACTGTTTGGCTCCGATTCCACAAGGCAACATAAAGGATATTTTGAAGCCTGCCGGATTTGTTACCGACTCTTATGAGCCTGTGACCAATGATGTAACGCGCCAGAAATATATACCTGTTGAGTCTGCTCGAGTCATGGTGACAGGCCAGAGGCTGCCGCTGCCGAATCCCGCGTTGGGTTATATGACATATGGAGTAGATGGGAAAGTATTTCATCATAGCGCGGGGGAATTCGGGCATGGTTTTGCAATTTGTTTTACATGTGGGCGTGCAAGTTCTATGTATGGGCCAGGCGAGTATCCGCCCGATCTTATGCCAACTACCAATCACTTTTCCCCAAGACCTCGAAAAGAAGATAAGGATCAACAAAATAAAAGATTACCTTGTCCAGGTTCAGAGAGCATAAGGCCGAACGTAAGTTTAGGTGTTGTCTCAACAACAGACGTTTTTGAGTTGGTGTTGAGAAATCCTGTCACAGGAGAATTCCTAGGTGCAAATACAAAGCACCAGAATTCCAAGAGCGTTGCGATTACCTTGGCAGTTTCTTTGCGTTTTGCTTTGGCTGAGAGGCTGGGAATTTCTGCGTCGGAACTTGGTTATGCGGTCAAGCCATGGCGATTGCAAAGTGGCGAGGTGGTCAATGTAATCCAGTTGTTTGATTCGATTAGCGGAGGGGCTGGATTTGCCTCGAGTGCTCCCATTCACATAGAACAATTATTAATGAATATGGTTGAGCAACTCCATTGTGAACATTGTGCTACTGCATGTAGTGAGTGTTTGCTCGATCCACATACGCGTCATGACCACGATGATTTGGATAGATTGAGTGCATTGCATTGGCTGGGGAATGATTTCCAGCACTATATTGGATTGCCTGAATCAGAAGTGTTGTTGCCTAGTGCTAAATACAGCGCAGGTACCTTAGAGGACGTTTTAAGGAAACATGTAAATGGCGGGGCGTCGCGCCTTATTTTGTGGCTGAAAGGTGATAGTGAAGAATGGGATTTGGGATCCCACGTATTCAAACGTTCTGTGTTCGGTTATTTGGTACAAGATGAAGTAAAAGTTGATCTGATACTAAGTTCTGCTATCGATAGTGAAGATATACGTTCAGATCTCCATGGTCTTGAGGTGTTGGGAGCCAGGATATGCCAATCAACTGATAATGTTGATTCGCATATAGTCGCACAAGTTATTTCTGGCGATACCGTTCATACGTTTGCTTCGAGATCAAAGATTGCTTCTGTACCTGGGTCATTTTGGCTTAAATCGGATTGCATCGTCGTAGGTTCGAACCACGTGCCGCCAGCTGAAGTTGTGCAACTGGATTGTTCTCCTAACATTCCGGCTGTGACGAGTGATATTAATTCTTATGAGCTTACTGACCAGGTAAACGGAAAGTTGTCTGAATTTGGAGTTAATTTGCTGGAGAAATTGCTGAGTGGTAGCGGTGTGCTGTCCGATTTGTTTGAAAGTGAATCTATAAAATCAATTGCTTATACAGACCGCTATCTACAGAGTCCGATGTCTGTATTGTTGCTTGGATCCGTGCTTTCTGGTTTGAAAAAGCATATTGATGGGAATTGTCCCGTGCAGATTATTACCCTTTTCAAGGACAAAACAAAAATACCTTCTCAGGTATTCCATGATTGGGCAGATGAATCTGGTTTCGAGAGCTTCGCCAGTAAATGGCTTAACAATCAATCTGGGCAAAGCTGCGATCTGAAGATTGTTAAAGATTCTCGTGATATTCCGCATCATCGTGTTCTCGACATAGGTTTTAGTTCAGGAAGGTGTGCAAAAGTTAGGTTTGACCAAGGGGTTGGATACTGGAGAATTAAATATGGCTTGTCTGCAAATCGATATTTCGATTTTGGTCAGTCAGTTGATTATCAACTCGCTAAGGTAGCTGAGTCATATGAAGACGCACGAGTCTATAACGGCGATTCTTGGACGACAGATATTGTTGTGGAAGTGCATTGACGAACAGACGCTTTCGATCCGAAGCGGAGGTTCGAATTTGTAGGTTGAATGGGGTCATTTTCCCATTATAAAACGCTCACGATAACGTATTCGTTGCAATTGGAAACGTGATCGTCTATTTGCTGAAAGAGCTATGGTCGCCCTGAACCGATCGGCCTGAGTTTTAGTAAGCGTATCTATACAGTGACTAGCCCGAAATTACAATTCATGTGGATATAATCAATGGAACACATAATATTAAACGTTGAAGATGTTGTTCCTGGCGATGTTCTTTTGTGTCGCGCGGACTCGCTAAGTTGCGAAATATCTGATGTAACTGGTTCAAAGTATGTGCACGCAGCAATTTGTATAGACGCAAATTTGGCTGCTGAAGCTAGCGGCCTTCGTGTAAAAGAGACAAAGATTGATAATTTACTTGCTACTTACGATCATGTTGCTGTCCTTCATCAGCCAGATTGCTGGTCACCATCAAGAATAGAAAGGCTTCGGTCGTTCATTAAAGCCGCTATAGATAGAAAGGCTAAATTCAATTGCGAAGGAATTCGAAGCTTTGAAGAAAGCAAGCAATTGCATATTGAAAACGTAGTGACAAAGCTCAATGATTTTTTTGAAAATAATCGAGCTGGTTCTATTGTTGAGCGTGAATCTTACTTCTGCTCGGAATTAGTAGCGGCTGCGCACTTTGCGGTCGGAATTATTGAGCCCAGTGCGGCAGTTGTTTACGACCCGTCGATCATGGTCCCGGGAGAATTTGCAAATAGCTTCACATATGGGATATTTGCAGGGTATCTGATTCCCTATAAAGGGTATCGAGTTCCAGAGGATGACGAGTTTAGATTTGCCGCAACAATTCATGAAATTTTCCCATAGAACAAAACAATGTGATTAACTTTCTGCCTTCAGCGGCGTGACGCCGCTATGCGACGCCAGTTGTCACAACGTAATTCCAACAAGAAGGTAGCATCGTCGATGGTGTGCCAATGCTAAGTAGCGATTGAACCGATGACTGAAAAAGCCACAGACAAATTCTCTGCTGGTGAGCAAGGCTTGGGATACATCTATCAAGCGCGTCTCGCTCTACTGCAATTGCTCCAATTGCCAGAAGACACTGTCATTTTCCTGGAAAAGGACGACGACCTCGACTTCGTCGACGGCGACGGTGGCAAGTCTTTGGCATCACTCAAGCACAAGGCGATGGGTGATAAGCTGACCGACCTGTCGACGGATTTCTGGAAGTCCGTCAACATCTGGCTGGCTCGGTACAAGCGGGATGGCCGCGCCACTTCGAACCTGCGGTTCTTTCTGTTCACAACCGGCTCGGTGTCGAGCGCCTCGTTCCTAGCCCGTCTTCTCCCCGATCAGCCTGTCGCCTCCGGTGATGTGGCAACGTTGGCCGAACTGGCCGACGCCGCGCTTGCCGGATCGGAATCAAAGCTCATTGCGCCGATCGCCATGGCGTTCAACGAACTGAGCGATTCCGAGAAGCAGGATTTTCTCGAACGCATACTGATCCTCGATGGTAGCCCGCGCATCGGCGACATCCCGGCACTGATAAGGGACAAGCACATGCGAAGCATCCGGCGCGAGCACCGCGAGTTCGTTTTCGAGCGGCTGGAGGGCTGGTGGACCAACTCTGTGATCAATCAGTTGAGTGGCACTAAGGCAGAAGGGATTTTCGGCTATGAAGTCTCGGACAAGCTCTCGAACTTCGCCGAGGAATACAAGACGGACAACCTGCCTATCACCTTCCGTGGAAAGGTGCCCACCGACGAAATCGACACTGATACCGACCCGCGCCTGTTCGTGGCGCAATTGCGCGAGATCGGCATTTCCTCCAATCGGATCAGGAACGCGATTCTGGACTACTACCGGGCATTTGAACAACGATCGGCCTGGGCACGCGAGAACCTGCTCGTGTTGGGAGAAGTCGAGGAATACGAAGATCGTCTCGCCGATGAATGGGGTCGTTATAAGGATGTCGCTTTCGAGAGGCTGACGGACGACAGCGCGGAGGAAGCACTGCGTGAAGCCGGCGTTAGCCTCTACAACTGGGCGGAATTCGAGACTGGGAAGATCGAGTCACTACGCATTCGCGCACGGGTGTCGGAGCCCTATGTCCTTCGGGGTAGCTTCCACATCCTGGCGGATGCCACGCCCCAACCGAAGGTCCACTGGCATCCCAGATTTCTCGACCGCCTTGGCAAGGTGCTGGGGGTAGCCCCGTGAAGCGATGGGATCAGCGCCCCTTCGAGATTAGGAACTTGTTCAATCCAGCATTCTGCGGCTTGGTCTTATTCCGCGCCCTACACGGCTACGAGGAAGAAGACGCTCGCGGCATGCCATTCTCGCTGTCACTGCTTGTGCTGCCACTGTGCCTGCACAAGGATTCGCGCGAGGTAATTGCCGGCAGTCCACGCAGCTATCTGCTCAAAACCGCAGAGAAGAACCAGCAGATGATGGTGGGCTTCACCGACCGGGTCACACAGATGCTACCGTGTGCCTTCGAGGGGTTCGGACTGCTGATGGAAAGGGGCTGCATCACAGTCACGGACGACGGTCGCATCCATACTGTAGCCAGGAAGGTACGCAAGACCGTCAATGGAACCGCCGAAACCGTTGCCTGCCAGAAAGTGGCGCGGATCGTCGGAAAGGAATTTGCACGCATCGCCGATCGGGCGACCGTTTACACGACTTTCGGGATTCGTCCATGAAGATCAGATCCATACATATCTACAGCCATGACTGCCAACGCCGTGACCTCCGTTTCAAGGTAGACGGACTCAACGTCATCACCGGTCGCTCCTCCACCGGCAAGTCTGCGCTCTCCGAGATCATCGAATACTGCATGGGACGCTCCTCGTTCAATGTCCCCGAAGGTATCATCCGCGATAAGGTGGCCTGGTTCGCCGTGATCTACCAGTTCGAGAAAGAACAGGTGCTAGTCGCTAAGCCAACACCTCCCGGCGGCGGCGCCAGTTGCGGCACGGTAATGCTTCGAAGGGGCGCCCAGTTGCAGGCTCCTGAGTTCAAGGACTTGGCGGTCAACACCGACGACGACAGCATCGTCGAACTTTTGTCACGCCTGCTCGGCATTCCCGAGAATCGCACCGAAGTCGCGCTTGAACACAGCCGAGATAGCTACGACGCGAACATCAAGCACACGTTCTACTACCTGTTCCAGAAGCAAGGGCTGGTCGCCAACAAGGACCAACTTTTCTATCGCCAGAATGAACAGTTCCAACCACAGGCGATCCGCGATACGCTGCCAATCCTGCTCGGCGTCTCCTCCCATGATCGCTACGAGCTGGAATCCAAGCTGCGCATAGCGCAGCGCGATTTGAGGATCAGCAACAAGAAGCTGGAGCAAGCCCGCGACGCCGTCGACACGTCGCATGAGCAGGCTATCGGCCTCTACTCGGAAGCAAAGACAGTCGGGGTCATCCGCAGCACCGACGGAAATCCGAATGCCAACGGGATCATCGACGCATTGAGTTTGGCGCTGTCATGGAAGCCCGAAACGATGTCAGACGACGACGGCAGCCGGGTTTCGCTTCTGGAGGATGAGTTGGCCCGGCTGCGTCAGGATCGCCGTGATACCCAGACCCGGATCGACGCGGCACGACAGTTCGCCAAGCGGGCGGGCGGCTACGAAAACGAGGCCGCCGAACAGATAGACCGCTTGGCCTCAATCAAGGCACTACCGAAGAACCCCGACAGCGGCGAATGGCAATGGCCGTTCAGCGAACGAAACCTAGCGCTAGAATCCCCGGTCGCCGTCGTCCTACTCAACGAATTGGAATCGCTCGACAAAGAATTGCGCATCGCCACCGGTCAGCGCCCCAAGCTCGAAGCCTACCTGGCCGAACTGACCGATAAAGTGGACGGGATCGCGGGAGATATCAAGCAGAAGGAAGCGGAATTGTCTGCTGCGATCTCGGCCAACGAATTCATCGCCCAGATGGGCACCCGCAACAACGCGGCCGCACGTGTAGTCGGCCGTATCAGCCTGTTCCTGGAGACGCTTCTCCCGAATGAGGATCTTGCCAAATTAGAAGCAGAGAATCGCCGTCACAACAACAAAGTCAAACAGCTTGAGGAGCAGATCGGCGCCGACGACAGCAATGAACGCCTGACCTCGATCCTAAACAACATCTCCGCACAGTTGTCGCAGTTCATCCAGAAGTTCAACGCCGAATTTGGTCCTTACCCTGCGCGGCTCAACCTGCCGCAGTTGACAATCATCTTCGATCGTCCCGAGCGTCCTGTGCCGATGGGCCGGACCGGCGGCGGCGAGAACCATCTGGCTTACCATCTGTCGGCACTGCTCGCCCTACATCTATTCGCGGCACAGAATAACCGTCCAATTCCTCGCTTCCTGCTGATCGACCAACCAACTCAAGTCTACTTTCCGTCCGAACAGATCTACAGGGATGCCGATGGCTCGGTGCAGAAGACAGAAAAAGATGCTGATCTTGATGCAGTGCGTCGACTGTTCGAGTTGTTGCTTAAGTTCACGCAGGAAGACGTTCCAGGTTTCCAGCTCATCGTCACTGAGCATGCGAATTTGCGCGAACAGTGGTTCCAGGACGCGTTGGTCGAGGAACCGTGGACAAAGCCGCCCGCACTAGTTCCAGAGGATTGGCAAGACCAGTGATCCATTTCATTTGTCACACGACCTAACCGTTTGCATCGGAAGGATCGCTGCGTTAGGCATCCGTGCTCCCAAAGAGATGTAAACAAGCTAGGTCGTCGGTCGTCGGACCGTCCGTCTGCTTTTTCATTCTGATATATATAAAATCTATTCTGTCTCTAGGTCAGCTCCTCTCCCTCTGAGAAAAGGAGGTTTCAGACGGATATGCGTGTTCGCGCTACGTCAACAAGCAGCTCTAGATCAATTGCTTGCGAGTTTTGTTTACTAAATTTAATTCCATGGGAAATTAAGCAGTCCGAGGTGCATTTTTGTTTGGGGAGCTAGATGGACATATTCAGTAACAGAGAGATTGCCTTCCTCATTTGGATCGCAATTATTGCAGCCTATATCGGTTTCGCACCGCGAATGGAGGAAACTAGGTCCGCATTTGAAGTGGTTAAATCGACGTTCTTCGTATGGAAGATTCAATCGGTCTTCTGGCTGATGTTTCTGTATATCACTCTAGAGGTCTATTTTCTGTCCGAGCTTGGAATTTGGGATGCTGATCAAACCAAGAACACGATCATATGGATGCTTTCTGTAGCTTTAATGTCTTTTTTTCAGATGAATTCCATCAAAAAGGACAGAAGCTTTTTCAAGCACGCGGTGCTCGACAATTTAAAACTCGTTGCAGTCATCGAATTTGTTGTCGGCGTTTACTCTTTCCCTTTGCTTGTAGAGCTAGTTCTATTGCCAGTCGTTACATTAATAATGCTGATGGCGGAATATTCCAAGAGCGATAAAAAATACGCTGCCGTAGAGAAATTAACGAATGGTTTCTTGAGCGCTTTTGGACTTTTCGTTATCGCGCACACTCTTTATATGCTTGTCGTAAACACAGGAGAAATCGCCAAAGAACAGACACTTTACGATTTTACTATCCCCCCGGTGCTTATGCTGCTTTTTCTTCCTTTCATTTTTTCTCTTCTGGTTTACATGGCCTATGAAGATGTTTTTATCAAGCTCAGATTTTCTATCGAAAAGACCGGCCACCGACGTTTTGCAAAACTTATGGCTATGTTGGTTTTTAATGTGCGAATAGAACTGCTGGAACGTTGGGTTTCCTCATTGTATTCGCATAAGATTCAGTCATATTGGGATGTCTGCATATCCGCACTGAGAATATTCAGAATGCGGGCAGCAGAAAGAAATCCAAAAACCATTGATATTAAGGATGGATGGTCACCCTATGAGGCAAAAGACATCCTTTTATCGCACGAATTAAAAACCGGCTATTATCGCGAGCTATTTGAAAATGATTGGTATTCCTCTTCACCATATTTTGAGATTGGAGCAGGGCTTTTTCGCAACAACATAGCCTTTTATCTGAGCGGTGACAAAGACGCGGTCAAAGAAATGAAGCTCGTCGTAAACGTGAACAGCCCTGAGGAAGAGGTTACAGCGCTTGAAAAGCTTCTGGATACAGGTAAAACACTATACGAATATGCGACAGGAATGGAAATGCCAGCACTCCTGCATGAGGCACTGATTAACGGAGAAAAATTCGAGCAACTTGTCGATCATATCAAGATTTCTGTGAACAAAGAGTTGTTCGCCAATAAAAGCAGGGGCGGATATAGCGTTAACTTCATCATTTCAAACCAAAGGGCAGATGCTTCTGCTCCCCAATTGTTCTCACTTTCATTATAAAAACGCGGCCGACATGTAGCGAGCCGAGCAGGATATTGGGTTAAAAGATTGCCGTTAATACGCCGCGATAAGTGTTCCGCTGCTGAGGAGGGCTGCTTCGTAGGTCAGGCCGGTAACACCCGTGAGCGTGGAGATATTAACGAAGCTGTTGCCGTCGCCGTCTATAGGGGGTCAGTACCAGTGATAAAGTTGGGGGTGGACCTTCGAAGGGCTTTTACTCTGAGCGGCCTGACAACCATATAAAAAAAGAGGATATTGCGGATTTTTTTGATTTTATGGGTGAGTCCTGTCATGTGGACGTCAGGCCACTAAGAGACTTGCCTATGGACGTATCATGAGACTGGTTTGGAGTGACAATGCTGAAACATTGGAGCGATTCGATCACGGTGTTGGGTGTTGGAGTCTATCTGGCAAGGCACCGGTTTGGCTGGACGTGACGGATCAAAAAGACAAGTAGGTTGACGGAATGGCAAAGTCTGTTTCGACAGTTTATGTCAAGCACGGGAAAAACTCCCTACGCAGATATTCATCAAACATCGATAGGGAGCCTCTGGTGACTGCGGCCAACTAGATCCGCATAGACGCTCGAGGCACTACCTGAGTGGGGGCCCGTTTAAAATGTGTCCCCACGTATTTCTTCCGCAAAATTAGTGCCCAATCCCCCTTTTTCAGATATTTACCTCGACATCAATAATAAGTGTCTGAATTATCTTGATATTTAGTGTTTATCGTTCGGGAGTAGTGTCTCAAAACCTGTTTCTGTGCTTCCTACGGGGCTGGTGGTCGAGGTATTTTTCAAATTCCCGGGTTTGATGAATATCGTTACCACCGATCTGCATAAATTCCCGGCTTTTCTGAATATGACCAGACTGCGCCCGCAATCCACAATTTTTCTATCCCTTTCGTGGCATGCTTCTTGTTATTCCTTTCTCAGGAAAACGGAAAAATCATCAAATTCAGGCAGATTTTGGTGTTTTTGCACTGTTGAAGTGCACATAAAAAACAAAATCAAATTTTCACTGCACCACGAAGTTGCCTGAAGAGTGGAGAGAGGAACCAAAACGATGCTTTTTGGCCGGCGCAATCGCAAGCCCATCAAGATACTCGACAAACAGGTGAAGGAATGGAAGTACACCACCTGCGGCTATTGTTCGACAGGCTGTTCCATTGAAGTGGGGCTGGACGAAAATGGGCGCGCAGTGGGCACGCGAGGTGTCGCTGGCGCCGATGTGAATCGCGGCAAGCTGTGCATCAAGGGCATTTTCGAGCACGAGCTGTTCGAGATTCCCGGCCGTGGCACCACACCCATCATGCGCGACAAACCCTATCTGCCCTGGCAGAGCACCAACTGGGACACCGCGCTGGACAAGACTGCCAGCGAGATCAAGCGCATCCAGCAGCAGTACGGCCGCGACGCGTTCGCCATCGTGTCCACCGGCCAGATCATGACGGAAGAATTCTACACGCTGGGCAAGCTGACGCGCGGCTGCATCGGCACCAACAATTATGACGGCAACACGACGCTGTGCATGGCGTCTGCGGTGAGCGGCTACACGCGTTCGTTCGGCAGCGACGGCCCGCCGGGTTGCTACGAGGATTTCGAACACACCGAGTGCATGATTGCCTGGGGTTCCAACCTGCCCGAGCAGCATCCGGTGATTTACTGGCGTCTGAAGGAGGCGCTGGAAAAACGCAAATTCCCCCTGATCGTGGTGGACCCCCGCGTCACCATGTTCGCGCAGTTCGCTGACATTCATCTGCCGATCACGCCGGGTACGGATGTGGTGCTGCAGAATGCCCTGATTCACGTGATCCTGAAAGAAGGACTGGAAGATCGCGCCTACATCAACGCGCACACCAAGGGCATCGAAGCAGTGGAAGCCTGCGTGAAGGATTACGATCCCACCACGGCTGCGCGCATCTGCGGTATCGACGAAGACACCATTCGTCATGTTGCGCGCCTCTATGCCAAAGCCAAAAGCGCCATGAGCATCTGGACCATGGGCATCAATCAGAGCACCCACGGATCGGATGGCGTGGTGGGCATCAACAACCTGAATCTGGTGACCGGCAACATCGGCAAGCCCGGCGGCACCAGCCTGTCCATCACCGGCCAGTGCAACGCGATGGGCACGCGGGAGTGGTCGGGCTGCTCGGGCCTGCCCGGTTATCGCAAGCTGGAAAAGCCCAAGCACCGCGCCGAGATCGCCAAATTCTGGGGCATTGACGAATCCTTCTTCCCGGAAAAACGCGGCATGTTCATGACGGATATTTTTCCCGCCATCGAAACCGGGCAGATCAAGGGACTGTGGCTGATCGCCACCAATCCGATGACATCCATGCCCAACACCCCGCGCATCCGCAAGACGCTGGAGAAACTGGAATTCCTGGTGGTGCAGGACGCTTACCAGGACGTGGAAGCGAACCAGTACGCGCACATGTATTTCCCCGCCGCCGTGTGGGCGGAAAAAACCGGCTGCTTCACCAACACCGAGCGCCGCGTGAATCTGATCCGCCCGGTAGTGAAGCCTTACGCCGAATCCAAACCGGATTTCTGGATTTTTACCGAGATGGCCAAGCGTTTTCCCAACGGCCAGAAGATCAAGTTCCCGGAAACGCCGTCGGAGGCCTTCGAGGAAATGAAAATTCTGTCGAAAGGGGAAGGCCGCACGCTGGATATTTCCGGCATGAGTCACGACCTGATCGAAAAGGCCCGCGGCATCCAGTGGCCTTACCGGGAAGGCATGGAAGGTGGCAAGGGCGAACCGCGCCTGTACACCGATGGCGTGTTCCAGACTGATGACGGCAAAGCGAATCTGATTCCGCTGCCCTTTATCGATAACAACGAAAAGCCCTGCGACGATTATCCGTTCTGGCTCAACAGCGGCCGCGTGGTGGAGCACTTCCATACCCGTACCCGCACCGGGAAAATCGGCAACTGCAACAAGTTCAGCCCGACGCCCTACATGGAGATGAACCCGGATGCGGCGGCAGAACTGGGCATTGAGCACCAGACTTACGTGCGCCTGGTGTCCCGTCGCGGCGACGCGGTGGTGATGGTGCAGCTCACCCAGCGGGTGCCGCGCAACATGGTGTTCATCCCGTTCCACTTCCACGACTGTGTGAACCGTCTGACGCTGGGTCTGCTGGACCCGTATTCCCGTCAGCCGGCGTTCAAGCAGTGCTCGGTGCGCATCGAGCACGTGGATCAGGCGCAGGCCGCCAAACTCAATGCCGAACGGCGCGCGTTCTAAGGGGGAATCAGGATGAACTCGGAAGTAAAATCATTTGATGGCCAGCTGAAAAGCGCCGGTGAAACCCAGCCGCTGTTTTACGAAGCCAAGCGCATCTGGGATCGTCGCCCGGATGAACAGCCTTATGCGTTGCTGAGCGATTGCGAATCGAAAAAGCAGAACCGTTACGGCGTGAAGATTGATCTGCTGGATCTGAGCAATGGCGCGGCTCCGCAAAACCGTTCCATGTACATCAACGAAAACCCGGCGGTGGGTGACAACCCGAACCGCAACAAACAGCACGGTTTCCATTTCACTGCCGACAACTGCATCGGCTGCCATGCCTGCGAAGCGGCTTGTTCCGAGAAGAACGGCAACCCGGCCCATATCAGTTTTCGCAGCGTGGGTTATGTGGAAGGCGGCACCTATCCTGATTACAAGCGCATGAATATTTCCATGGCCTGTAATCACTGTGACGATCCTGTGTGTCTGAAAGGCTGCCCCACTCGCGCCTATACCAAGCACGCGGAATACGGCGCGGTGCTGCAGGACCCGGATACCTGTTTTGGTTGCGGCTATTGCACCTGGGTGTGTCCATACAACGCGCCGCAGCTGGATCCGATCCAGGGCCAGGTGTCCAAGTGCAACATGTGCGTGGACCGTCTGGAAGTGGGCATGAAGCCCGCGTGCGTTTCTGCTTGCCTGGGCAACGCACTGAACTTCGGCGTCATCGAAAACGTGCCGGAAAACCGCGAGCAGATCCTCACGCAGATTCCCGGCTTTCCTGATCCGTCGATCACCCAGCCGAACATCCGCTTCCAGCAGATCAAGTCCATGCCGAACGAAGTGACGCGCACGGATTCCATGCCGGTGAAATACCACAAGGGTGAAGACGGCCAGTTCAAGCCGGTGGTGGATCAGAAGAAAGGCAAAGCGACGCACTGGAATTTCAAGCGTCTGAGTTCGCGGGAAAATCCGCTGGTGATTTTTACACTGGCATCACAGGCGGCCATCGGCGCGTTCGTTGCGCTGTTCCTGGCGCCCTGGCTGGGGCTTTCCAGCATCGCGGCGTTTGAATCCAGCGCGGCGTTCATTCCCATGCTGATCACGCTGTTCGTGCTGCAGAGCTGGGGTCTGTTCCTGTCCACCATGCATTTGGGCAAACCGATGCGGTTCTACCGTGGCTTCAACAACCTGCGCTATTCGCCAGTGTCCCGCGAAGGTCTGGGCATTGCGGCGTTCATGGCAGGGCTCGGTGGTTTCACCTTCTTCAAGCTGGTGAACCTGTGGCTGGAATGGCCGCTGGTGGACGTGCTGGCGCAACTGGCGGGTGGCTTTGCCGTGATCGCCGCGATGGGTGGCCTGTGGTACATGCACAAGAGTTATCGCATCAAGGCGCGGCCGTTCTGGAATCACTGGCAGGTGATCACAACGTTCTTCGGCACCTGCTTCAGCCTGGGTGCGCTGGTGTTGGCGGCATTCCTGGTGCCGGTGGCCCTGCTGAACGATGGCGATATTGCCGGACTGGTGCGGGTGCTGGGCGCGATGGCGTTCATCGGCCTGGCGGCGGAAGGTTTCGGCCTGTATCGCCATGCGCGCTACCTGAACACCAACAACGGCGAAGGCGGTGCGTCCCACTATGTGCAGTGCACCACTTTCGGCAAAACCTACGCACTGCGTAACGGCTTGCTGGCGGCGGGCGCGCTGCTGGCGCTGGTACTGGCGCTGGCGCCGGTGAATGCGATCGCGGCTGTCTCCGGATTGGCGCTGCTGGGCCTGATGACCTTGTGCGCACTGGTGATCGGCCGTGCCCTGTTCTACGTGCTGGTGATTCCCACCACCATGCCGGGCGCCTTCTTCTGGAAGAACAAGGGTTTTGAAGAACACGCGCGGGATATTGGCCTGGCCAACATGCCGCAAGTGGGGGTAGTGCCGCATCTGCATTGATGGGGCATATGCCGGGGGAAGTAAGCAGGAGCGGCGGGATGCCGCTCTTGTCTTTTCAGGCGCGGCGTTTCAGGTGCTCGCGTTCGCCAGCTCCACCCGGTTGCGACCGTTCTGCTTGGCGCGGTAGAGGGCCTTGTCGGCATCGGCCACCAGATCTTCCACCCTGGTGTGATCACTGTGTTGCAGCGCGACGCCCAGGCTGCAGCTGACACCAAACTCGCCCTGGCTGCTGCCAAAACGCAGTTCACTCACCAGCTTGCGCAACCGTTCCAGCGTTTGCACGCCGTGTTCTGCATCCATGCCGGGCAGCACCAGCAGAAATTCCTCGCCACCGTAACGGCCGAACACATCCACTTCGCGGATATTGTGCTGGATCGTCTCCGTCATGCGGATCAGCACCTTGTCGCCGCTGGCGTGGCCGTGCGTGTCATTCACCCGCTTGAAGTGATCCATGTCGAGCACCGCCAGCATCAGGCCGGTGCCGTATCGACGTGCCAGATTGAACAGCATGCGCGCGTCGTCCAGCAGGGCGCGACGGTTGCGAATGCCGGTGAGTTCGTCGGTGCGGGACAGTGTTTCTGCCAGCAGCTTGGCTTCGTTCAGGGCCTGCACGCTGTTTTTCAGATCGCTGATGTCGGTGGCGATTTCGATGCGGGCGCGGCGGCCATTGATCCAGGTGATGGCCTGATCCCGGCATTGATACCAGCGGCCGTTGACGGTGTTCTGGAATTCCCACACCAGCACGCCGGTGGGATTGCCCTGGGCATCCACCAGTTTGGGATTGGTGCAGAAGGAGCAGGGGCCGGTCTGGTCGGATTGCAGCAGGCGCCAGCATTGCTGGCCGATGCCGTCACCCCAGATTTGCCTGCCATACTGATTGATGAAATAGATCTCGTAGGTTTCCATGTCCGCCACGTACACCAAGGCGTCGATGGCGTCGAGAATGGCTTGCAGGCTCTCGTATGCCTGGCCGGCGCTCAGCAGATCGGGGGAAAGCGGTGAGTTCTTTGACGGCATGCGGCAGTGGCTCGCTGGATTTCATGTAAGTATAGAAGCCGTCTGGCATTGTGTAGAAGGCTCGAAAATTGAACAGGATCAATTCATGGTGCTGAAAGGACGGCGTCCGGCAGGCAGATCGCGCTGGAATCTCATGCCGCTGATGTTGGCGTGGCTGTTGTGTGCCTGGTTGCTGCCGGTGCAGGCCCAACCGGCACAACAACCACTGCAGAATGCCACGTTGCAGGTGTATGTGCGAGCCGGCTGTCCGCACTGCGCCGACGCCAAGCAGTTCCTCGCCACACTGGCGCAGCAGCGTCCGGATCTGCAGATTGTGTTTCGGCCCGTGGATACGGATGCTGCTGCGCGCGCCGAATTGCTCGACGTGTCCCGAGCCAACGGCATCTGGCCGCCGGGCGTTCCCACTTTCGTCATGAATGGGCGTGTGATGGTGGGCTTTGGTGTGCCGGAGGAAAGCGGCCCGGCCCTGCTGGCTTTTATCGATGAGGGACAGCCTCAGGCTGAAAAAATCAGCCTGCCATTCCTCGGTGAACTGGATGTGGCGCGAATCGGCTTGCCGCTGTTCACCCTGGCGCTGGGATTGCTCGACGGCTTCAACCCCTGTGCCACCTGGGTGCTGCTGTTCCTGCTGTCGTTCCTGGTGCATTTGCGGGATCGTCTGCGTATTGCGTTGGTGGCGGGGACTTTTGTGCTGGTGAGCGGGCTGGTGTACTACGCCTTCATGGCGGCGTGGCTCAACGTGTTTCTGGTGGCCGGCATGTCCGACCCGTTGCGGTGGGGATTGGCCGTGCTGGCGCTGGTGATCGGCGCGGTAAACGTGAAGGATTTCATCGCGTTTGGCAAAGGTCTATCGCTGTCGATTCCGGCAGCGGCGAAGCCGGGATTGTACGCGCGGATGAGGGGCGTGCTGCACGCCGAGGCACTGTCGGCATCGCTGCTGGCGGTGGCGATGCTTGCCGTCGTAGTGAATTTCGTCGAGCTGCTGTGCACCGCTGGATTGCCGGCGATTTACACCGCCGTGCTCACCCAGCAGCAGGTTGGCACCGGCAACTACTACGCCTACCTGGGCCTGTATATTCTTGCCTACATGGCCGATGACGCGCTGATGGTGACACTTGCGGTGATCGCGCTGGGCAGCAAAAAACTGACGGAGAACACAGGCCGCTGGCTGAAGTTGCTAAGTGGCAGCGTGATGTTGCTGCTTGGACTGGTGATGTTGTTGCGCCCGGGCTGGTTGCTGTAGCGCGTGTTCCGGCGCTGCACTGCGCAGACACTTGAATTGCAAGGCGAACCTGGTTGCAGCGGCTGAAAACAGCACCAGCTCTGCACGGAATGTGGCGCCTTGTCGCGGACAAATGCCAGCGTGCCGGTGTCCATTTGTGCGCAGCCATTTTCCGCCGCCGGTGCCATTTCACGCCTTCACAAAGGCAGCGCCACTGTCCTCACTAGGTCATAGTGGCACATTCGACGACACCTGCATGATGATCGCGTCTGCTCGCACAGACTCACCCTGACATCATGGAGAACGCACAATGAAATTCGGAACCAAGCTCGCTACCGGACTGCTCGCCACATCCACCCTGTTCGCAGTGCTGCCGTCACAGGCCGCCACCGTCACCTACAATCTGGTGCAGAAAAGCGCCCTCACCAATGTCAATGATGCCGAAGGTCGCTGGCAGTTCGACGGTGGTGATGTGTATCTCGGCAATTCACTGGTGGGACACTACACGCGGAAAAAGCGCGTAAGTTTCGGCATTCCCGCCAGCGTCAACAAATCCTCGATGGAAATGACCATCATCTGGGCCACCGGCAATTACAACTTCACGGTGCAGGGTTCCCACTTCTTCGGCAGTGGTTACCAGATTGGCGGCGTGAGCGCAGTGTCGCCTGGATTCGCCGCATTCGAAAATGCCAAATTCACCGGCAGCCCCGGCCAGATCACCATCAGCTATTGATTCCCTCGCAACCGCAACACGGGCCGGTATCGTGCTGGCCCTTCAAGAGGTCAAGCCTATGAATTCGAATGTCTTAAGCGTCGGACTGGCGTTGCTGCTGGCCGCCGTTGCTGCGCTGCAGGCTGTGCAGCTGCACGAAACCCGGTCGCAACTGGATGTGCTGGCTGCGTCGCTGCAGCGCTCAGATGTGCAGGCGACCGCGATCGAAACGGATGCCGGACATGATGTCGCTTCGATCGAATCAGCGACGACTTCGTCCAAGGACATCTCGGCGGTGACGTTCTCGAAACTGGAAACCCGCATCGCTGCGTTGGAAAAATCCCGCCCGTTGCAAGCGGACAGTGCGACCGTTGTGCAGCAGGAGCAGCAGGCCCGGCAACTGGCGGATCAGGTGATTGCGGCGGGCTATCTGGATGATCAGCAGTGGCAGACTGTAGCCGCGGACGTCGAAGCCATGGACAAGGCCAGCAACAGAGCCTTTTGGGAACGCACCTTCGCGGCGATTGAAAGCGGCGATCTGGCGGTGTACGGTTCCGACGCACCGCAATGACGCTGCAGATAGCACAAGGGCACACAGTAATGGCTGTTGCAGATATCCGAGCGCCATTCCTGTGGCAGCACGCACCCCGTGGTTGTCTGGTTGCTGCATGAAGCAGTCACCGAATTGTCCGGTACGCGCTCCAGATAACGTTGCGGCAGTTGATCGTTGACCCGCTGCAGAAGCTCTTCCAGCAGCGCACGATCCTGCTCTGCTTCGTGCTGTTCGATGCGTTGCCGATGTTGCTGGCGTGCGGATTCCTGCGCGGCCCGTTCCCGCAGCTGCTGGCGATGAAATGCCAACTGTGTCTCGAGGAGCTGGGGGTGACTCGTGTACCGGCGCTGCAGCCAGCACTGACAATCGAAACGGTGGCATACCGGAGTGGGTTTGCCGGCATTCGCATCTGTCACATTTCTGGAATCTTGTCATTGCAGAATCGTGAGCTCATTTACTGCTTCCAGTGGCGTGCCCCAGCGAGATTCCTATGCCCGACAATCTGCACCGTGGACGTTGGCTGCTGGCCTCCGGCATGACAATTCTGCTGGGCGCTGGCGGCTGTACCCATCAGCAACTCTACGATTCCACGCGCAACTGGCGCATTCTGGAGTGCCAGCGTGAGGTGGAAGATCTGGAATACGATGCCTGTATGGATCGCGCCATGATTTCCTATGGGGAGTATGAGCGCCTGCGCAATGAAGAGGCGAATGCTCCGCCGCAGGATCAGTCGGACATGTTGCACTGGACGTTGCGTCAGTAGAAAACTTCCCGCCACCCTGATTTGGCAGACATAAAAAAACCGGCTGTGTTGCCACAGCCGGTTTGGGTTTGCCTTGTAAACCGCTTTACTGAACTTCAGTAGTGAACGTCACCACCGGGCAGCCCTGCTCGCGTTTGAGCAGTGCGGTGCGGGCGCAGATTTCCACAGAGTGGGAACCGGCCAGCAGACGGGACAGGTGAATGGTCTCGCGGTGTTTCCACACTGACCAGGCGCCGCCGTCCACGCGATAGCGGTGTTCGAGCAGACCGAAGGCCGGGCTCGGGTTCACGCCGTTCACGTCGATGGTCACTTCACCATTGGCCACGTTAACTGCTTTCGACGTTACGGTGCCGGTGGCGGACACTTCTTCCTGGGTCACGGTGATGTCAGCTGTGGTGTAGTTCACCACAGTGCTCGGCCGCGGTGCTGCCTCGGTGGTGGCCAGCGGAATCAGGTCACCCGTCAGCGCCAGGCTGTTGTTGCCTTCGCCTGCAATCCAGAACTTGTTCATGTGCAGGGTATGGTTGTAGATGCGTGGCAGCGGCACGGCCTTCAGCTTGGCAGCCAGACGTGGCAGCACGGCAGGCATGAAGTAATCCAGTGTGCCGTTGATGAACGACGACGGGATGATCAGCATGCCGCTGGTGTCGGTCTTGCTGATGAAGATGGTGGGCAGCTGCTCGATACCGATGCTCAGGTAGCCATCATCGGTGGCATTGATTTCGAACGGCACTTCCAGATCAAAGGTCACGCCGAACAGTGTGCGGTACTCGCCCCACTCGGGCTTGTACAGGTCGAACGCCAGGTACACATCGCTCCAGCCGAACTTGCCGGGTGCGCCATCGTCGCTGGGCATCAGCTTGATGTATGGTGCGCTGACCGGTTCGATGCGCATGCCGATCTTGGCGCCTTCACCGAACTCGGAACCTGCCGCGTACACCTGGATGCCCTCCGGGGTGGCGTTGGCATAGGTTTCCGGGCGGATCTGCATGGTGGTTACACCAGCTTCATGGGCGGCCAGGAAGGCCTGGTTGAGCACGTTGGCATTGATGGAGGCGCCGAAATCGAACGGCACACCATCGGGATCGACTGCGCCCAGGCTCGGGGTGTCACCGGGAACATAGAGCGAGCCCAGCGCGCCGGGAATGCCTGCCGGAGGCTCCGGTGCCCAGATGCGGGTGGACAGATCCACAGTAATACCGCGACCGAATGTATCCAGGAACTGGGGCAGGGCACGGACATTCAGTTTTTCGCCGTCGTCCAGGGTCACCAGATGCAGGTTGATCGGGATGTCCTTGATGAAGTCGGAGGCGATCGGAATGATGAACCGTTGCAGAATGTCGATGAACAGTGGCTTCAGCAGCTCGACCACCCAGCTCACAGTGAGGCTGGTGATCTTGTCGAGGAAAGACGGCACGTACTGGAAGTCCAGCCATACGGTGCTGTTCTGCACACGGGTGCCAAACAGCGCCAGATCCAGATCGGCATTCACGATATCCAGCAGGATGTCGGTCCACAGCTTCACGTCGTCGATGTTTGCAGTGACGCGGGAGTTGTAGGGCAGGAAGCTGATGTGGCCGCTGAACTGCATGCCCAGCTTGAACTTCTTGGTGTTCAGGTAAGTGGCGATGCGCTCGTTGTCCAGCACGTTCAGGTCGATGGCGATATCCTGGAACGACAGCTCGGTCACTTTCAGATTCAGTTCGAAAATCGGAATGAAGAAAATATCGAAGTCCGCCAGCTTGTAAGTCGGGATGCCGTTGATGATCTGCTGGAAGTTGGCTTTCTTCAGTTCGGTGGTCAGCGCAGAGGTCAGGAAGTCCAGGCCGCCCTGGTTCAGACGCGCGGAAATGCCGGTGAACTGGGTATCGCGATGGGCGAACTGGGTTTCGCTGGTGTGGCCGAAGTTGTCAGTAGCGACGAACGTGTTGACCGGTTGCTCGAGATACGAAACGCTGAACGCGTTTTTCTCATCCAGCGTAACGGCGACGCCATCCAGCGTCACGCTGGCAATGCCGCCACGATCGACCACATAGCCGCTCACGATATTGCTGTCGTGATCGGTGTCGGTGATGCGGATGGAGGGGCCTTCCGTATCGTAGTAAAAATAAATCTGTTTGACCTGCTTGTTGGCGGTGACGCGGAACACGTTGCGACCGGAGTAGATCACATCAGACAGATCCGGTGTTGTGGCGGTAGCGCCGCTGGCAGTGACAGCAAAACGGTCGGTGACGATCGTTGAGTTCAGCTGGATCTTGAGATCCGCGGGAGCACCACCGGTGAACGCTATCGCGAAGGATGCGGGCATCTCATCGTCGACAAAGTTGTTGGTGGGCGCTGTTATCGAGACCTGCTTACAGGCGGCGAGCGCCATCACAGTAAGCAGTAACAACAGGGTTTTTATTGTTTTCACGTTGTGCCCCTTTTCAATCGAACAAGTTTGTTGTTTTTCAGTTTTGCTGAGTCAAACCAAACAAAATACAGAGTTTTGGGAACTCGGTATCGTTTCATGCTACCGCAACCGGCGCTGCAGTAAAGTTAAAATTAGTATACAAATTGGACTGATTGGTTAATCAAGCGAGGTGGGTGTTTTTGCCCGGGTGACCCTGGCGGAATGGCAGCCTTGGCAAATGACGTTGACGCTTCTGCAAACGATTGAATTATCAGCGGTGAAACATTGCAGGGCGCGTGTTACAGATCAGAACAAATGGTTACCGATCGGTTGAATAGCCCCCTGTGCGGTGGTCTGGGCGTCTGTGGTCGCGCCGATGGCTGCTGCGGCTCAGGAGGCGATACCCAACAGACGGATCAGCTCCGGCTGCCGGCTGCTGGGCAACAGGTCGGCGAGGGAGTAGTGATCGAGCACCTGAAAGAAAGCCTCCAGCGCCTCCGCCAGCACGTGTTTCAGCCGGCAGGCGGGGGTGATCAGACAGTTACCGGGGTTGTCGAAGCATTCCACCAGGGCCAGATCCTGTTCCGTGTCCCGCACCAGCGCGCCCAGATTGATGTGGGCCGGGTCACCCTGCAGGCGCAGGCCCCCGTTCTTGCCCCGCTGCGCCACCAGGTAACCTTTGGCGTTGAGGGACTGGACGATCTTCATGAGATGGTTTTTCGAGATCCCGTAGCGATCGGCAATTTCACCGATGGTGGATTGTGCTTCCCCTTTGAGCGCGACATAGATCAATACGCGCAGAGCGTAATCGGTATGGCGGGTGATATGCATGGCAGGCTCCCTGGGATCAGCCGGGGCGGCCGTCCGCCCGGGGGCGGCTCAGGATGGGCCAGTAGATCAGCACGAAGCCACCAAAGGCGATGATCCAGCCGGTTGCCGCCAGGGTGATGCCCGGCGTGTAGCTGACCCAGCCCAGGGCCGTCAGCAGGCGGGCGCAGGCCGCCACCAGCATGGCGCCATAGAGCCATACCACCAGGGCGGGCAGGCGGAGGGGACGGCCGGTATGGCCCAGGCTCACCCGGGTCATCACCCCCAGGATCAATGTGCCCACGGCGCCAACCCCCAGGGCGTGCTGCCAGACCGACGGGGCCACCAGTCCGAAGGCGGCCAGGCCTTTCAGCGCCAGGGCCAGCACAATCCACAGATAGGCCAGATGCAGAATCCATAGCAGCGGTTCCCGCGCTACCCGCCAGCCCTGCCACAACAGCAGGCGCACGCCGTTGAGCACAGCGGCCAGCAACGCGATGGCACCGGCAATCGCTGGCATTTGGCTCAGAAAATCCGCTGGCACCAGCAGAGCGGTCGCGATCAGCACGGCGCGATCCAGGGGAGCCGACACCCGCACAGCTTCCGCCGGCAGCCCCTGGGCTTTCAGCCAGTTGGTACTGAAGGCCGGCGTGATGCGGCCGGCAATGACCACCATCATGAGGGTAATCAGGTTGAAGGCCATCAGTTGTCCGCTTTGCAGCCAGGCCAGGCTGCGTTGCCAGAGCCCCACGTGCATCATCAGATTGGCCAGGGTGAGCAGCAGCAGGATGGCGCCCAGGATCAGGTTGCGCCGGTTGCGATAGCGCAGTAGCACCCGCATCACATAGATGCCCAATACCGGCAGAAACAGCAGGTCGATCAGCGACGCCAGCCCTGCCGGCAGCCAGCCGGCGGTCCACATGGCGATCCGCCCCGCCAGCCACA
>JAGUVW010000010.1 GCA_020062665.1 Pseudomonadales bacterium
CAGGCGCTGGCCGCGCTGCCAGAGGGTGTCGATCACCGGGTGGGACTGGTAATACTGCATGGTGGCCATGGCCGCTGCCAGACCGTGGGTCTCGGCACCATGGGTGGTGGACAGCAGAAACACCCGCTCGCGATCGTGCTCCGCGCCGCCCAGCTGCATGAGCTCACGCCGCCCGGCCAACGCCGACACCGAAAAGCCGTTGGCCAGGGCCTTGCCGAAGGTGGACAGATCCGGCTGAATGCCGTAATAGGCCTGGGCCCCGCCGTTATGCCAGCGGAAGCCGGTAATCATTTCATCGAGCACGAACACGGTGCCGTGACGGTCGCAGCGCTCGCGCAGGCCCGCCAGAAATGCCTGCGACGGCGGTGTTTCCTTTTCGGCTTCGAGAAAAATCGCGGCGATCTCGCCGGGGTACTGATCGAACAACGCATCCAGGCTGGCCAGGTCGTTGTAATTGAATTTGAGGGTGAGGGCGCGGATGGATTCGGGAATGCCGCCGGGCATGCCGCTGGAACCGATGAACCAGTCATCCACCGAGAAGAAAGGATGGTTGGCGCAGACCGCTACCCGATCCCGCCCGGTCCAGGCACGGGCCAGTTTCAGTGCGCCGGACGTGGCGTCAGAGCCATCCTTGCAGAATTTCACCATCTCGGCGCCGGGTATCATCGCCAGAAACTGTTCGGCACATTCCAGTTCGATCAGCGCCGGACGCACAAAATTGGTGCCGAATTCCAGCTGCGCGCGCACCGCGTCAACCACCGGCTCGAATGCATGGCCCAGCGTCACGGCCCGCAGACCGGAACCGTATTCGATGAACGCGTTGCCATCGACATCCCACACTCGACAACCTTTGCCCCGCACAAGGTAAGGCGCCATGCCTTCGGGATACTGGTCATCACCTTTGGCGTAGGTGTGGGCACCGCCCGGAATACGCTGATGAAACCGCTGACGCAAGGCGTTGGATTTGTCGAAATGCATGAGTTGCCCCCGTTCCCTTCAAAGCCGAACCAACTACAGGTGCTGGTCAGAAATGCAACCGCTGGGCGCACATCTCCACGCTCAGTCAGCCCCAATGCTGCCAGAGTAAAAGCACACGAAATAAATGTCTATTGCAATAAGGTTACCGCGCTGCCGGCAAAAAGTATCGAAACAGCTGGAACCAGCGTGCGGCAGAACCCGACTGAAACCGTGCACAGACACAACAAAAGCGTGACCGGTTGCTCGGCAACAGTCAGCAGAGAAAAAGCCGACAGGCATGAGTGCACGTCGGCTTTGCAGGCTTGAAAGCAGATTACATCCAGAACGGCGGGTGGCTCAGCGAACGCCAAATCCTTTCCGCTGCAACCACTCCGCACAACAGCTCACCGCTTCTTCCATTTCCTTCGGCTGACCGAAGTAGTAATGGTTGGCGCCCTTGATCTCGTGCAATTCCTTGTCCTGCACGCCCACGGCTTCGAACAAACGATGAGTGTGACTCGGCGTGCAGGCGTCATCGGCGGAATTGCCGATCACCAGCGTCGGCACGGAGATTTTCTGCGCGCACTTCGGACCATCGGCATTGGAATCGTCGTAGCTCCACTGCGACAGCCAGCCGCGCAGCGTGTTGAAGCGCGCCAGCCCCACCGGACCATTGTTCACCACGCGCGGATCGCCGAGAAAACACCAGTTGGGTTTGCGATCGTTCGGGTCCAGCGTGGGATCGACGAAGCGCGGATCGGCCATGGTGCCGTGGGTGACGAACGCAAATTCCTCGTGCTCCAGACCATCGCGCTTGAACGCCGCCAGTTTGTCCTTCACCCACGTGGTGATGCGACGGTTGCGGGCGATCTGCGCGGCGCGGTATTTCGCCACAAACTCGGCGGAGTAGGGCGGCTGGTTGGGATTGTTGCTGTCGTAAATATCCAGCTCGGGATCGCGCTTCGTGGGATCGGTTTCATCCAGAATCGCGGCGTCCATCCACTCGGTGAGCGTGCCCGCACGGGAGATGTGCGCAGCCAGCAGCATCATGGCGTCGGCAGGAATCAGTTTTGCTTCCACCAGATTCACCGGATCACCAGCCGGTGTGTGGGTGATGGTGGGATGCTCGGCCTGGCTTTGATAGAACAGGCTCAGGGAACCGCCGCCGCTCCAGCCCGCCAGCACCACTTTTTCGTAGCCCAGACGCTCTTTCGCATCGCGGATGCAGGCGCCCAGATCCAGCGCGACTTTTTCCATGATCAGCGCGCTGTCCACACCGCGATAACGGCTGTTGCAGTAAATGACGTGGAAACCTTTTTTCGCCAGCGACGATACCATCGGCAGATAAGCACCACCGCCAATCGGATGCATGAATACGATCACGGTCTTGCTGTCGAGGTTTTTCGGTTTCAGCAGATGGGCTTCCAGGCCGACGAAATCCATGCGGCCGGCATAGGTGTCCTTGAAGCTGGCTTTTTCCTGGAACACGATCATGTAGGGAATGCGATCGTATTCGTATTTGGTCACTGCGTTCATTGCGTTCTTATCCCCCGGAAAAATGTTCAGGCTTTTTTCAGGCCGCTGATGTCGACCTTCGACATGTCGATGCCGCGCTGGTCGAGCATGTCCTTGTTCAGGCGCTGTTCCTTCACCGCGCGGGTGCGCGCCGTCCAGTCCTTCAGCACCGCGTGGGCGTTGGCGCTGTCTTCCGCCAGGATTGCTTCATAGCGCGGCTCTTTTACGGTGAGCTCCACCTGCACACCATTGGGATCGTACATATAGATCGACTGGATGAAGCCGTGGTCGATGGGGCCGAAACAGGGGCGGCCCATCTTGTTGATGTGACGACGCCAGGCTTTCAGCTGCTCCATGGATTCCACTTCGAATGCGATGTGCTGATCGAAACCGTGGCGGGCGATAAACATTTTCTCTTCCACGTCATCGGGCACGTCGAAGAAGGCGATGAAGTTGCCGTCGGTGGTCTGGAAGAACAGGTGCATGTACTCCCGCTTCACGCTGCGGCCGGGTTCCTCATCGAACACCATGGCGGCGGCCAGTTTGAAACCGAGCACGTCTTCGTAGAACCAGCGCGTCTGTTCGGCGTCGCGGCAGCGGAAGGCGGTGTGGTGCATGTTATGGACGGGCTTCAGGGTGACGGCGGGGCGGTCCTGGGCGGGGGTTGCGGTGTCGGCCATGGTGGTTTCCCTCGGTGGATACTTTTTCTTGTTGACTGATGGGTCGAGTTTTTCATAGATTGTATACAATTTCAAGCCGTGACCAGCGGCGGGTTGCCAGAAAGCCCCACAATGTCCTCCACCTGTATACAAACACCCAAGCCGAGGCCTCCATGACGCCGTTGCACGACCTCACTATCCTGGATCTGACCCACATGCTCTCCGGCCCCTATGCCAGCCAGTTGCTGGCGGACATGGGCGCCCGCTGCATCAAGATCGAACCGCCCGGCGGTGGCGAGGGCACCCGCAAGCTGCTGGCAGATGATCCGCAGTATTCCATCGACGGCATGGGGGCCTACTTCCTCACCCTGTCCCGCAACAAGGAAAGCCTGTGCCTGAACCTGAAGGCGCCCGAAGGCCTGCAGCTGTTTTATGAGCTGGTGAAAAAGGCCGACATCGTGATCAACAATTTCGGTGAGGGTGTGCCGAAACGCCTGGGCATCGATTTCGATACGCTGCGACAGCACAACCCGCGCATCATCACCTGCTCCATCACCGGCTTTGGTGAAACCGGGCCGGAACGGGATCGCCCGGCGTTCGATCTGGTGGCGCAGGGCATGGGCGGCGGCATGTCGATCACCGGTGAGGAAAACGGGCCGCCACTGCGCGCCGGCATTCCCATCGGCGATCTGGGCGGCGGGCTGTTCGCCACCATTGGCATCCTGTCGGCGTTGCACGCGCGCACGCTCACCGGGCGCGGCCAGCACGTGGATATTTCCATGCAGGATTGTCAGGTGTCGCTGCTGAATTACATGGCCACCATGTATCTGATGAGCGGCGTGCAACCACCGGCCGTAGGCAACGGCCATTTCGTGCATGTGCCGTACGGCACCTTCCGCACGCAGTCGCGCTACATCATCCTGGCCTGCATGGGTGATGCGTTCTACATCAAGCTGGCGCACATGCTGAACGATCCCTTCCTGCTGGAGCAACGCTTTGAAAAACAGCCAGAGCGCTGGGCACACCGCTATGCGATCAATGCGAAGGTGCAGGAATATCTGGCGCAGAACACCTGCGAATTCTGGCTGGAGCAGTTGAAGGAACACCGCATTCCCGCCGCGCCGGTGAATGATTTCAGTTATGCGCTGAACGATCCCCAGGTACGCGCGCGGGAGATGGTGGTGGAGGTGCCACTGCCCAACGGCAATACGGTGCCGCAGCCGGGCAATCCGGTGAAGCTGTCGGAGACGAACGAACAGCATTACGCCGCGCCGCCCACGCTGGGGCAGGATACCAACCGTGTGTTGACTGAATGGCTGGGAATGCCACCAGACAAGCTGGACGGCTTGCGCCAGGCCGGCATCATCGGCTGACGATCATCAACGCAATATTCACGTCGCGCTGTTCCGTTACGCCAGAACATCGCGCCGCTGTCGTGACGACACCAAAGGCAATGCAATAGCGGCGCCAGAGGGTCGGGTGATGTCCGTCATTTCAGGCAATATCGCTGTCCTGGCGGGGAATCCGCTGTAATGAGAGGCCTGTCACCGGTAGCGTGACCGGCCGTTTCCCTTATAATCGGGCTATCCCTTGTCACCATAAAAAGAATCACACCACCATGTCTGAAGCCGTCTATATCAACGAAGTGGGCCTGCGCGATGGCCTGCAGAATCAGCCCAATCCTGTCTCGACAGAAGCCAAGTTGCAGATGGCGGCCGCGCTCATTGCTGCCGGCGTTCAACAGATTGAAGCAGTGAGTTTCGTTCACCCCAAGCTGGTGCCGCAGATGGCCGATGCAGTGGACGTGCTGGCCGGCCTGCGCCCCTTCCCCAACCTGCAGATCGCCGCCCTGGTGCCCAACATGAAAGGCTATGAGCGGGCGCGGGAGCAGGGTGTGCAATCCGTGGCGGTGGTGCTGGCCTCCACCGATACCTTCAACCAGCGCAACCTGAACATGACCCGCGCCCAGACCCAGGACACCTGCACCCAGGTGATCCAGCGGGCGCGCGCCGACGGCGTGTTCGTGCGCGCCTACATCTCCGGTGCCTTTGCCTGTCCCTACGATGGCAAGACCCCGGTGGACATCGTGCACCGCCTCACCGCCGACATGATCGAAGCGGGCGCCGACGAAATATCCATTGCCGACACCATCGGCGCCGGCAATCCACAGCAGGTCCGTGATATTCTCGGCCCGCTGGTACGCCAGTTCGGCGCCGCGCGCTTCAACCTGCACCTGCACGACACCCGCGGCATGGCGCTGGCCATGGCCTGGGCCGGCATCGACGCAGGCGTGCGCCGTTTCGACAGCTCCATCGGCGGCCTCGGCGGCTGTCCGTTCGCACCGGGCGCATCCGGGAACGTCGCCACCGAAGATCTGGTCTACATGCTGGAAGAAGCCGGCTTCACCACCGGCATCGACATGCAGGGCCTGCGCAAGGCGGTACAAGTGGCGGAAGTTGCCACCGGCCAGCACCTGGGCGGGCGTATCATCAAGTGGATGCAATCCCAGGAACTGCGCGCCGCGCAAAACCGTCAGCCCTGCGTGTGACCGAAACGGGCTGACGCAACGATTACAACAAGAATGATGGTTGTGCTCCGATGAAGTATTTACGGAAACACTCGGCACTCACTGCACTGCTCACCGCCCTGCTGCTGGCGAATGCCGCGCCCGCGCAGGCGGAAAAAGTCGACGAGATCATCGCCGGCGAAAAAGCCACGATCCGCCAGGCCGCGCAAAGCCAGCAGAAGATCGATCAGCTCAGCGACGCCACCCAGAAGGCTTTCGCCGACTACCAGCTGGAACTCAAGCGCATCGAAGACCTGAAGATCTACAACCTGCAGATGGAACGTCAGCTGCAGCGCCAGCAGGAAGCCATCACCAGCGCCGAGCAATCCATCAACGACGCCGCCATCGTCGAACGCCAGATCCAGCCCCTGCTGGCGCGCATGGTGGACAGCCTTGCCACTTTCATCCAGCTTGATCTGCCGTTCCTGCAGGATGAGCGCAAAGAACGGGTGCAGTTTCTGCAGAACACCCTCGATCGCACCGACGTCACCCTGGCGGAGAAATTCCGTCAGGTGATGGACGCCTACGCCATCGAAGTGGAATACGGCAACACCATCGAAGCCTGGCGCGGCACCCTGATCTGGGACAGCAAGCCCCACGAAGTGGAATTCCTCCGCGTCGGTCGCATCGCGCTGATGTACCAGACCCTCGACGGCAGCGAACTGGGCGCCTGGAACGTGAAAACCCAGGCCTGGGAAGCACTGGAAGGCCGCTACCGCAAGGACATCCGGCTGGGCCTGAAAATCGCCCGCAAGCAGGCCGCACCCGAGCTGCTCACCCTGCCCATCCTGGCACCGGAGTTACTGTGATGCGGCCCTTCATTCATATCTGCCAAGCCCTGCTGCTCTGCCTGCTGACGCTGGGCAGCCTGTCCGCCTTCGCGCAAACACCGCCCGACATCCGTTCGCTGGATGAACTGGTGGAAGCGGTGCGTCAGGGCCGCCTGGAACAGTCCCGCGAAAACCAGACCCGCGAACAGCACTTTCTCAAAAACAAAACCCAGCAACAGGCGCTGCTGGAACAGGTCATCGCCCAGCGCAAGGCACTGGAACAGCGCAGCGAGCAACTGGAAGAACAGTACGCCCGCCAGAAGGAAGTGCTCGACGATCTCAATCGCCATCTGGAAACGCGCATGGGTTCCCTCAAGGAACTGGTGGGCCATCTGCAAACCAGTACCAGCGAGGCCTCGTCGCAACTGCAACGCTCCATCACCTCCATTGAATACCCGGAGCGCGCCCAACTGCTGGACAAACTCACCAGCCGCCTGGGCGGCCAGCGCTCGCTGCCACGCATCGAGGATCTGGAACAGCTGTGGTACCAGCAGCAGCGGGAAATGGTGGATTCCGGCAAGATCAAGCATTCCTTCCTGCCGGTGGTGAATCTCAATGGCGAACTCACCCAGGCCGATGTGGTGCGGGTGGGCAACTTCAACCTGCTGTCCGGCAACCACTACCTGCAATACATTCCCGAAACCGGCAAGATCGTGGAACTGCCCAAGCAGCCACCGTGCTACATGCTGGGCAACGTGGCGGATTTCACCGCCAGTCATGCGGGTGTGCTGCCGCTGGCCATCGATCCCACCCGGGGCGCACTGCTGAACCTGCTGCTGGAAGCACCCAACATTCAGGAGCGGATCGAGCAGGGCGGTTTCATCGGCTACATCATCATCGCCATTGGCGCGCTGGGCATTCTGCTGGCGCTGGAACGCATCATCGTGCTGATCATGCAGACCCGCAAAGTGGCCGATCAGAAACGCAGTCCCAAGGCCAGTGCCGACAATCCCCTGGGCCGGGTGCTGCAGATTTACGAAGCCAACCGCCACCTGGGCCTGGATGCGCTGGAGCTGAAGCTGGGCGAGGCCATCCTGCGCGAACGCACGCCGCTGGAAAAGCACCTCACCCTGATCAAGATCATCTCGGTGATCGCACCGTTGCTGGGGCTGCTGGGCACCGTCACCGGCATGATCAACACCTTCCAGACCATCACCCTGTTCGGCACCGGTGATCCCAAGCTGATGGCCGGCGGCATTTCCCAGGCCCTGGTCACCACGGTGCTGGGGCTGGTGGTGGCGATTCCGGTGGTGTTCTTCCACACCCTGGCCAACACCCGCAGCAAGGCAATTCTGGCGGTGCTGGAAGAGCAGAGCACCGGCCTGGTGGCGGAACGGGCGGAGCAGGAGCAACGCTGATGTGGGCGCTGCTGGAAGCACTGGAAGCCGTGCGCGATTTTCACATCGCCGGTGGTGCCGTGCTGTGGACCATCGGCTTCGTGACGGTTCTGATGTGGACACTGGTGTTCGAACGGATTTTCTATTTCCGTTTCGCCTATCCAAAGTCGATGCGCACCGCCATGCGGGCATGGCACGAGCGCCAGGATCGTCATTCCTGGTACGCCCAGCACATCCGCCGCATGCTGGTGGCGCGGGTGCGGGCAGAAGCGGAATTTTCCCTGCCGGTGTTGCGTACGCTGGTGGCACTGTGTCCGCTGTTCGGCCTGCTCGGCACTGTCACCGGCATGATTGAAGTATTTGATGTCATGAACGCCTTTGGCACCGCCAACACCCGCTCCATGGCATCGGGCATTTCCCGCGCCACCCTGCCCACCATGGCGGGCATGGGCGCCGCCATTTACGGTTTGTTCGCCACCCGCCTGCTGTGTCGCCACGCCGCCAAGCAGGTAGAAATGTTATCGGAGCGGCTGGTGTTGAGCACACCGCCAGGAGGTCACTGATGCGGCGTCCGTTCTATCGCGTCACCGAAGAAGACGACACCGTGATCGACATGACGCCGATGCTCGACATCGTGTTCATCATGCTGATCTTTTTTGTGGTGACGGCCTCCTTCGTCAAGGAAACCGGCATCGACATCAACAAGCCGCAGGCCAAAACCGCGTCGGTGAAGGAAGCCGCCAACATCAAGATCGCCATCAACGAGTTCGACGAAATCTGGATCGACAAACGGCGGGTGGATGTACGCGCGGTGCGGCCGATGCTGGAACGCCTGCACATCGAAAATCCACAGGGTGCGCTGATCATCCAGGCGGACAAGAAGTCCACCAACAACAAACTGGTGCAGGTGATGGACGCCGCGCGGCAGGTGGGCATCGCCGCCATTTCCATCGCCGCCAGCGAGCACTGACATGCTGGCGCGCTATCTGCTGTCGCTGCTGCTGGCCGCTGTCGTCACCTTCGTGCTGTTCGCCATCATGATTGCCATGATCAAGATCAGTCAGCAGCCGGTGGCCAGCGACGTCAGCCTGAACATGGTGGATTTCATCCGCCAGAAGCGCGACCGCGATCTGAATCTGGATGAGCTCAAGCCCGAACCGCCGCCGCTGCCGGCCGCGGCGCCACCGCCGGCGCGCCTGCAGATGGAAAAATTCGCCAGCGCCAGCATCGAAGCACCTACCATTCCCGGCATGACCATCGACGCGCCCACCGGCATCGGCACCGGGCAGGGCGTTTCCATCGGTGCCGGCGGCGGAGATTACCTGCCCATCGCGCAGGTGGCGCCGCAGTATCCACGCAACGCGCTGGTGCAGGGCGTCGAAGGCTGGGTGCTGGTGGAATTCACCATCGGCACCGAAGGCCAGGTGAAAGATCCCCGCATCCTGAAATCCGAACCGCCCGGCATTTTCGACGAATCGGCCCTCAGCGCGGTGAAACGTTTCCGCTTCAAGCCCCGCACTGTCGGCACCACGCCGGTGGAAGTCAGCGGCGTGCAGAACCGCATCAAGTTCAGGTTGCAGCGATGATGACGATGCGCGCCGGCTTCGGAGTCCTGTTGTGCCTGTTGCTGACAGCGCTCGCACATGCCCAGACGGAACCGCCGCCATCGCTGTCCGCCGTGTTCCTGAAAAAACTCACCGAGGCGCAGACCGCGCTGGAGCAGAAACACCGGGAGAATTCCTACAGCATTCTGCAGGCACTCACCGATCAGGTGGGCAACACGCCTTATGAAAACGGCCTGGCCTGGAGCATGCTCGGCTATCTGCATTACCAGAACGCTGATCTGAAACAGAGCGCGCAGGCGTATGAAAAGGCATTGCAGTTCGACATCCCCCTCAACCTGGCTCAGGACAATCGCAAAATTCTGGGCCAGGTGTATCTGAGCGATGGCAACTGTACGCGCGCGGTGGCGGTGTTCGAGCAGTGGCTGACACACGCCCAGAGCGGCACCGAGGACGTGCGGGTGTGGACAGCCCAGTGCCACTACCAGCTGGGCCGCTTCCAGAACGCCGTGCAGCAGCTCAATGCAGCCATTGCGTCGGCGCAGACCCGGCAGCAGCGGCCCAAGGAAGCCTGGCTGTCGCTGCTGCAGGCCAGCCTGGCGCAACTGGACGAAGCCCGCGACCGCATCGACACCCTGAAGATGCTGCTGCGCTGGTATCCGAAAACCGATTACTGGCTGGCACTGGCCAGCGCCTTCGGCCAGCTCGATCAGATGGACAATTATCTCGCCACGCTGGCGGTAGCCGAGCGGCGTCAGCTGCTCAACAGCGAGACCCAGTACCTGTCCCTGGCCAACGTTTACTACAGCGAAAAAGTACCCTATCGCGCCGCGCAGATTCTGGAAGAAGGCCTGCGCAAAAACCTGATCCGGCCGAGCGAGAAAAACCTGCGCTTCCTGGCCTCCTGTTACACCGTGGCACAAGAATTCGACAAGGCCATTGCCCCGCTGAGAAAAGCTGCCGCACAGGCGAAAGACGGTGAAACCGATGCCCTGCTCGGCAACGCCCTGTTCCAGCTGGCGCGCTGGCAAGAAGCCGCTGAAGCACTGGAAACCGCGCTCAACAAAGGCGGCGGCAAGCAGCGTGATACACTCTGGCTGATGCTGGGCCAGACCTATCTCAACCTGCACCAGTTCGATCGCGCCATCTACGCCTTCCAGCAGGTGCTGCCGGTGGAATCCCGCAGCCGCCAGGCCCAGCAGTGGATCAACTACGCCGAGCACGAGCGCAAGCGCTACACCGAACTGGGCCTGATCAAGGAATCCGACTCGTAACGAAGTTATCGTAACGAAGTTATCGTGAAGCCAACAACCGCATGAAGAAAACAGCCGCATGAAAGCCATCGTCATCCACGCCGACAAGAGCCTGCACTGGGAAGAGGTGCCGACACCCACACCCGGCCCCGATGACGTGGCCATCCGCGTGCACGCCACCGCCATCAACCGCGCCGATCTGATGCAGCGGGCCGGGCTCTATCCGCCGCCGCCGGGGGCCAGCACCATCCTCGGCCTGGAATGCGCCGGCGAGATCAGCGCGCTGGGGGCAAATGTGGCGCAGTGGAAAGTGGGCGACAAGGTCTGCGCCCTGCTGGCCGGCGGCGGCTACGCGGAAACCGTGGTCTGTCCCGCCCGCCATGTGCTCCCCGTTCCTGCCGGCTTCAGCTTCGAACAGGCGGCGGCCCTGCCGGAAGTGTTCGCCACCGCCTTCCTCAACATTTACATGGAAGCCCACACCCAGCCGGGCCAGAAAGTGCTGCTGCATGCCGGCGCCAGTGGCGTGGGAACCGCCGCCATCCAATTGTGCCAGGCCCTGGGCAATCCGGTGTTCGTCACCGTGGGGGATCAGCACAAGCTGGACACCTGCCTGCAACTGGGCGCCAGCGCCGGTCATCTGCGCACCGGGGGCGATTTCGAAAGCGCCGTGAAAGCCTGGGCCGGCAGCGAGGGCGTGCACACCATTCTCGATCCCGTGGGCGGCAACTACTTCGAACAGAACATCCGCCTGCTGGCCAGCGACGGTCATCTGGTGATCATCGGCCTGATGGGTGGCCGCAGCGCGCCCCTGGACATCGGCCGCCTGCTGGTGAAACGCATCCGGGTGGTGGGCTCCACCCTGCGCAGCCGCTCCGACGCCAGCAAGGCCGATCTGATCGCCCGTTTGCGCACCGAGGTCTGGCCCGGTTTCAGCACCGGTCGCTTCCGCCCGATCATCCACGCCCGCTATCCCATCACCCAGGCCGAGCAGGCGATGGCCGACGTGGCCAGTAACGGAACCATCGGGAAAGTGGTAATGTCTGTAACCTTGATGTGACAATTTCTGTCAATACAATCTTTGGGGGAAGCAGTAGACTGCCGGGTCTATAAGACTCAGCCTCATCGGCACGGAAAACAGAGGGAACACAGGTGACAGAAGCAGCGTTCATGACCATCGAGCCGGCGGATCTGGCCTTCTTTTCCAAGGAAGAAGACCTGTTCGACGCGGCCTGCACCCAAACCTTCGAATCCCGCAGTATCGATCAAACCATCACCGATTCCGCCCATCGCGCCCTGCAGGTGTGCAACGCCCAGGCCCAGCTGCTGCTGGCCCAGTACCAGGCCGACACCGTGGAGCAGATGCACGCCGCCCGCGCCAAGGCCGAAGCCGTTGCGTTCGCCCTGGGCCAGTTCGATTTCGATCCCGAACGCCTGCGCCGCAACCCGTTCGAGGAAAAGCCCCTGCGGGATGCCTGGGACAAAGGCCAGCAGGACGCCCGCGCCAACCGCAGCGATCGCGCCATGACCCGGCTGCAGAACAAGTTCTGGGAGCAGGGCATCGACACCGAGGACAGCCGCACCCAGTTCGAGCTGTGCGCCCTGCAGCTTTACCGCCTGGCCGCCACCCTTGATCGGCCGGAACAGGCCGCCCGCGCCAAGCGCCTGGCCATGGAGATGTGCCGCTACCACGACGGCGAAAGCCCCAGCCCCCGGCGCCAGCAGGAAATCGACCGTTTCATGGCCCGGCAGGCGGAACGGCTGGCCCTCGCCCTTGAATTCTGATTCCCTGACCTCTGCTGACAAGTGGGATCGCCGCTACCGGGAAGCCTCCGGCCCCGGCAATCCCGCGCCCATACTGGCTGAACATCTGCACCTGCTGCCCGCCGGCGGCAATGCCCTCGACCTGGCCTGTGGCCTGGGTGCCAACACGCTGCTACTGGCGCAGCACGGCCTGTCCACCCAGGGCTGGGACATTTCTGCTGTCGCCCTGCAGCGTCTGAATGAACGCGCGGCCGACCAGGGCCTCACCGTCACCACCCGGCAGCGGGATGTGGAAGCCGACCCGCCGCCACCGCGCAGTTTCGACCTGATCGTGGTGACGGATTTCCTGTTCCGCCCGATCTGCCCGGCCATCAGCGCAGCCCTGCGCCCCGGCGGCCTGCTGTTCTATTCCACCTGGTGCGCCGGCAAGCGTTCCGCCAGCGGCCCGTCCAACCCGGAATTCCTGTTGCAGCCCAACGAGTTGCTGCGTCTTTTTCCCTCTCTGCACGTGCGCTTCTACCGCGAGGACGCCGCCGCCGGCACGCTCACCCTGGGCGATCGCGACCGCGCCCACCTCATCGCCCAGCAGCCCGCATGACCCTTTCTGGCGCAGCCGCTCAAAACACCTACACTTAACGAATAAGTGTTGATTGACTCAGGACGAACCCGTAGCGGCCATGGCGCTGGATCTGATTCCTTACCACAAGAAAAAAGTGCTGATCATCGAAGATCTGGCAGAAATGCGCTCCACCATGAAATCCATGCTGGCCAGCCTGGGTGTGCAGTCCATGGAGACCGTCAACAACGGGGAAGAAGCCCTGGCGAAGCTGGCCTTCAACCAATACGACATCATCTTTTCCGACTACGAACTGGGGCGCGGCAAGGACGGCCAGCAGATCCTGGAAGAAGTCCGCCATTCCAACCTGATTCCCGCCTCCACCGTGTACATCCTGGTTACCGCCGCCCAGACAATGGAAATGGTGATGGGCGCCCTGGAATTCGAACCCGACGGCTACATCACCAAGCCGGTGACCCTGGAAATCCTGCGCACCCGGCTCAACCGCATCATCCGCACCAAGGACGTGTACCAGGACATCAACAAGGCCATCGACCGCAAGGACATCAACGGCGCGCTGGAAGCCTGCAACCGGCTAGCGGTGGAAAATCCCAAATTCGCGCTGCCGGCCTACCGCATCAAGGGCAAGCTGCTGCTGAACGAAAACCGCATCGACGAAGCCCGCGACATCTACGACACCGTGCTCGGCATCAAGCGGGTGGCCTGGGCCATGCTCGGCATGGGCAAGGTGCTGTACCTGCAGGGCCAGTACGACGAGGCACAAAAGCTGCTCGAAGCCCTGGCCAATACCAAAGCGCAATACGTGGAAGCCTTCGACTGGCTGGCAAAAGTGCTGGAAGCCCAGGGCAAGATCAAGGCCGCCCAGGCCGTGCTGGACAAGGCGGTGGAGACCTCGCCCAAATCCGTGCTGCGCCAGCAGGAACTCGCGCGTCTGGCGGAACTGAACGGCGACACCGACACCCTGTACAAGGCCTGCCGCAAGGCGCACAGCCTGGCCAAGAATTCCGTGTTCCGCAGCGCCGACATCCTGATTCGCTACGCCAAATCCATGCAGCCGAAAATCAAGCACGGCAGCATGCGCGACCAGAAGCTCGCCACCAGCGAAGCCATGTCGCTGCTGGAACAGGCCAAGACCGAATTTCCCCTCAACATCCAGCAGACGTTCAAGAGCGCGCTGGTGGAAGCCCAGACCCTGTTCAACAGCGGCCGCGAAGTGGAAGGCAAGCTGGCCTACCGCGCCGCGCTGTCGATGGTGAAGGATGAAAGCGTCCTGACGCTGGATGACAAGCTGGATCTGTTCACCGTCAAGCTGCAGTTCGAGGACGAACCCAGCGCCATGGCGTACGGCAATGGTCTGCTCAAGCAGTTTGCCAGCAACCGGCGCCTGCAGACCAACTACTACCGCATCCTGGATTTCCACCTGTCGAAGCGGCCGGCAGAGCGCGCCGAGTTGCTGCGCAAGCGCGGCCAGGAACTGCTCGAGCGCGACGAATTCGAGGAAGCCTTCGAGCTGCTGTACAAAGCCGCGCGGATCGACGTGAGCGACATCGATTCCCAGCTGCTGGCGTTGAGGGCTGTCATCGGCCTGTACCGGCAGGGCGGCCGCTCCACCGAGATACTCGGCATGGCCAACGAACTGTTCAAGGCGCTGGAAGGCATGAACGCCAGCGATCCCCGTTATCCCACCCTGGAAAAACTGCGTCTGCAGTGGGCGGAGCAGAATTCCAATGCCGCCGCCGGATGACAGCCGCCTTGCCAGCGATCTGCTGGCCGCCGGCATTCACGAAATCAAGAACCGCTTTGGCCTGCTGTATTCCCAGCTCGACCAGCTGCTGGCCAGCCTGCCGTTGAGCAGCGAACACCAGCACAACGTTGACACCATCAAGAGCGAGGCGCAGTTCATCGGCAGTGAACTGATGCGCATCCTCGCCAGCTACAAAACCCTGGGCGAGGGCGCCAGCGCCAACGTGGATCAGCAATTCCTGCTGGATTTTCTCGAAGAAAAAGTCGCGCGCCATGCCAGCACCGCAGCCGCGCACAATGTGCAGATGGACTTCGAGTGTGATGATGAGCTCACCGCCTTTTTCGACGCCGGTATCGTCAGCATCGTGCTCGACACTGCGATCTACAACGCGGTGAAAGAGCAGGTAAAGCGGGTGCTGCTGACGGCGGATCGGCAGCCCGGCGAGCTGCTGATCGCCGTGCACGACGACGGCGCCGGCTTTCCCCCGGCCATGCTGGAACAGCCCATCAGCCAGGGTGTGGTGAAGGCGGGTTCCAGCTCCACCGGGCTGGGACTTTATTTTGCCCAGCGCCTGCTGGGGCTGCAGCAGGAAGGCGAGCGCTGCGGCCAGATCCGTCTGGGTAAGAGCGACCGGCTGGGTGGTGCCTGTGTGACCCTGCATCTGCCGCAGTAACGCTCCGTTTCCACCATTCCCCAGAAAGCCGCTCTCCATCCCCCAATCCGTCACCACTTCACGTTATAATGCTGCGCTTTGGGCGTGAGGCCGCTCCCAACCAGGCTGGGTGGGCGTGGTATTGCGTTTCCGGACCATCAGCGGCCATGGATGGCCGCTGTTGAGCGTCCCATGGATGGGCTTGAAGCGTGTCCGGAAACGCAATACCACGTCCGCACTGCCGGCATTAGTGGCACCTGTCAGACGCCCCACCACAGCAAAGCGAACCAAGGTTTTCCATGAGCCAGACAACCCCCATCGGCAAGGGCCTGACCTTTCAGGAACTGATCCTCACGCTGCAGAATTTCTGGGCCTCCCAGGGCTGCGTCGTCGTCCAACCCTACGACATGGAAATGGGCGCCGGCACGTTTCACACCGCCACCTTCCTGCGCGCCATCGGCCCGGAAACCTGGAACGCCGCCTACGTGCAACCCAGCCGCCGCCCCGCCGACGGCCGCTACGGCGAAAACCCCAACCGCCTGCAGCACTACTATCAATTCCAGGTGGTGCTGAAACCATCGCCGTCCAACATCCAGGATCTGTACCTGCAATCCCTGCGCCTGCTTGGCATCGACACCAGCGTGCATGACGTGCGTTTCGTGGAAGACAACTGGGAATCACCCACACTGGGCGCCTGGGGCCTGGGCTGGGAAGTCTGGCTCAACGGCATGGAAGTCACCCAGTTCACCTACTTCCAGCAGGTGGGCGGCGTCGAATGCTATCCCGTCACCGGCGAAATCACCTACGGCCTCGAGCGTCTGTGCATGTATCTGCAAGGCGTCGATTCCGTCTACGACCTGATCTGGACCGACGGCCCCTTCGGCAAGGTCACCTATGGCGACGTGTTCCACCAGAATGAAGTGGAGATGTCCACCTTCAACTTCGAACACGCCAACGTGCCCAAACTGTTCGAGCTGTTTGATTTCTACGAAAGCGAATCGAATGCCCTGATGGAAAAAAATCTGCCGCTGCCGGCTTATGAAATGGTGGTGAAAGCCTCCCACACGTTTAATTTGCTCGACGCCCGCCGCGCCATTTCCGTCACCGAGCGCCAGCGTTACATCCTGCGCGTGCGTACGTTGGCCCGGAACATCGCGCAGAGTTATCTGCAGGCGCGTGCCCGTCTTGGCTTCCCCATGGCACCGGCGACTCTGCGCGACGAAGTGCTGGCGAAACTGGCCAAAGAAGGAGACGCGGCATGAACCATCTGGATTTTCTGGTGGAACTGGGCACCGAGGAACTGCCGCCGAAAGCGCTGAAGAATCTGGCCGAGAGTTTCCGCGACGGTATCGTCAAAGGTCTGGATGCCGCTGGCCTGTCTCATACCGACGCGCAATGGTTTGCCGCGCCCCGTCGCCTGGCTGTGCGCGTGAAAGCACTCGCCACCCGTCAGCCGGATCGCACCGTCGCCATCGATGGTCCGCCGAAAAAGGCCGCGTTCGATGCATCCGGTAATCCCACGCAAGCGGCACTCGGTTTCGCCAAAAAGAACGGCGTCGAGCTGAGTGACCTCGACACCAGCGGCGAGCGTCTGCGCTACGTGAAGGAAGTGAAGGGCAGCGATGCAAAAGAATTGTTGCCGGCAATCGTTTCGACTTCACTCGATCAATTGCCGATTCCCAAACGCATGCGCTGGGGCGCCTCTCGCGTCGAATTCGTGCGTCCTACCCAATGGCTCGTCATGCTGCTGGGCGACGAAGTGGTGGATTGCGAAATCCTCGCGCAGAAAGCCGGTCGTGAATCCCGTGGCCACCGCTTCCATCATCCCGCGACCGTGCGCATTTCCTCGCCCGCCGCCTATCTGGAAGACCTGCGCGCCGGCTGGGTGATCGCCGATTTTGCCGAACGCCGTGCGCAGATTCTGCAGAAAGTGAATGAACTGGCCAAGGCCGAAAACGGCCGGGCCATCGTGCCCGAATCCCTGCTCGACGAAGTCACCGCGCTGGTGGAATGGCCGGTGCCGCTGGTGTGCTCGTTCGAGGAACGTTTCCTCGCCGTGCCGCAGGAAGCCCTGATCTCCACCATGCAGGACAACCAGAAATATTTCTGCCTGCTCGACACCAACGGCAAATTGAAAAACCGTTTCATCACGGTTGCGAATATCGAAAGTTCCGCGCCGCAGCATATCGTCGCCGGCAACGAAAAAGTCGTACGACCGCGCCTCACCGACGCTGAATTCTTTTTCAATCAGGACAAGAAATCAAAACTGGAACAGCGCAACGAGCGGCTGAAAACCGTGGTGTTCCAGGCGGAGCTGGGCACCCAGTTTGAAAAAGCCGAGCGCACTTCCAGACTGGCCGGCTTCATCGCCCAACAAATCGGCGGCGACATTAAAAACGCCGAACGTGCCGGCCTGTTGTGTAAATGCGACCTCGCCACTGAAATGGTCGGTGAATTCCCCGAACTGCAGGGCATCATGGGCACCTACTATGCCCGTCACGACAACGAACCCGAAGAAGTCGCACTGGCCCTGAACGAACAGTACCAGCCGCGTTTTTCCGGCGACGTGCTGCCGCAAACCAAAACCGGCCAGGCGGTGGCCATCGCCGACAAGATCGACACCCTGATCGGCATCCTTGGCATCGGCAAACATCCCACCGGCGACCGCGATCCCTTCGCTCTGCGTCGCGCCGCTCTCGGTGCGCTGCGTATCATCGTCGGCCGCGAGCTGGATCTGGATCTGGTGCAACTGGCTAAACAATCCATCCAGCTGTTCGGCGGCAAACTCACCAACACCAGTGTCGAAACCGATTTCCTCGCCTTCATGAACGGCCGCTACCAAAGCTGGTTCCAGGAAGAGGGCATCAGCGTCGATATCGTGAAAGCGGTGCAAGCGGTGAATCCCACAAAACCCCTTGATTTCTGGCGCCGCGCCGAGGCCGTGCGGATCTTCAAAGCCCAGCCGGAATCCGCCGCGCTCGCCGCCGCCAACAAACGCGTGGGCAACATCCTCGCCAAGCGTGACAGCAGCGCGCCCTTGCCCGCACTGAATTCCGCGCTGTTGCAACAAGCCGAAGAAAAGGCGCTGGCCGACGCCGTCACCAAGCTACAGGCAGCCACCGCCGCCAGCGACGACTACGAAAGCCGTCTGCTGGCCCTGGCCGCCCTCAAGGAACCGGTGGACGCTTTCTTCGACAAGGTCATGGTGAACGTCGACGATGCGGCGGTGCGCAACAATCGCCTGGCACTGCTGGCCTCGCTGCAGCAGCTGTTCCTGGCGATCGCTGACATTGGTGAGCTGCAGTAAGGTGAAACGCTTCAAGGGGGCGCATAAGCCGCGCCTCACCGCCAGCCGAACAGGAAGGAGTGGAAGGCAACGATGAATTACATTCGGGGCGTGGTATTCAACCTGACGTATGCCCTCAGCGTCTTGTTGTTTGGATTGCCGGGTCTGGTGGTGGCCCCTTTTCTGCCGTTTCCGCAACGACTGCGCTTTCTAACCCTTCTTCCCCGCATGGTGCAGGGTCTGTTAGCACTCACTTGCGGAATTCGTTACCGGATCGAAGGTAGAGAGAACATTCCCAAAGGCCCCTTTGTGCTGGTCAGCAATCACCAGAGCACCTGGGAAACCTTCGTGCTGGCGTACCTGTTCCTGCCGCTGTCCGCCGTGCTCAAGAAAGAACTGACCTTCATACCCGTATTCGGCTGGCTGCTGCTGTTGGGACGCCCCATCGTCATTGATCGCAGTCGCAAGCAGAACGCCCTCAAGGAAATCCTGCGCCAGGGCCAGGCCCTGCTGGCTCAGGGCGTCAATGTGGTGATTTTCCCCGAGGGAACGCGGGTAGCTGTGGATGAAGAGCGCAGCCACTTTCCCGGCGCCGCCATGCTGGCCTGCAAGGCGGGCGTGCCGGTACTGCCGCTGGTGCACAATGCCGGCGCCCATTGGCCAGCGCATAGCCTGCAGAAGATTCCTGGCACCATTACCATTCGGGTGGGCGCACCCATTCCCACCAACGGACGCTCACCGAAGGAACTGAATCAGCAACTGGAAACCTGGATCAACACGGAAAAGAAGAAGCTGGTCGCTCGCTGAGGCCTATTGTCGGATTTCCGCGATACTGAATGCCTGATAGCCCATGCCTGTCCAGCCGGTTGTTGGTGCTCACTTACTTTTTTAGCTTGTCGGCACTCTTCAGTTAATCAATCGGGCAGTTTTGTTTCATCCACTCATCCAACAATTGTCCCCAGAGTTATCCACAGGTTTTCAGCGCTGAACCCCTTGTATTCCGCGGCGTTGCCACCGATCGTCAGCAATCTTCGCTATTTTGTTCACATCAGAAAATGAAAAGGCCGCACCCGGAAGGGAACGGCCTTTGGTGGCTTCGCGTGATTGTTTGAAGGTCAGATATCGAGGTTCGACACGTTAAGGGCGTTGGTCTCGATAAAGTCACGCCGCGGTTCAACGTTGTCGCCCATCAGAGTGGTGAAGATCTGGTCGGCGGCAATGGCATCCTCGATATTGACCCGCAACATGCGCCGGGTATTGGGATCCATGGTGGTTTCCCACAGCTGCTCCGGGTTCATCTCACCCAGACCCTTGTAGCGCTGGATCGTGTGGCCCTTGCGAGACTCCGTCAGCAGCCATTCCAGGCCATCCTTGAAGTCCGTGATGGCGCGGGTTTTGTCGCCCCGCCGCATATAGGCACCTTCCTCCAGCAATCCCTGCAGGCGACCACCTAATCCGACAATGGCGGCATAGTCTTCCGACAGCACGAATTCCCGGCTCAACGTGTAATCATGGGGCACCCCGTGAGCCATGTGCATGACCTTGGGCAGCCACAGCTTGCGCTCCCTGTCCTCCAGCACCGACACCTCAAAGCGCTCTGACGCGGCACCGTACTGCTTCAGGCGCTGGGCCAACGTCTGGCTCCAGGCCGCTACTGCAGCCTCTTCTTTCAGCTGCTCTTCGTTGAGGGCCGGGGAATAGATCAACTGCTCCAGCAGGAACGGCGGATACAGGCGGGACAAGCGGTCGATGCGACTGAACACGTTGCGATAAGCCGTTACCAGTTCCTCCAGCGCGACACCGTTGATGCCGGGCGCCTCCGCATTCACGTGCAGAGCGGCATCTTCCAGCGCTGCCTGGGTCAGGTGTGCATCCAGTGCGCTGTCATCCTTCAGATACTGCTCGAACTTGCCCTTCTTGATCTTGTAGAGCGGCGGCTGGGCGATATAGACATAGCCCCGCTCGATGATCTGGGACATCTGGCGGAAGAAGAACGTCAGCAGCAGGGTGCGGATGTGGCTGCCATCCACGTCGGCGTCCGTCATGATGATGATGCGGTGGTAGCGACATTTGTTGATATCGAACTCGTCTTTGCCAATGCCACAACCCAGCGCCGTGATCAGGGTGCCAACTTCCGCCGATGACAGCATCTTGTCGAAGCGGGCCTTTTCCACGTTCAGGATTTTGCCCTTGAGCGGCAGAATGGCCTGGGTCTTGCGGTCCCGGCCCTGCTTGGCCGAACCGCCCGCAGAATCGCCCTCCACCAGATACAGTTCGGACAATGCTGGATCCTTTTCCTGACAGTCTGCCAGCTTGCCCGGCAAGCCGGCGATATCCAGCACACCCTTGCGACGGGTCATTTCCCGTGCCCGGCGCGCAGCATCGCGGGCGCGGGCAGCATCAATGATCTTGCTGCAGATAATCTTGGCGTCGTTGGGGTGTTCCAGCAGGTAGTCATTCAAGTGCTCGGCCATGAACTGTTCCACCACTGCCTTCACTTCCGACGACACCAGCTTGTCCTTGGTCTGGGACGAGAACTTGGGGTCTGGCACTTTCACAGACACAATGGCTGTCAGGCCTTCCCGGGCATCATCACCACTGGTAGCTACCTTGTGCTTCTTCTGTAGGCCTTCGTTGTCCATGTAGCTGTTCAGACAGCGGGTGAGGGCCGCGCGGAAACCCGCCAGGTGAGTTCCACCGTCCCGCTGGGGGATGTTGTTGGTGTAGCAGTAAATGTTTTCCTGGTAGGAATCATTCCATTGCAGCGCCACTTCCACCGTAATGCCCTGATCATCCCGTTGACCGTTGAAGTAGAACACCCTGTTCAGGGGTGTTTTGTTCTGGTTCAGATACTCGACGAAGGCGCTCAAGCCACCTTCATACTGGAAAACATCTTCCTGACCCGTGCGTTCATCAAACAAAACGATGCGCACGCCTGAGTTCAGGAACGACAGCTCCCGCAGGCGGCGCGCCAGAATATCGTGGGAAAATTTGATATTGGTAAAGGTTTCCGGGGAAGGGTGAAAGTGCACCTCAGTGCCGGTCGCATCCGTGTCACCGACGACTTTCAGGGCCTCATCCGGCACGCCATGGCGGTAAATCTGCTCCCATACGTGGCCTTCCCGCCGGATTGTCAGCTTCAGCTGAGTGGACAGCGCGTTAACCACCGAAACACCTACGCCATGGAGACCGCCGGAAACTTTGTAGGAGTTGTCGTCAAACTTTCCGCCCGCGTGTAGCACCGTCATGATCACTTCGGCGGCGGAACGGCCTTCCTCCGGGTGAATGTCCACCGGGATGCCCCGGCCGTTGTCGGTCACCCGAATGGACTCGTCGGTATGGATCACTACCCGAATCTCGGTACAGTGGCCGGCCAATGCTTCATCGATGGAATTATCCACCACTTCAAACACCATGTGGTGTAAGCCTGTGCCGTCATCGGTGTCGCCGATATACATACCCGGGCGCTTGCGGACAGCGTCCAGCCCCTTCAAAACTTTGATACTGGAAGAGTTATAAGTGTTGGAATCAGACATGAGGGGTTGTCTCTCTCCGCTCAGGGTGTGTTGAAGTTGCGTGAATCAGCTGGCCATGTTCCACGTGAAACATCCGATGGGAACCGAACATGGAGAGAAGGCCGCTGTCGCGTATGTCCTTGTCGATGGCTGTGATGAATGACTGGCAGGGATAGTCACACAAAAACCGCGAAACCCTTTCGATGTTGCTCTTATCCAGCTCTGCCGGCAGGTCATCCAGCAGCAGAATAGGGGTACTGCCTCTAGCCTGCTGGTACATGACGACCTGTGCAAGCCTAACTGCATATATTACCAGCTTTTTCTGCCCTCTGGAGCATATATCCCGAGCAGGCTGACCTTCCCAGCGAATCTCCAGGTCGGCGCGGTGAGGGCCGTAGAGGCTACGGGCTTTTTCCAGCTCAGCGCCACGATTCTGCTGCAGACAGGCCAGCAGCGATGGGTAATGTAACTGGTTCCAACCCGGAAGATACTGGACGGTGATCGACATGAGTCCCAGGTACCTTTCAGCCAGCGCACTAAGCGTTACAGCAAACTTGTCAAAATAGTCCTGACGAAGTGAATCCAGGGCGTGCCCGTGCTCCGCCAACTGCGAGTCCCAATAGAGCAGTGATTGCTTCAACGCAGGACCATCACCCGCCTTGAGCAGTGCATTGCGTTGTTCCAGTGCTGTACGATAACGCTTCCATACCTCCAGAAATCGATGTTCCACGTGGAACAATCCCCAGTCCAGCAACTCCCTGCGCACCGATGGACCGCCATCGACCAGCTCGAACGAACTGGACTCGACATCTACTGTCGGTAGCATCAATGCCAAATCAGACAGGCGATCCTTGCGCTCACCATCAATTTTGGCCAGTGTCTCACCGCCCGAGGTGCGCCGAATACCAATCCGGTGCTGCGGGGATTCACCGTCAACCGCCAACTGACCGAACACTGTCAGATCGCGATGCTCATGGCTGATGACCTTACGAATCTGCGGCGTGCGGAAACTGCGGCCCCGCGAGAGCATGGAAATCGCCTCCAGCAGGCTGGTTTTACCACTGCCGTTGGCGCCCACAACGAAATTGATGCCGGAATGAGGTTCGATGTGCAAAGAAAGGAGGTTCCGCACATGCGTCACCTCCAGATGGGATAGGTACATTCAGCACTAGAGCCGCATCGGCATGACCACATAGCTGGCGCTATCGTCTTCCGCATCCGTCACCAACGCACTGCTATTGGAGTCAGCCAGCTGCAACTTCACGGTGTCGCTGCGAATAACATTCAGCACGTCCAGCAGGTAATTGACGTTAAAGCCAATCTCGAGCTCACCACCCTGGTAATCCACATTGATGGATTCCTCTGCCTCTTCCTGCTCGGGGTTATTGGCAACGGTGGTCAGATTGCCGCTTTCCAGTCGCAACCGCACACCACGATATTTCTCATTGGACAGAATCGCCACCCGGGAAAAGCACTGCCGCATCTCGGTCTTGTCCGCCAGCACGTTCTTGTCACCTTGCTTGGGTAGCACCCGCTCATAATCGGGGAACTTTCCGTCGATCAGCTTGGACGTAAACCGCAGATCTGCACTCTCCACCCGAATATGATTACCACTCAACGCGATGGATATATCGGCATCCACATCGCTGAACAGCTTGGCCAGCTCCAGCACGCCCTTGCGCGGCACAATGGACTGAAACGGCTTCTCCACCTCACATTGGATCTGCGCCTTGCACAGGGCCAGGCGATGGCCGTCGGTCGCCACGGTACGCAGCAGATTGGTAGATACTTCGAACAGCATGCCATTGAGGTAGAACCGCACATCCTGTTGCGCCATGGCGAAGGCCGTACGATCGATGACGGACTTGAGATAACCCTGATTCATCGAGAAACTGACCTGGCCAACCGCATCTTCCAGATTGGGGAACTCATTCGCCGGCAGAGTGGCCAGACTGAACTTGCTGCGTCCGGCCTTGATCAGCAGCTTCTGGTCTTCGAGGATGAACTGGATCTGACTTTCTTCCGGCAGTGATTTGCAGATATCCAGCAACTTTTTTGCCGGAACGGTGATTTCTGCATGGGAAAAGGACTGTTCGAGGCCGATGCGCGCCACCAGTTCGACCTCCAGGTCGGTTCCGGTCAGTGCCAGCGTATCTCCATCCACCACCATCAAGACATTCGATAAAACCGGCAACGTCTGTCGCCTTTCCACCACACCCACCACCTGCTGCAGTGGCTTCAACAGCTTTTCCCTTTCGATGGAGAAATTCATATTCGCATCCCAATGTTAGCAAGTACTAACTCACGAAGTGAGTGAGCGGAGTAAGTTGGTATAGTCTTCGCGCACATCGGAACTGGATTCCCGCAGTTCCTTGATCTTGCGGCAGGCGTGCAACACGGTGGTATGGTCACGCCCGCCAAACGCCTCGCCGATTTCCGGCAAGCTGTGGTTAGTCAATTCCTTCGCCAGGGCCATCGCCATCTGACGGGGCCGCGCGACCGAACGACTGCGCCGCTTCGACAATATATCCGACAGCTTGATTTTAAAATACTCGGCGACGATTTTTTGAATGTTATCAATGCTTACCTGCTTTTCCTGCAGGGCCAGCAGATCCTTCAGCGACTCTTTGACAAAATCCAGTGTGATGGGCTTGCCGGTGAAATGGGCATTGGCAATCAGGCGCTTCAGGGCACCCTCCAGTTCACGCACGTTCGAGCGGATACGCTGGGCGACGAAGAACGCTGCTTCATCAGGCAACACGATGCGCGCCTCATCGGCTTTCTTCATCAATATGGCAACGCGGGTTTCCAGCTCCGGCGGTTCTACAGCAACAGTGAGACCCCAACCGAAGCGGCTTTTCAGACGCTCTTCAACGCCGCTGATTTCCTTGGGATAACGGTCGCAGGTCAGAATCATCTGCTGACCGCCTTCCAGCAACGCATTAAAGGTGTGGAAGAACTCTTCCTGGGAGCGCTCCTTGCCGGCAAAGAACTGGATATCGTCGATCAGCAGGGCATCCACCGAGCGGTAGAAACGCTTGAACTCATTGATCGCGTTGATCTGCAGCGCCTTCACCATGTCCGCCACGAACCGTTCTGAATGCAGGTACACCACCTTGGCATTGGGGTTCTGCGCCATCATGAAATTGCCCACCGCATGCATCAGGTGGGTTTTGCCCAAGCCGACACCGCCGTACAGAAACAGCGGGTTGTAGGCTTGGCCGGGATTCTCGGCCACCTGGGTCGCGGCCGCTCGGGCCAACTGGTTGGATTTGCCTTCGACGAAGCTGTCAAACGTAAACTGGGTATTGAGGTTGGTCTTGTGCTTGATGCTGCCCACCACATCCACTTCCCGCACAATGCTGGATCTGGCGGGCGGTTTGCCTGACTCGGGCTCGTCCGCTGGCTGTTGCTCAACCACGGTTACCGAACGCCCGGAGCGGCCAGTGGAAGTACCCACAACAGCGGGCGCAGCAGCCGGCTTGGGTACCTGGCGCGATCCAATGGCCAGGCTGATCTGGAAAGGGCTGTCGCCGCTGTCCAGCTCTTTCATCAATTCCGATATGCGCGCCAGGAATTTCTCGTTCACCCAGTCCAGTACAAACCGGTTGGGCGCAAGCAGGCGCAACTGGGATCCATCCACTTCCACCTGGAGCGGGCGGATCCACATGTTGAATTGCTGCGAGGGTAACTCAGCTTGCAAGCGATCAAGGCATTGGTGCCAAAGGGCGTTTCCCACGTCGCCAACCCCAAAATAGTCGTTATGGTTCAATCAAATGAGCCGGTGATGATATACCCCCCCCAATGACTTATCCACAGCCCTGGCCAATAATTTTTCCCCCGGGTATCAACGTCTTTTTATATTGAAAGCGTTCTGTGGAAAAAGCTTGTATGAAGGGGCTCATTGCCTGGTGACCAAACCGGGTATAACTGAGCGATGACAGTTATCCACAATTCATCGTATGACTCATCATCAACCAATACATTTTTATACCACATAGTTATTAATGAACTAACTCACTGAATTTAATTAATTAAATAACGTTATCCACAGAAACTATCAACATAATAACAATCACCATAAAAATTCTTTTCTAATCTTTCATTTTGTTATTACGAGCTGTGAACAAGCTGAAACCGACCCGGTAGATCCCGATCAACCATCGATTGACACCCAACGCCCTTAACCATAGAATTGCGCCTCTTTTTTCCCTGGCTTGCAGCCGGTGCCTGCGAGCGACGCCCACCCTTAGCGAAGTGAATTGCCATGAAAAGAACATTCCAGCCCAGCAACCTGAAGCGCAAGCGCGTCCACGGCTTCCGTGCCCGTATGGCTACCAAAAACGGCCGTCAAGTTCTGGCTCGTCGTCGTGCCAAAGGCCGCAAGCGCCTGACGGTGTAGTGATTACCGCTGCTGCGTGAAACCCCTCGCGTTCAAGCGCCAGCAGCGTCTGCTCAATGCGGCTGATTATACGTTGGTATTCGATCATGTCGATGCCAAGACCAGCCACCCGGCTTTTCTTCTTCTTGCCCATCGGGTGGCTGCCTCCTCCCCAGGCCGACTCGGTCTGATCGCAGCCAAGAAACATCTCAAACTCGCAGTACAGCGCAATCGCTTCAAACGCGTCGTGCGGGAATCGTTCCGTCATCACCAGCTGATGTTGCAGGGTATCGATCTGATTGTTATGGCTCGCTCCGGAGCGGCCCAGATCAGTTCAGTCGAATTGCGGGCGGCGCTCGATCAAGCCTGGCCCCGACTGGTCAAACGGCTAGCGCTGTCGCACACTGTGATGCCTCCTGATTCCGCCTGAGGGCCATCCCATGTTCAAGCACCTGGCACTGGCACTTCTTGCTGTCTATCGCAATGCCATCAGTCCATTGATGGCACCCCATTGCCGCTTTCACCCCAGCTGTTCCTGTTATGCCCAGGAAGCGATCGAACGCTATGGCGTTGGCCGCGGTGGCCTGTTAACCTTGCGGCGGCTGTCCAAGTGCCACCCCTGGCATCCCGGCGGCTATGATCCGGTGCCGGGAACCCGCGACTCCGATTCCGCAAACCCTCCCCCGCAACAGTAAGAATGTGAAGATGGACTGGCAACGTACCCTACTCATTGCAGCCCTCGCGGTTGTGTCATACCTGATGATTCTGCAGTGGCAAAAAGATTACATGCAGCCACCCACTGCCCAGGTGCAGACTTCTCCACAATCTTATCCACAGGACGGCCAGGTACCGGTGACGCCTGCGGATGCGACGGCATCTGCCGATGTGCCTCAGGCGCCGGCAGCCAACGGGACGACCGCTACACCACCTGCCGCCACACCGGCTCCCGCCACGACATTGATCGACGTGGAGACAGATGTATTGCAGGTATCGCTGGATCCGGTGGGTGGTGACATCGTGCGGGTAGCGCTGAAAGCGTTCCCGCTCAATATCGATCAACCCGAGGTGCCTATCGAGCTGTTACGGCAGGATGGTATCCACACTTATATTGCCCAGAGTGGTTTGATCGGTGCCAATGGTCCCGACAGTGCCGCCAGTGGCCGGCCCCGTTATGCCAGTGCGCAAAGTCGCTATGTCATGGAAGGTGATGATCTGGTGGTGGATCTGCAATTCCAGCAGGACACGGGAGCCCTGATTACCAAATCGTTCCGTTTTGCCCGGGGACAATACGATGTGGGCATCGTGACGCGTATCGATAACCAGGGCGCCAATCCGTGGCAGGGTGCGTTCTACGGTCAGATCCAGCGTGATGGGTCACCGGATCCGGGCACCCAGAATAGCGCAGCGTTTGGTCTGCCAACCTATTTGGGCGTGGCGTATTGGGATAGTGAGAAACCCTATAACAAGCTGACCTTTGAAGACATGGTGCAGTCGCCGCTGAGCAAGTCCATCAGTGGTGGCTGGCTGGCCATGATCCAGCACTACTTTTTGAGTGCGTGGATTCCCGACCAGCAAAACACCTATCACTACAATACCCGCAAGGTGCCAGGACGTGACAACTACATTATCAGTTTCACCGGCAGCGCCGTTACGGTAGCGCCGGGCAGCCAGCATGAATTCAACGCGCGTTTTTATGCCGGCCCGAAAATCCAGAAGAACCTGGAAGCATTGCTACCAGACAAGGGTCTGGATCTGGCCATCGATTACGGCCCGCTGTTTTTCATTTCCAAACTGCTGTTCTGGACGCTGGAAAAATTCCACGCGCTGACCGGTAACTGGGGTGTTGCCATCATTCTGCTCACGGTGGTGGTGAAGCTGATCTTCCTGTATCCGTCGGCCATCAGCTATCGCTCCATGGCGAAGATGCGCAAGGTGCAGCCGTTGCTCACACGGTTGAAAGAACAGTATGGCGAGGATCGCCAGCGCATGTCGCAGGAAATGATGAACCTGTATCGCAAGGAGAAAATCAATCCGCTGGGTGGCTGTTTACCGATTCTGATCCAGATGCCGGTGTTTCTGGCGCTGTACTGGGCGTTGCTGGAAAGCGTTGAACTGCGGCATGCGCCTTTCTATGGCTGGATCCGCGATCTGGCGGTAATGGATCCCTGGTTCGTGCTGCCATTGATCATGGGCGGCACCATGTACGTGCAGCAATTACTGAATCCGGCACCGCCCGATCCGATGCAGGCCAAGGTGCTGAAGTTCATGCCGGTGATTTTCACGGTGATGTTCCTGTTCTTCCCGGCGGGTTTGGTGTTGTACTGGGTGACCAACAATACCTTGTCGATCCTGCAACAGTGGCTTATCACCCGGGCCATCGAGGCCGGGGACAAAAAATAAAAATTCCGGCGCCTCTGGCGCCGGTTTTCATTCTACCTGCGGTTTTCCGTTATGCAGATTCAACCTCACAGCGACACCATTGCAGCACAGGCGACACCGGCAGGTCGTGGTGGTGTCGGCATTATCCGGCTGTCCGGTCCGCAGGCTTTGTCTGTCGCGTTGCAGCTGACCGCACGCACGCACTTCCAGCCACGGCACGCGCATTTTGCTCGTTTCCATCATGACAGTGGCGCCGTACTCGACGAAGGCATCGTGCTGTATTTTCCTGCGCCTCATTCGTTTACCGGTGAAGATGTGGTGGAACTGCAGGGCCATGGTGGCCCGGTGGTGATGGCTTCTCTTTTGGCCCGCGTGGTGCAACTGGGCTGCCGACTGGCACGCCCGGGTGAATTTTCCGAACGTGCTTTTTTGAACGACAAGATCGATCTGGCCCAGGCCGAAGCCATCGCGGATCTGATCGACGCGGCGTCGGAGCAATCGGCGCGCAGTGCCTTGCGTTCCCTGCAGGGTGCATTTTCCCAGCGCGTAAATGAGCTGGTGGAACAGCTGATCGCGTTGCGCATGTATGTGGAAGCGGCGATCGATTTTCCCGAGGAGGAAATTGATTTTCTATCCGATGGCAAGGTGCTGGGTGATCTGGATGGGATTCGCGAGCAGCTGCAGCAGGTGTTGCGCGAGGCCCATCGCGGCGTGCTGATGAAAGAAGGCATGAAGGTAGTGTTGGCCGGCAAGCCCAACGCCGGCAAGTCCAGCCTGCTCAATGCGCTGTCGGGGCGGGATTCGGCCATCGTCACTGCCATTGCCGGCACCACGCGCGATGTGCTGCGCGAACATATTCATATCGATGGCATGCCACTGCATATCACGGATACCGCCGGCCTGCGTGAGAGTGTCGATGAAGTGGAGCAAGAGGGTATTCGCCGCGCGTGGCATGAAATCCAGCAGGCGGATCGCATTCTGATGCTGGTGGACGCCCGCGATGTTGGCTATGCCACCGATCCTGCGGCAATCTGGCCCGAGTTTGTGCAGGCGTTGCCGGATCTGACGCGGCTCACGCTGGTGATCAACAAAATCGATCTGACGTCGCAAAAAGCCGAGTATCTCGACAAGGCGCCGCCGGTGATCCGGCTATCTGCCAAGACCGGCATTGGTGTCGATCTGTTGCGCGAACATCTGAAATCCATCATGGGATATGGTGGTGAAGTGGAAGGTACCTTTACCGCGCGTCAACGTCATGTGGATGCGATCGAGCGTGCGCAGGCTGCGCTGGAACAGGGCAGGGTGCAACTGGTGCAATCCGGTGCCGGCGAATTGCTGGCAGAAGACTTGCGGCTGGCGCAGGAACATCTGGGGGAAATTACCGGCCGCTTCACGCCGGATGATCTGCTGGGGCGGATTTTTTCGAGTTTTTGTATTGGGAAGTAGAGGACGACGCGGATGCTGACAGTCAACAAGCCAGGCAAATCGAAAAATCCCAAAGCGCCGACACCACAATCCGAATTTGCCACATTGCAGAGCGCGATCAAGCGTCAGCAGAAACGCAATCAGAGCTTGCAGGATGATTTGCAGGGGCTGGTGCAATACTACCAGGAGCGCATTCTTCCGCGCGAAAAGGAGCTGGTGTTTCCCGTCAAACTGCTGATCGAACGACTGATGGGAATGTATCCGCGCAAGGCGTTGACGCAATGGCAACGTCAGGAACTCACCGACTGGATCTTCGATGAAATTCAGCACCTGGCGATGCTGGATGCCGACGCTGCGCGCGAAATGGCGAGCGCCTTTCAGGCGGTGATGGCGGATTTCTTCAAGCTGTCTGCAGCAGACATTGCTGAACTCGAGGCCCATGCCGAGCGTGAAATGCAACACGCAGAAGAAGATGGTGAAGACGACGATGATCTGTTCGAAGAATTGCTGCGCCGCGCCACGGAACAGAAACGACAACAGGCCCAGGGCAATCTCTTTGACGACGAGGATGATGAGGAATCGGTTCGGCAGCCTGCCGCAACGGCCAAACAGGAAGCAGCCATCAATCCGGAAAACTGGATCAAGCTCCTGTTCCGTCGCGTTGCCAAAGTACTGCACCCGGATCGCGAACAGGATCCGGTTGTCCGCGAGCAGAAACATCATCTGATGTCGGCGCTGATCGAGGCCCGTGATCGCGGCGATATCATGGCCATGCTGGGTCTGTTCAATGATCATGTGGCGGGCACTGCAGTGGATTTCAGTGCGGAGGAATATCCTGCGCTCATCCAGCTGCTGCAACGGCAATTAAGTAATCTACAGGCGGAAGAACACACCATTGCGCACGCATCCCCGTTTCATGCGTTTCTCCACCGCAACCTGTATTCCAAACAGAAGCCGACGCAGGAGCGCAAGATCAAAGCCTATCTGACAAAGGTTGAAGACGAATACCGCGAACGGCTGGAGCAGGCGATGGAACTGCGCAGCGTGAAAGCGCTGCAGGCGGTGTTGAAGGAGCGGGTGGGGTATGGCTTTGGATTTGATGAGTGGTTTTGACGGGGTTGGCTTGTTGGCGGATGCGGACGCCAACATCGCCAAGCGCCAGATTACCTCTACCTACCTGAGAAAATTCTGCGACGACCACTTTACAGCCTATCCCGAATTGAAAGCCTGAAACCCGGAATTACCACGACCACCGACTTGTCCGACGCCACCCTCATCGAACTCGCCGGTAATCAAGCCTTCGAGCGCGGCCGGGAATATTTCACTGCCGGCTGCGTTATCGACAGTCAGCTGCACGGCGTCGGAAAACACGGATTTCTGCAAGCACTGTGTCGCGTTGGCGCTGCATGTACGTGAACATCTGCAACCCACGGAGCAGCTGGCATCCGGTGACCCACTGCATCTGACGGGGGCTGGATTTTGAGGACAGGTTGCCCACAGCTTGATGCCAGCGGATGTGGATGACGTATACTGTGGCCATCACTGCGCCTATCGGATAGCCCCATGAATGACACCACCGAATACCTCGACATCGACGCCCTCGACGACATCCTCGAACACTACTTCGACAAATACGGTAACGACGATTCGGTGCTGTCAGTAGGTGAGCTGGACGGCTTTTTTGCTGCGCTGGCCTGCTCACCCCAGCCGGTGATGCCATCCCAGTGGCTGCCGGCGGTGTGGGGCGGTGAAACCCAGATGCCGGACTGGGATGAAAAAGAGGAAATCGAGGAATTCCACGAGGCATTGATGCTGGTGTACAACCAGGTCATGGATGAGTTCGTGGAGGGTGACTACAGTCCGCGCATTTACGGTGAAGACGATTCCTTTGTCGCGGTGGATGAGTGGTGCGAAGGTTTCCTGCGCGGTGTTCGTCTTTACGGCAATTTGCCGGAGGCCGATCGGGATTTTCTCCAGCAGCAACTGCAACCCATCCGCCTGTTCGTCACGACCGAAGGCATCGATGAACTGCTGACACTGACACCGGAGCAGGTGAACGAGCAAGCCGCCAAAATCGAACCCAATGTGCTGGCGCTGCGCAAATATTTCTTCGACCGTCAGGCGATCGCCGCCCACACGCCGTTCATGACAACGGAGCCCAAAGCCGGCCGCAACGATCCCTGCCCCTGCGGCAGCGGCAAGAAATTCAAGAAGTGCTGTCTGCATTGAAATCTCGCGCGGCGTGCCGGGCCGGTCTATGCTGAAAGGGAATTCCCTGACATCACATCACGCGAATCTCTGTGCGCCGTTTTCTGTGTCTTGTCTTCACCCTTCTTTTGTCCGCCTGCGACGCGCCGGATTATCCTGACGACTGGCCGGCGCCGGACAATGGTTTCTTTTCCCGCAAGGGCGGTTGCCCGGATCTGAGCGGCGCTTACGACAACGTTGGTTCGGATCTGCCCTGGTTGCTCGGTTCCAATCCTGACTTTGAGAGTACCCGCCAAGCCTGGTTTGAACATCGCGCCAAAGTCACCATGAGCGACGACGGCGACGAAGTGCAGTTCGAACTCAGCCTCAACGCGAAGGGCCTCGAAAAATTCCGCGAGCATATGCTCGAACACAATCTGGCGGGTGAGGCACGGCGCTTCCTTGGCACGTCTTTCACGCTGCGCAAGGGCGATGATTACCGCTGTTCTGGCGGCTGGCTTTCCAGTCTGCATTTTCCCCAGGCGGAACGGGAGCACGGTTGGCAGCGCAAAAAACTGCAGGTGGGCCGCGATAGCGACGGTGGCCTGATTGCCGGCGCCACCATCAACCAGGACGTGAGTCTGGGTTGGGGCGACAGTCGAGGCGTTCCGCTAGGTTCGATGGATGAAACGCGCTGGTACCACTGGCCAGCCAGATCGCAGTGGGCCGACAATGAACTGGAATCGTTGCAGCGTTTTGAGTGGCGACGCTACTGGTGGGTAAATCACAACACCCGCATGGCAACGCGCATGATCAATTTCTATCTGGAGCCGGTGTGCTCGCGGCTGCAGGCCTTTCCCCGAAATCCCGAACAACAGTGGTTCAGCACGCCGCCGCTGCCCAGCAAGGACGAGTCGGGAAAATGCCCGGAGGGCTGGCGCCAGCTGAATTTTGCCGGCACCTACAATACTGAGTTGACGCTGCCGGAGCGGGGCGGGCCGCTATACCGGCTGGAATGGTATCCACTGGCGAAGGGGGCCTCCGCCGTGAATACCATCGAGCTGGCGGACGTGCGCGATCTTCCCGCCATGCCCCGCCGCAAGTGAACTCCGGTTTGCGACTCAGACCAGTTCCGCCTCGTTGTGCTCCACCTTCTGCAGATGAGCCGCATCCTCCAGTTTGCGGATGCCGTTTTCCAGATGGGTCAGCATGCGCTGCATGGATGGCAGGGTGCGGCGGCACGCCGTCAACCCGAATTCCAGATGGTCGCAATAACTCAGGATGGTGATGTTGAGCGCCAGCCGATCCAGCGGCATCGACACCGGATAGAGTCCGCGCAAGCGTGCGCCGTTCCAGTACAGCGGTTCCTTCGGCCCCGGCACGTTCGAGATCATCACGTTGAACGCCTGCCAGCGCGGCGCCAAACCCGTCAGTAATTGCAGCCCCGCCGGCGCGAACATCAGCGCGGAATACGCCAGAATTTCCGCCTGCGACATGCCGGCCAGACGCTGCTTCGCGTCACTCACCGAGCGCTTGACGATGTCCATGCGTTGCGCCGGATCGGCCACATGCGTGCCCAGGTTGGCCAGGATGGTGACGATCTGGTTGCCGCCAATGCTGTCGTCCTGGCGCAGCGACACGGGAATCGCCGCGATGAGCGGCTGCTCTGGCAGTGCCCGCTGTTCCAGCAGATAGTCCCGCAGCGCACTGCCGCAGATGCCCATCACGATGTCATTGATCGTGGCGCCATAGGCTTTCGTCAGCGCGCGGATGCGTTCCATCGCGTAAGACTGCGCGGCATAACGGCGCGACCCGGTGATGCGATCGTTCAGAATGCACTGCGGCGCCTGGAAGATGCTGGTGTAATCGGGATCCTGTTTCGCCTTCTGCATCGAATCGTAGACGGCGCGGGTCACCGTGGAGAGGCTGTTCCACTGCTGGCGCACGCCGCCAGCCAGGTGGCTGATGGCGCTGAGCGGGCCGCTGTTCGTCACGGTCACCGGTTCGCGGCGTTTCTTCGTGCGTTCGAACGCCCACACCGGCGCCATGTTGCGTTGATCGGGATCAGAGGACAGCACGCTCATCCCCAAGCGCATGGCGGAAATGCCGTCCATCATGGCGTGGTGCTGCTTGCTGTAAACGGCGAAGCGGCGATCATGGAAACCTTCGATCAGGCTGAACTCCCACAGTGGCCGCTCCCGATCCATCAGATTGCTGTGCTCCGCCGACACCAGGGCCAGCAGTTCCCGGATGCGGCCAGGTGCCGGCAGGGCCACATGGCGGAAATGGTGCTCCAGATCGAACTGGCGGTCGGTTTTCCAGTAAGGCTGGCCGAAGCGGTAGACCAAACGCTGATCGTAAGGGGCCACCGGCTGGCTGTGGGAACGCAGTTCCTCGGCGAAGCGGGTGACATAGTCATCGCCGGCATCCTCCGGAAAATCAAACAGTTGCAGGCCGGCGATGTGGGTGGGTTGCTGGCGTCTTTCCAGCATGAGGAAGAGATTGTCAGAAGCAGCGAGCGGCGTCATGGTTATTCCTTCAACGGGGGAAATGGGGCGATGGCCGTGGCCTGAAACGTCAGTGACAGCCACAGCCATTCTATTTTTATGACCAATCAGTCACATTGACAAGAAGCAAGGTTCGATTTGATCGACATTACCATCAAACGCCCCGCATTCCTAATCGGAGTAGGCTAAAAAATGTGCGTAGCGGGGTTTTCGCTTTTGCCCCTCCCTCCCGTATACTACGCTGTCTTTCCCCCCAGAATTCCAGCTTTCCCGAGGTTCGACACTGTGGACTATCCCAAACAGTACGGCGTCGTCGTCATTGGCGGCGGCCATGCCGGTACCGAGGCGGCGCTCGCCAGCGCGCGCATGGGCGTGCCTACCCTGCTGCTGACCCACAACATCGAAACCCTCGGCCAGATGTCCTGCAACCCGGCCATCGGCGGCATCGGCAAAAGCCATCTGGTGAAAGAAATCGACGCCCTCGACGGCGTCATGGCCCGTGGCGCCGACAAGGCCGGCATCCAGTGGCGCATTTTGAATTCCCGCAAAGGCCCCGCCGTGCGCGCCACCCGCGCCCAGGCCGACCGCATCCTGTATAAAGCCGCGATCCGCGCGCTGCTGGAAAACCAGCCCAATCTCGACATCTTCCAGCAGGCGGCGGACGATCTCATTATCGAAGGCGAAACGGTGAAAGGCGTCGTCACCAACATGGGCGTGCGCTTTCATTCCCGCGCGGTGGTGCTCACCGCCGGCACCTTCCTCGCCGGCAAAATCCATATCGGGCTGGACAACACCAGTGGGGGGCGCGCCGGTGATCCACCGTCGATTGCACTGGCCCATCGTCTGCGCGAACTGCCGTTCAATGTGGGCCGCTTGAAAACCGGCACGCCGCCGCGCATCGACGCCCGCACGGTGGATTTTTCCGTGATGACACCGCAGCCCGGCGACACTCCGATGCCGGTCATGTCCTACCTGGGCAACATCAGCGAACATCCGCGCCAGGTGAACTGCTACATCACCCACACCAACGAGAAAACCCACGACATCATCCGTGGCGGCCTCGACCGTTCGCCCATGTACACCGGCGTGATCGAAGGCATCGGCCCGCGCTACTGTCCGTCCATCGAAGACAAGATCCATCGCTTCGCCGACAAGGATTCCCATCAGGTGTTCATCGAGCCGGAAGGGCTCACCACCCACGAACTCTACCCTAACGGCGTGTCCACCAGCCTGCCGTTTGACGTGCAGATCGCACTGGTGCATTCGATTCGTGGCATGGAGAATGCGCATATCACGCGGCCCGGTTACGCCATCGAATACGATTTCTTTGATCCGCGCGATCTGAAATACACGCTGGAAACCAAATTCATCAGCGGCCTGTTTTTCGCCGGCCAGATCAACGGCACCACCGGATATGAAGAAGCGGGTGCGCAGGGTTTGCTGGCGGGACTCAATGCCGGCCTGCGCGCGCAGGAAAAAGACGGCTGGTATCCGCAGCGGGACGAAGCCTACCTGGGCGTCCTGGTGGACGATCTGATCAGCCTCGGCACCCAGGAACCCTACCGCATGTTCACCAGCCGCGCCGAACACCGTCTGCTGCTGCGCGAAGACAACGCCGACATCCGCCTCACCGAGAAAGGCCGTGAACTGGGCGTGGTGAACGACGCTCGCTGGCAGGCTTTCTGCGAAAAGCGCGAAGCCATCGAGCGCGAAACCCAGCGCCTGCGCAACACCTGGATTCAGCCGCACTCCGACGTGGCGCAGCAACTCAATTCGCAGCTGGAAAAACCGCTGTCCCACGAATACTCGCTGATGGATCTGCTGCGCCGGCCGGAACTGGACTACGCCACGCTCGCGCAACTGAGCGACAGCGCGCCGGTCGATCCCGTGGTGGCCGAGCAGATCGAAATCGCCGCCAAGTACGAAGGTTATATTGTCCGCCAGCAGGAAGAAGTGGAAAAGCTGCGTCGTAGCGACGCCATTCCGTTGCCAGCGGATTTTGATTACGACGCAGTGAAAAGTCTGTCCCACGAAGTGCGCAACAAGCTCAAGCAAAGCCGGCCCGACACCATTGGCCAGGCCGGGCGCATTCCGGGTGTCACGCCGGCGGCGATTTCGCTGCTGCTGATTCACCTGAAGAAACACGGCGCCCAGCAGAAAAAGACAGCGTGAGATTCGCAGCGTGCAGGTAACGGAACAACAGCGCGCCGTGTTGGCGCAGGGCTGCGCGGAGTTGGCGCTGGCGCTCGACAGCGTGCAGCAACAAAAAATTAATGCGTATCTCGACGGACTCGTGAAATGGAATCAGGCATTCAACCTGACTGCCATCCGCGATCCTGCCGAGATGGTGGTCAAACATTTGCTCGACAGTCTCGCCATTCACAGCGCCATTCAGGGCACGGATGTCCTGGATGTGGGCACCGGCCCTGGCCTGCCCGGCATTCCGCTGGCGATCCTGTTGCCGCAGCGCCGCTTCACTCTGCTCGACAGCAACGGCAAGAAAACCCGTTTTCTCGTGCAGATGAAACACGCGCTGCAACTGGACAACGTCACGGTGATCAACGACCGCATCGAGTCCCTGACCCAGCCGGAACAGTTCGACTGCATCACCTGTCGCGCTTTTTCCTCGCTGCAGGATTTTGTTGCACACTGCTTGCATCTGCTGAAACCGAACGGCGAGCTGGTGGCGATGAAAGGCAAGGTGCCGGATGACGAAATCGCTGCGCTGGATCACAGCATACTGAAAGTCAATATTGAGAAAATCACGGTTCCGTACTTGAATGACGAGCGGCACCTGATTCGAATCACGCGAAAATAAAAAGGATCTTAGGCATCCTGAGGAGCATGGTGGTGGGCAAGGTACTGGCAGTGACCAACCAGAAAGGCGGCGTGGGCAAAACCACCACGTCGGTGAACCTGGCCGCCTCTTTGGTGGCCACCAAGCGCAAGGTATTGCTGATCGACCTCGACCCCCAGGGCAACGCCACCATGGGCAGCGGCGTCAACAAACACGCCCTGGAAAATTCCATCTACGACGTACTGGTGGATGACCTTTCCCTCGACCAGGCCCGCATCCCCACCACGCCCGGTTTCGACCTGATCGCTGCCAATGGTGATCTCACCGCCGCCGAAGTGGAGCTGCTGGAACTCGACGACAAGGAACACAAACTCAAGCGCGCCCTTGCCGCCGCCCGCGCCGAGTACGATTACATCCTGATCGACTGCCCGCCGTCCCTCAACATGCTCACCGTGAACGCGCTGGTGGCATCAGACTCCGTGCTGATCCCCATGCAGTGCGAATACTACGCGCTGGAAGGACTCACCGCCCTGCTCAACACCATCGAGCGCATCAAGGCCGTGCTCAATCCCAATCTGGAAATCGACGGCCTGCTGCGCACCATGTACGACCCGCGCATCGCCCTGGCCAACCAGGTGTCCAGCCAGCTCACCGAACACTTCGGCGACAAGGTTTACCGCACCATCATTCCCCGCAATGTGCGTCTGGCCGAGGCCCCCAGCCACGGCCTGCCGGTGCTCGAATACGATGCCAAGTCCCGTGGCGCCGTCTGCTACCTGGCCCTGGCCGGCGAACTGATCCGTCGCGCCGAGCAGAAGAAGCCCGCTCTGGCGGAACCCGCCACCGCCTGAGTGCAGAGCGCCCGGCGGTCATGCAACGCGATTGCGTCGCGACCTGACGGCCTTATAATGGGGAGCCTTACCCCCGGCGAACCCTCCACTCCCATTAAAGGCGATGCATGAGTGCCAAGAAGAAAGGATTAGGTCGCGGATTAGACGCCCTGCTGAGCAGCGCCGCCATTCCCCGCAAAGAAGTCCCCACTGATCCGGCCCAAGCCGCCACCGTTCCGCCGGTCGAAAACCTGGACGGCGAACTGCGACATATTCCGATCGAATTCCTCGAGCGTGGCCGTTACCAGCCCCGCCGCGACATGGATCCCCAGGCCCTTGAAGACCTGGCTGCTTCCATCAAGGCCCAGGGCGTCATGCAGCCCATCGTGGTACGTCCCATTGGAGCGAAAAAATACGAAATCATCGCCGGCGAACGGCGCTGGCGTGCCAGCCAGCTGGCCGGCCTCGACAAAGTGCCCTGCGTCATCCGCGATGTGCCCGATGAAGCCGCCATCGCCATGGCCCTGATCGAAAACATCCAGCGCGAAGACCTCAATCCCATCGAAGAAGCCGCCGCCCTGCAGCGCCTGCAGGATGAATTCGAACTCACCCACCAGCAGGTGGCCGACGCAGTGGGCAAGTCCCGCACAACCGTCACCAATTTATTGCGCCTGATGAGCCTGTCCAGCGAGGCCCGCAAGCTGGTGGAGCACGGTGATCTGGAAATGGGCCATGCCCGCGCCATCCTGACGCTCGACTCGACCAAGCAAACCGATGCCGCCCGCACCATCGTCGCCAAGGGTCTCTCTGTGCGCCAGACCGAAGCGCTGGTGCGCCGCCTGCAGCAGGAAAAGATTGCCACCGGTGACACCCGCCTCGATCCCGACGTCAAGCTGCTGCAGGATGACCTGTCCGACAAGCTGGGCGCTCCGGTGCTGATCCAGCACAGCGCCAAGGGAAAGGGCAGACTGGTCATCAGTTATACCAGCCTCGACGAACTCGACGGCATTCTCGCCCACATCAAGTAGTCCCGACCCCGCGCACTGCGCGGGTTTTCAGGCCAGATTCTGTGTTGCCTGCCCCAGGGAAAGTCTCTATAATCCTCACCGCCTTACGCAGGCTCCATCCTGCTTCAGCGATTGGCAGGCTCACAAGGCACGCCCGGCTGAGTAAATGCAGAATGAAGTGTTTCTAGACATGACTGTGACCAAACCCCGAACGATTGTTGATCGCCAGCTGGCGTACTATGTGGTGGGGTCTCAGGCCATAGCGTCTATCTTGCTTCCCTTTCTGATCTGGTTTGCTGCGGGAAAAAGTGCTGCACTGGCAGCGCTAGCCGGAGGCTGGATTGCCACGACAGGCAATCTCTACTTTGCCTACCAAGCATTCCGTTTTGCCGGCGCGCGGGCATCCCGCGATATGGTGCGGGCCTTCTACCGGGGTGAAGCAGGAAAAATGGTTATCGTCATGTTGCTGTTCTTGCTGGCCTTCCGTCTTCTGGAAGGAATAAAGGAACAGGCTCCGTATCTGTTTTCCGCCTTTCTGCTCGTCTACGTCACCGGTTGGGTGGCGCCAGTCTTGTGGCAGTGGCGCAGGCAACACTGAATTACAACCTGAACATTCTTGATAGCGGAATCCGTATGGCAGGCGAAAGTTCATCCGAAATTATCAAGCACCACCTCACCAATCTGACCTACGGCCAGAAAGTCGACGGGAGTTGGGGCTTTGCCGAAAACTCGGTAGAAGCATCTCAGATGGGTTTTTGGGCATTTAATGTGGATTCCCTGTCCTGGTCATTTGGCCTGGGCGCCCTGTTCCTGTTCCTGTTCTGGCGCGCGGGCAAGCGTGCCACCACCGGCATTCCCGGCGGCTTCCAGAATTTTGTCGAAGTCATCGTCGGCTTCGTCGACACCCAGGTAAAAGACGGTTTCCACGGCCGCAGCAATCTGATTGCACCGCTGGCACTGACGGTGTTCTGCTGGGTGTTCCTGATGAACCTGATGGATCTGGTGCCCATCGATTTCGTGCCCAAACTGTTTGCCCTGATGGGTGTGCACTACATGAAGATCGTGCCCTCCACAGATCCCAACATTACCTTGGGCATGTCGCTGAGTGTTTTCTTCCTCGTCATTTTCTGCAGCATCAAGGTGAAAGGCATTGGTGGTTTCATTGGTGAGCTGACTCTGCACCCTTTCAACAGCGATAACATCTTCGTAAAACTGATTCTGATCCCGGTCAACCTGGTTCTTGAAACCATCAACCTGCTGGCTAAGCCTGTTTCACTCGGCCTGCGACTCTTCGGCAACATGTACGCCGGCGAGATGATCTTCATTCTGATTTCGTTGCTGCCATGGTTCGTACAGTGGACGCTGTCCGTTCCCTGGGCGATTTTCCACATCCTCGTTATTACCCTGCAGGCGTTTGTCTTCATGGTGCTGACGATTGTGTACATGAGCATGGCGCACGAAGATCATTAACAGTTCAATCCACTTTCATCACTAACCTTTAAATCAAAAAACCAGGAGACATCATGGAATCCGCAATCGTATTAATCGCTGCTGCACTGCTGATCGGTCTGGGCGCTCTGGGTACTGCCATTGGTTTCGCACTGCTGGGCGGCAAGTTCCTGGAAGGCGCTGCACGTCAACCCGAAATGGCCCCCATGCTGCAAACCAAGATGTTCATCGTGGCCGGTCTGCTCGACGCCGTTCCGATGATCGGTGTTGGTATCGGCATGTACATGATTTTCGTTCTGGCTTAATCCTGCGCTTGGAAAGAGTACGAGTTAACTAACTTTAACAAGCGAGAGGGTTTGGTATGAACATCAATGCTACCATCCTGGGTCAAATCATCGCTTTCTCGATCTTTGTGTGGTTCTGCATGAAGTTCGTGTGGCCGCCGGTGATTACGGCGATGCGCGAGCGTCAGGACAAAATCGCGTCGGGTCTGCAGAATGCGGATCAGGCGAACCGGGATCTGGAACTGGCGAAAGAAAAGGCGGCTGAAACGCTGCGTGAAGCCAAGCAGCAAGCTGCAGCCCTGATTGAGCAGGCCAACAAGCGTGCCAATCAACTGGTGGATGAAGCGAAAGATCAGGCCCGTGCCGAAGGTGAGCGCTTGAAAGCGGCTGCCCAGTCTGAGATCGATCAGGAACTCAACCGTGCCAAGGAAACCCTGCGCACCCAGGTTGCAGCCCTGTCCATCGCTGGCGCTGAAAAAATCCTGTCCGCTTCGGTGGATCAGGCCGCCCACAGCAAGATGCTTGAGCAGCTTGCAGCAGAACTGTAACGGTATCGGATATGGCAGAACTTACAACGGTTGCCCGACCCTACGCGAAAGCGGCATTCCAGTTCGCTGACGAAAACGGCGCGCTGGCGGAATGGTCTGCAATGCTGAAATTCCTGGCAGCTGTTACCCAGCAGGATGTGGTGGCGCAGTTTCTGGACAATCCCAAGGTCACGTCTGACAAGAAGTCCGAGGGATTCCTGAAGCTGTGTGCCGACAGGCTGAGCCCGGCGGGGAAAAACTTTGTCTCCCTGCTGGCGCAGAACAAGCGCCTGCCTGTGCTGCCGGAAATCGCGGTGCTGTTCGAGGCATTGAAGTCAGAGAAGGAACGGAGCGTTGACGCGGTTATCACCTCCGCCTTCGCCCTGACCGCAGAACAGACCAACAAGCTTGCAGACTCGCTGAAGAAAAAGCTCGGCCGGGAAATTAACGTCACCACTGCGGTTGACAGCTCCATCTTAGGGGGCGTGGTCATCAAGGCAGGCGATCTGGTGATCGACGGCTCCGTGCGTGGCAAGCTGGCCAAACTGGCCGAAACATTGAATTCTTGAGTTTGAGGATCTAAGCATGCAGCAGCTCAACCCCTCTGAGATCAGCGAGCTGATCAAACAGCGCATCGCTAGCCTGGATACCACCGCCGAAGCCCGCAACGAAGGTACCATCGTTAGCGTGTCTGACGGCATCGTGCGTATCCACGGTCTGGCTGATGTAATGTACGGTGAAATGATCGAGTTCCAGAACGGCGTATTTGGTATGGCGCTGAACCTGGAACAGGATTCTGTCGGCGCCGTGGTGCTGGGTGAATACCTGGGCCTGGCGGAAGGCCAGAAAGTAAAATGTACTGGCAAGGTTCTCGAAGTACCGGTGGGCCCCGAACTGCTGGGTCGCGTGGTGGATGCACTGGGTAACCCCATTGACGGCAAGGGCCCGCTCAACGCCAAGGTGAGCGACGTAATCGAAAAGGTTGCGCCTGGTGTAATCGCCCGTAAATCCGTTGACCAGCCGGTGCAGACCGGTCTGAAGTCCATCGACGCCATGACCCCGGTTGGTCGTGGTCAGCGCGAGTTGATCATCGGTGACCGCCAGATCGGCAAAACCGCTGTGGCGATCGATACCATCATCAACCAGAAAGGCACTGGTATTAAGTGTATCTACGTTGCGATCGGCCAGAAGCAGTCGTCCATCGCCAACGTCGTGCGCAAGCTGGAAGAACACGGCGCCATGGATCACACCATCGTGGTGGCTGCAGCTGCGGCTGATCCCGCTGCCATGCTGTTCATTGCGGCCTTCACCGGTTGCACCATGGGCGAATATTTCCGCGATCGCGGTCAAGACGCCCTGATCGTATACGATGACTTGACCAAGCAAGCCTGGGCCTATCGCCAGATCTCCCTGCTGCTGCGTCGTCCGCCCGGCCGTGAAGCGTACCCCGGTGACGTGTTCTATCTGCACTCCCGTCTGCTGGAACGTGCCGCTCGCGTCAGCGCCGATTACGTCGAGAAGTTCACCAATGGTGAAGTGAAAGGCAAGACTGGCTCCCTGACTGCGCTGCCGATCATCGAAACCCAGGCCGGTGACGTATCCGCATTCGTACCGACCAACGTAATCTCCATCACCGACGGCCAGATCTTCCTGGAAACCTCGCTCTTCAACAGTGGTGTCCGTCCGGCGATGAACGCCGGTATCTCGGTATCGCGGGTAGGTGGTGCGGCCCAGACCAAGATCATCAAGAAGCTGGGTGGTGGTATCCGTCTGGCACTGGCCCAGTATCGTGAACTGGCGGCGTTTGCCCAGTTTGCCTCGGATCTGGACGAAGCCACTCGCCGTCAGCTGGAGCATGGTCAGCGTGTTACCGAACTGATGAAGCAGAAGCAATACGCGCCTCTGTCTGTTGCGGAAATGGGCTTGGTGCTGTACGTGGCGAACGAAGGCTACCTGGCGGACATCGAAATCAAGAAGGTGCTGGATTTCGAAGCTTCCCTGCTGTCCTACGCCAATGCCGAGTACGCCGATCTGCTGGCCAAGGTCAACGAGAAAGGCGACTGGAGCAACGAGATCGAAGCGCAGTACAAAGCGCTGGTCGAGAAGTTCAAGGCCACCCAGACCTGGTAAACCCTTCACCGGAGCGGCGCAAGCCGCTCCCGTAACCTGATTACGGTAGATCTATGGCAGGCGCAAAAGAAATACGCTCCAAAATTGCCAGCGTGAAGAACACGCAGAAGATCACTTCTGCCATGCAGCTGGTGGCCGCCAGCAAGATGCGCAAGGCACAGGATCGCATGGCGGCTTCCAAGCCCTATGCCGAGAAGATTCGTGAAGTGGTTCGACATCTGGCCAATTCCAATCCGGAATACCGTCATGCCTACATGGTAAACCGCGACGTCAAGCGGGTGGGCGTGGTGGTCATTTCCACCGACCGCGGGTTGTGCGGCGGCTTGAACATCAACCTGTTCAAGCAGGTCATCAACCTGAGCAAGGAATGGAAAGCCCAGGGGGCCGAGCTGGAAATGGCTCTGATCGGTTCCAAGGCTGTCAGTTTCTTCAAGTCCGTCGGCGGCAAGGTCGTGGCTACCCGCACTGGCCTGGGTGATTATCCCTCCGTGGAAGACCTGATCGGTTCCGTGAAGGTGATGCTCAATGCGTTCGACGAAGGCCGCATCGATCGTCTTTATATTGTGTACAACGAATTCGTCAACACCATGACCCAGAAGCCGGTCGCTCGTCAGCTGCTGCCGTTGGAAGCCTCTGACGATCCTGCGTACAAGCATCGCTGGGACTACATCTACGAGCCTGAAGCCAAGGAAATCCTCGATTTTCTGCTGGTGCGTTTCATCGAGTCCCAGGTGTATCAGGGCGTCGTGGAAAATAATGCCTGTGAACAGGCAGCGCGTATGGTGGCCATGAAGTCCGCAACCGACAACGCGGGCAACCTGATCAAGGAACTGCAGCTGATCTACAACAAGGCCCGTCAGGCCGCGATCACGCAGGAAATTTCCGAGATCGTCGGCGGCGCGGCAGCGGTGTAAGGGTTTCCGGTTTCGAACATATTCTGGTTTAAGAGGATAGCAACATGAGTAGCGGACGTATCGTTCAAATCATCGGCGCGGTTATCGACGTCGAATTTCCGCGCGATTCCGTGCCCAAGGTTTATGACGCGCTGAATGTGAAGGGTGTCGCCACTGTGCTGGAAGTCCAGCAGCAGCTGGGTGACGGCGTGGTACGCACCATCGCGATGGGATCCACCGAAGGCTTGAAGCGTGGCCTGGACGTGAGCAACACCGGCGCACCTATCAGCGTTCCGGTGGGTCTGGAAACTCTGGGCCGTATCATGGACGTGCTGGGCAACCCCATCGACGAGTGCGGCCCCATCGGCGAGAAAGAGCGTGCCTCCATTCACCGCGAGCCACCTTCCTATGCAGATCAGGCGTCCTCCACCGAACTGCTGGAAACCGGCATCAAGGTTATCGACCTGGTCTGCCCGTTCGCCAAGGGTGGTAAGGTCGGTCTGTTCGGCGGCGCCGGCGTGGGCAAGACCGTCAACATGATGGAACTGATCAACAACATCGCCACCGAGCACTCTGGTCTGTCCGTGTTTGCCGGTGTGGGCGAGCGGACCCGCGAAGGTAACGACTTCTACCACGAGATGCAGGAATCCGGCGTTGTTAACGTCGAGGAATTCAGCAAGTCCAAGGTAGCGATGGTGTACGGCCAGATGAACGAGCCGCCCGGCAACCGTCTGCGCGTGGCGCTGACCGGTCTGACCATGGCCGAGAAATTCCGTGATGAAGGCCGTGACGTTCTGCTGTTCGTCGACAACATCTACCGTTACACCCTGGCCGGTACCGAAGTGTCCGCGCTGCTGGGTCGTATGCCGTCTGCGGTAGGTTACCAGCCGACCCTGGCGGAAGAGATGGGTCTGTTGCAGGAGCGCATTACCTCCACCAAGACTGGCTCCATCACCTCCATCCAGGCGGTATACGTACCGGCGGACGACTTGACTGACCCGTCTCCGGCGACCACGTTCTCGCACCTGGACGCCACCGTGGTACTGAGCCGTGACATCGCCGCCAAGGGTATTTACCCGGCGATCGACCCGCTGGATTCCACCAGCCGTCAGCTGGATCCGCTGGTGATCGGCTCCGAGCATTACGACGTGGCGCGCGGCGTGCAGTCCACTCTGCAGCGCTACAAGGAACTGAAGGACATCATCGCGATCCTGGGTATGGACGAACTGTCCGAAGACGACAAGAAGGTCGTGGGCCGCGCCCGTCGTATCGAGCGTTTCCTGTCCCAGCCCTTCCACGTTGCGGAAGTGTTCACCGGTTCCCCCGGCAAATACGTTGCGCTGAAGGACACCATCCGCGGCTTCAAGATGATTCTGTCCGGCGAGCTGGATCACCTGCCCGAGCAGGCGTTCTATATGGTTGGCAGCATCGACGAAGCCATCGAGAAAGCGAAGAAGGTCTGACCTTCGGGGGAGTGAACCATGGCGATGACAGTACATTGCGATATCGTAAGCGCCGAGAAGGCCATCTTCTCCGGTTTGGTGGAGCTGGTTGTCGCGCACGGCAAGCTGGGTGATCTGGGTGTTGCGCCGGGTCACGCCCCCCTTCTGACCCAGCTCAACCCTGGTCCGGTGCGTGTCATCAGACAGGGTGGGCAGGAAGAAGTGTATTACGTGTCCGGCGGTATGCTCGAGGTGCAGCCCAGTCTGGTGACGGTGCTGGCGGATACGGCCTTGCGAGCCGATGACATGGACGAAGCGGCTGCCCAGCAGGCTGCCGAAGACGCCCGCCGTCATCTGAACAATCAGTCTGCCGAAATCAACTATTCCTCGGCGGCGGTTCAACTGGCGGAGGCGATGGCGCAGTTGCGCACCATCCAGGCCTTGCGCAAAAAGATGGGCAAGTAATGCGCCTGTCGTGAAACAACCATCAAAGCATGTTAAAAAGGGTAGCGATGCTACCCTTTTTTATTGGCACCCCTGAGTCTGAGCAAGGATTCACGTTCTATGGATCTCAATGTCGTCATTCTGGCGGCGGGCAAAGGCACCCGCATGAAGTCCCGCCTGCCCAAGGTTCTGCAACCCCTGGCCAAGAAACCCCTGTTGTCCCATGTGCTGGAGACCTGCTTCGGGCTCAATGCCACGCGGGTGATCGTGGTGTACGGACATGGTGGCGATCAGGTGCAGGACACCATCGCCCGTCAGTTTCCCGACAAACCCATCCAGTGGGTGGAGCAGCGTGAGCAACTGGGCACCGGACACGCGGTGAAGCAGGCGCTGCCGGCGTTGCAGGAGGCCAGCCGTACCCTGGTGCTGTATGGCGATGTTCCGCTCACCAGCGAGGACACCCTGACCCGCTTTCTGAACCAGGTGACGCCAGGCCAGGTCGGCGTGCTGACCGTCAGGCTGGACAATCCCAAGGGCTATGGCCGCATCATCCGCGATCACAGCGGTGCGGTGCGGGAGATCGTGGAAGAAAAGGATGCCGGTGATGAAATCCGCAAGATCCAGGAAGTGAGCACCGGCATCATGCTGGCCGACTCCATGGACCTGCAGGCCTGGTTGCCCAAGATCGACAACAACAACGCTCAGGGCGAGTACTACCTGACCGACCTGGTCAAGATCGCCAACCAGCATGGCGTCCCGGTCATTGGCAGCCTGGTGGACAATGCCATCGAAGTGGAAGGCGTGAATGAGCGGCGCCAGCTGGCTCGCCTGGAGCGCCTGTACCAGCGTCATCTGGCGGATCAGCTAATGGTGGAAGGTGTGACGCTGGCGGATCCGGAGCGCATCGACATCCGTGGCAGCCTGCACGCAGGCCAAGACAGTTACATCGACGTGAACTGTGTGTTTGAAGGCAACGTCACTCTGGGTGCCAATGTCGAGATCGGCGCCAACTGCGTCATCATCAACAGCACGATTGGGGATAATTCCATTGTGCGACCCAACTGTGTCATCGAGAATTCCACCATTGGCGAAAGCTGTGAAGTGGGGCCGTTCGCGCGCATGCGTCCGGGCACCGAGCTGAAGCAGAAAGCCAAGGTGGGCAATTTCGTCGAGACCAAGAATTCCGTGCTGGGCAAGGGTAGCAAGGCCAGCCACCTTACCTATCTGGGCGACACGGTGACCGGCGAAAACGTCAACATCGGTGCCGGCACCATCACCTGCAATTACGATGGCGCCAACAAACACAAAACCCTGATTGGCGATGGCGCCTTCATCGGTTCCAACAGTTCGCTGGTGGCACCGGTCGAAATCGGCGCCGGCGCCACTATCGGCGCTGGCTCCACCATCACCAAGGCAGCCAGGGAAAACGCGCTGACCGTGGCGCGCGCCAAGCAGATCACGGTGGAAGGTTGGCAGCGTCCAACCAAAAAGAAGTGAACGCGAAGGATCTGAACTATGTGCGGAATTGTTGGTGCAGTCTCCACCCGTGATGTAACACCCATCCTGCTGGAAGGCCTCAAGCGCCTGGAATATCGCGGCTATGATTCCGCCGGGATTGCGCGCTTCAACCCTGGCCAGCCCATTGATCGCCTGCGCCGCATCGGCAAGGTGCGCGAGCTGGAGCAGGCGGTGAAACAAAGCGATCAGCAGGGCACCATCGGCATCGCCCACACCCGCTGGGCCACCCACGGTGTGCCAGCGGAACGCAACGCGCATCCGCACATGTCTGGCCATGATGTGGCGGTGGTGCACAACGGCATCATCGAGAATCACGAGGAACTGCGCGCGTCGCTGCAGAAAGACGGCTATGTATTCACCTCCGAAACCGACACCGAAGTCGTGGCGCACCTGGTGCATCAGAATCTGGCCAAGGGCATGGATCTGCTGGCGGCGGTGAAAGCCACTACGGCCAAACTGCGCGGCGCCTACGCACTGGGTGTGATGCAGGCCAGTGACGCCAATCGCCTGATCGCCGCCCGCGAAGGCAGCCCGCTGGTGCTGGGCGTGGGGCTGGGGGAAAACTTCATTGCCTCTGATCAGCTGGCGCTGTTACCAGTGACCACTCGCTTCATCTTTCTCGATGAAGGCGATATCGCCGAAATCACCCGCGACAGCATCCGCGTCGAGGATCACAACGGCAATGTGGTGGAACGGGAAATCAAGCAATACATCGGCGGCGATCCATCGGCGGACAAGGGCGAATATCGTCACTACATGCTGAAGGAAATTTTTGAGCAGCCCACGGCGATCCGTGCCACGCTGGAAGGCCGCATCCATCATGACGGGATCGATGTGTCCATTTTCGGCCCCGGCGCAGCGGAGATTTTTCCGCAGATTGAATCAGTGCAGATCGTGGCGTGCGGTACATCCTTCCACGCCGGACTGGTCGCAAAATACTGGTTCGAGGGCCTGGCGGGTGTGCAGTGCAACGTGGAAGTGGCCAGTGAATTCCGTTACCGCCGCACCATCACGCGCCCCAACACGCTGTTCGTCACCATTTCCCAATCTGGTGAAACCGCCGACACGCTCGCTGCGCTGCGCGATGCCAAGGGCTATCTGTCGACGCTGACCGTGTGCAACGTGCCCACCAGTTCGCTGGTGCGTGAATCAGCCATGTGTTTCCTCACCAAGGCGGGCCCGGAAATCGGTGTGGCGTCCACCAAGGCGTTCACCACCCAGCTGGCGGCGCTGTTCATGCTGGTGCTGGGCGTGGGCAAATTCCACGATATCCAGCCGGCGGAAGAAAAGCGTCTGCTGCAGGGTTTGCAGCAATTGCCCGATGTGGTGCAGTCGGCGCTGCGCCTGAACAAACCGATCCAGCAGATGGCGGAACTGTTTGCGGAAAAACATCACGCGCTGTTCCTCGGCCGCGGCGTGCAGTATCCGGTGGCGCTGGAAGGCGCGCTCAAGCTGAAGGAAATTTCCTATATTCATGCCGAAGCCTATCCCGCCGGCGAACTGAAACATGGCCCGCTGGCACTGGTGGATTCCGACATGCCGGTGGTGACGGTGGCGCCGTCGGATTCGCTGCTGGAAAAACTCAAATCCAATCTGCAGGAAGTGCGGGCGCGCGGTGGCGAGCTGTTCATCTTCCAGGACGCCGAAGCCGGTGTGGAAAAACAGCAGGATGTGCATGTGCTGGATGTACCGCGGGTGCTGAGCGAACTGGCGCCGATCGTCTACACGGTGCCGCTGCAACTGTTGAGTTATCATGTGGCCATCATCAAGGGTACCGATGTGGATCAGCCGCGTAACCTCGCCAAATCCGTTACGGTGGAATAAATCGCCACTCTCCTTGTATCTGCAAAAGCCGGACGGCTCACCCGCTCCGGCTTTTTTGCTTTCTGACGACTATGCTTGATACGTCTTTCACGCTGCGACCTCCACGCTGCCATGCTGCTTGATCCTGAAATTCTGCTGCTCCTGTTGCTGATCGCCGCTGTCGCTGGCTGGATCGACGCCATTGCCGGTGGTGGCGGCATCATCATTCTGCCCAGCCTGCTGCTGGCGGGACTCAATCCGGTGCAGGCGCTGGCCACCAACAAATTACAGGCCTGCTTTGGCAGCGGCACCGCCACGCTGAACTTTGTACTGAAGAAAAAGCTCGACGTGCGAGCGGTGTGGCCGGCGATACTGTGCACGTTCGTGGGTGCGGCGTTGGGAACGCTGGCGGTGCAGTGGATGCCCAAGGCATTACTGGAAACGCTGATTCCGCTGCTGCTGATCGCGCTGGCGCTGTTTCTGTTGTTTGGCACCCGGCACCTTGCCAGCGAGCGGGAAGCGCGTATTCGCACGGGCACTTTTGCGTTGCTCATCGGTGGCGGTGTGGGTTTCTATGACGGCTTTTTCGGCCCGGGCACCGGCACGCTGTTCGCGGTGGCGCATATGTTGCTGCTGGGCCAGAGCATGCTCAACGCCACCATCAACACCAAGCTGCTGAACTTCGTCAGCAACATTACCGCGCTGCTGTTTTTCATTCTGGGTGGCGAAGTGCAGTGGCTGATCGGGCTGGTGATGGCGCTGGGACAGATGCTGGGCGCCTGGCTGGGTTCGAACATGGTGCTGAACAAGGGCGCACGTCTGATTCGCCCGGTGATGATCGTGGTGAGCATTGTGATCAGCCTGAAACTGCTGCTGTTTTCAGACTGATCACGGGATGGGACATCAATTCAGGTGTTTGCGCCGGAGCCATCCAGCTGCCGACAGCATCAGCAAACCGAGCGTGGCCAGCGAAGCGGGCTCGCTGACGGCAGTGGCGGTGTCGCGCACCAGCCAGTGGCCGTAGGGGTTGGTGTTGGAACTGAGGCTATAGGGTGTGTAGAACTGCACAGTGCCACCCGAGAACGTATTGAAGAAGCTATTGAACGCCAGCACGGTTCCAACAACTGATCCAGTGTCAGGCTCTTCAAAAACGGCGTCGAGAATGCGCCAGTAATAATTCGCGTCATATCCGCCGCCATAGGTGCTGTCCGTAAACGACAACAGGTGCGCGACCTTCTCCGCATCTTCTGCCGTCGTTGTGGCAGAGCTCTGTGAGCGGACGGGATCAATACCCGCAGAGGAGTAAAACAGGGTTTCGACCTCTTGCCGTGTCGCATAGCGGAAGCCCTCGTAATACCCGCCTTCCCCGAGTTGTGCCTTGATGTCGTAGTAGCTGTTCAGGTGGATGCCACCACAGCTGGGGCCGCCACCACATCCACTGCCACCTTGCACGATGGCCAGCCAGGGATCCAGCCACTGCAGTCCGGTATCAGTATCCAGCGTGATCGAGTCGCTCCCATAAATGGAGTTCTGACTGATCAGCACGGCATAGCTGGGCGATATCAGCACTGTACTCAGGATCAGGCCGGCCACGATTCTCAACACATCCATTGATGCTGCTCCCTCTAGCTGTCTTCAAAATAATCAGTCAGTTACGCACGCTTTTCAGCAGCAAACATTATTCCAGCCTCAACAACTGTCGGTTAATCATAGCCTTACAGAATGCTCAGCGAGATTGCTGAAGTAAATTGTCAATTTGATCGACACGTAGTAGAAGCTTGAAGGGCAGTTCACCGGTAACGGGCATTTCAGCGGGCTGGATGGGCCAAATGGATTCAGCAGATTTTTCCGCTGGCTGCGGTGTTGCTAGCCTTGTACAGATCTGGACCTTCCTGACCAAGCGAGACACGCCGTGAATAACAATAACTACCCGACTGCCCCGAGAGCCTGGTTCACCGTTTTCATTCTGATGCTGGCCTATGTGCTGTCGTTCATCGATCGCCAGATCCTCAATCTGCTGGTGGGGCCGATCAAGCAGGATCTGCAGCTCTCCGATACGGAAATGAGTCTGCTGATGGGATTGTCGTTCGCGCTGTTTTACACCATTTGCGGGATTCCGCTGGGGCGGCTGGCGGACAGCAAAAGCCGGCGCGGCATCATCGCGGCGGGTGTGCTGTTCTGGAGTGCGGCAACGGCAGCGTGCGGGCTGGCGAAAAACTACTGGCATTTCTTTCTGGCGCGCGTCGGTGTCGGTGTGGGTGAAGCGGCGCTGTCGCCGGCGGCCTATTCCCTGATTACCGACAGCTTTCCGCCCAACAAGCGCGCGACAGCGCTGAGCCTGTATTCCATGGGCATTTACATTGGTTCGGGTCTGGCGTTTCTGGTGGGCGCGAAAGTCATCCAGTTTGCGCTCAGCCAGGGCGACATGGAGTTCCCGTTGCTGCGCGAAGTGCGGCCCTGGCAGCTGATTTTTCTGCTGCTGGGCAGCGCGGGCATTCTGTTCACCGGAATTCTGTTTTTGTTGAAAGAGCCGGAGCGCAAAGGCGCTGGTGCCGGCCATGCAGTGCCGCTGAAGGACGTGGCGGCCTATTTCAAACTCAATCGTAAAACCATCGTGTTGCACAACCTGGGATTCGCCTGCATTGCGTTCAGCGGTTATGGTGCGGCGGCGTGGATTCCGGAATTTTTTGTGCGTACCTATGGTTTGCATCGTGTCGAGGTGGGTGAAGTGCTGGGCTGGCTCACCATCATCGGAGGTTCTGCCGGCATTGTGTGTGGTGGTGCGCTGGCAGACTGGCTGCGCAGCAAAGGTTATGTGGATGCACCGATTCGGGTGGGCATTCTGGCGGCCGTGCTGGCGTTGCCCGGTGTGGCGGGACTGCTGGCGCCGACGGCGAATATCGCGTTTTTTGCGAATGCCACCACGATCTTCGCGCTGGCGATGCCGTTCGGTGTGGCGCCCGCCGCGCTGCAGGAAATCATGCCCAATGCGATGCGCGGCCAGGCATCGGCGCTGTACCTGTTTGTGGTGACGTTGATCGGTCTGGGCGTGGGCCCGACGGCGGTCGCGCTGATCACGGATTTTGTCTTTGGCGATGACGCCGCGCTGCGCTATTCGCTGCTGATCGTGAGTACGCTGGCAGGCCTGCTGGCGATCACGTTGCTGGCATTCACGCTCAAACCCTACCGCACCAGTCTGCAGCGGCTGGAACACTGGAGTCGCGACGAAAACCACCAGCGCTGGCCAAAAACTGCAGTTATGTCGGCCAATCCCGGCTGACATCCGTGCGCGGTTTTATCCGATCCCCTTAGCATCTTCACCGAATACCAAAAACAACAAACAACGGCTGAGGGATTCATCATGAAGACACGGATTATCACCACCACGCTTTTAATGCTGACGCTGCTTGCAGTGGCGGGCTGTCACGACGATCTGTACGTCAGAACCCACAGCGGCTGGATCAAGGGGTTGTGGGCGGACAATGTCAAAGGTGGTGTTCGCACGTTTCTGGGCATTCCCTACGCGCAGGCCCCGGTGGGGGAGTTGCGTTTTGTTGCGCCACAGCCGGTACAGCGCTGGAATGGCCTGCTGAAAGCGGAAGCGCTCGGGCCATCCTGCGTGCAGCGTGCGGGCGCGTTGGCGGCAGCGGGTGAGCAGAGTGAAGATTGCCTCAGCCTCAATGTGTATGCGCCGGCGAACATTCCCAAGGGCGGCATGCCTGTCATGGTCTTCATCCACGGTGGCGCCTTCATCGCCGGTGGCAGCAGCCAGTACAACGGCCAGCGTCTGGCGGAGGCAGGCAACGTCATCGTGGTCACGTTGAATTATCGTTTGGGCGCACTGGGTTTTTTCAAACATCCCGAGATTGCCGGCTCCGGCAACGCGGCCCTGGCAGACCAGCAACTGGCACTGCGCTGGGTGAAAGACAACATCAAAGCCTTTGGCGGCAATCCCGAGAATATTACGCTGTTGGGCGAATCCGCCGGCTCGGCCAGCGTGTGCGTGCACATGGTGGCGCCGGGCAGCCAGCAGTTGGTGAATCGCTTCATTCTGCAAAGCGGAACCTGCATTGGCGGCTTGCAGTTCCTCGGCGAAAGTCAGGCCGATGCGCTGGGAGTGCAGCTGGGCAATGATCTGTGCGCGGATGTGGCGGATACGGCAGGCTGCTTGCGCGAACTCGATTCCACCGCGCTGGTGAACTGGGGCGCGAGTAACGGACTGTTTGGCGCGGGCTGGGCACCCACGGTGATTGCAGGCAGCGACACCTTGCCGGCACCGGCACTGCAATTGTTTGCCAGCGGCCAGTACAGCGCCGGCGAAGTGATCATCGGCACCAACCGGAATGAATGGGGATTGTTCCAGAGCATTGGCCTGGCGCCTGCGGTCCAGACTGTGGCGCAACTGTCGGCGCTCATTGATGCCCAGTTTGGCCCGGCGGCGGCGCTGGTGAAAGCGCACTACCTGCCACCGGTGGACGCGCTGGCGAATCCCGAACTGGTGCGCCTGTACAGCGACACTGTGTTCCGCTGTCCGTCCCGCGCGCTGGCGCGTGTTCTCAGCGCACAGGGCACACCGGTGTGGCTGTACAGCTTCGACGAAGGCCTTGCATTCCACGCCATGGAACTGCCCTATGTGTTCGGTAACCCGAGCCCGGTGCTGGCGCCAGTGCTGGTGGAACCCCTGCGTGCCACCGTGCAGGACTACTGGACAGGTTTTGCAGCGAGCGGCAATCCAAACCGCGATGGCCAGCCCGAGTGGCCCGCCTATGATGCGGTGAGCGACCAGCACATGGTGTTGAAGGAAGTGTCCGCAGCCGGCGCCAACCTGGCCCAGTCCGCCTGCGATTTCTGGAGTGCGTTGGCGGGAGGCTGATGCTGCTCGTCAGCGCTAGCCGCCCCAGCTATTGTCCATCTGCAGTGCACGCTTGCAAATAGTTTCCTGGGAAATTAATATTGTTTCCAAGGAAACTATTTCAGGCTGCCACCGTGAACGACCGTCACTCCTCCATCGAAGCAGAAACGCTGCTGGAATCGCACCTGGGTTATTGGCTGCGGCTGGTGTCGAATCAGGTATCAGCCACGTTCGCCCGCGCGCTGCAGGAACGCCAGGTGACGGTGGCGGAATGGGTGGCGCTGAACCAGATCAATGATCACACCGCCATCGCGCCTGCACAGCTGGCGGATGCCATGGGGATGACCCGGGGTGCCATCACCAAGGTGCTCGACAAGCTCGAGACCAAGGCATGGATCGTCCGCGTGCCCAGTGTGTCCGATCAGCGGGTGCAGTGCCTGTCACTCACACGCCAGGGCCGGCGCATCCTGCCGGAACTGGCCGCACTGGCCGATGCCAACGACCTTCACTTTTTCGCGGCGTTGAGTGCGACCGAACAGGCCGCGCTGCGGGCATTGCTACGCAAGGTCGCGACGGCTCACGGCATCCGTACTGCACCCGTCGACTGAGCCATCTTCAACCCATTGCAGGAGACTGTCATGAGCCACGCCATTGCCAATCTTCAATCCGCCCTGCAACGTGCCCTGGCCGTCCGGCCGCAAGTGGGAGGTTTTCCCACTCTGGCCGAAACCTTGCGTGTTGCCGGTGTGCGTCGCAACCAGTGGTCGCTGCCCTCCTGCCAGGCGCTCTACCTCACTGAGCTGGGAGCCGTGGTGATTCAGGGGGAGCCGTTGCTGAGCGGCTGCGCGGAAGTGGCAGACTTCGATGCAGCGGCCCTCATCCGCGCCCTGCGGGCAGATCAGTCCGGGGCGAGCACCTTTCCCGAATTCCTGCAGGCGGCCTGGCGTGCCGGAGTGGTGCGCTATGACGTGGATCTGCTGGCGCGCAACGTTACGTACCTGGGCAGCAATGGCGAGCGCTATGTGGAGGACTATCCCGCAGTGACGTTGCCCGCCTGAGCGTGAGCGCCCAGCTACACATGCCACTCTGCCGCCGGGCAACCCGCACTGTGACGCGGCAAGCAAAAGATGCGCTCGCGCGATTGTCAAAATGAAATCCCACAGACCATACTTGAACAGGTAATGCCCATCGGCACCTAGTGTTGCATTGGGGGAACACGAAGCCGCGCCGACGCTTGGCGGCAAGGCCTGGAAGTAGCTCAGGGATTCTCATGAATTTTGGTGTGCATTTTCAGATAGGTTGCAGTTCGAGTCAGTCACCGGCCCAGCGTTATCGCGAGTCGCTGGAGCAGGCCATTCACGCGGAGTCATTGGGGTTCGAGTCCGTGTGGCCGGTGGAGCAGCATTTCAACCAGCGCGTGTCGGTGATGCCGGCGCCCATGCTGTTCCTGGCGGCACTGGCGGCCAGAACATCGCGCATCCGATTGGGTACCGCAATCACCATTCTGCCCTTCAATCATCCCGTGCGGGTGGCCGAGGAACTGGCGACGCTGGATGTGCTCAGCGGCGGCCGGGTGGAGTTCGGTTTTGGCCGTGGTGCTGTGCCGGCGCACTTCGAACGTTTTGGTGTGCCGATGGCGGAAAGTCGTGAGCGCATGCTGGAATCACTGAGTATTGTCGAAGGCCTGATTGCGCAGTCGCAATGGAGCTATGCCGGCAACTATTTCCAGCTCGACGCTGTGACGCTCACGCCCCGCCCCCTGCAGCAACCGTTCCCGACCCCGCGCGCCGCCGCCAACAGTCTGGAAACCTTCGAGCTGATGGGGCAGCTGGGCTATCCCATCTTCGCTGCGTCGCACATCAATCCGTTTCCGCGTCTGCCCCAGATGATTGCCGCCTACCGCACGGAGTTTGCCCGCGCCAACCATCCGGCGGAAAAATCCTGCAGTGTTGATCTGCTGTGTCCGGTGTTCGTGGGTGAATCGCTGGCGTGTGTCGAAGCCAGCGTCAGCGACAGCCTGGATAACTTCAAGCAGATAGCTCTCGATGAAGTGGCGCCTCTGCTGAACGATCTGTCCATCAGCAGCCTGCGCGAGCGGGTGGCCTATCTGCAGGGCATGTGTTTCGAACAGGTCAATCGAGACATGGGCATTTTCGGCGATGCGCCCACCTGTGTCGCGCGCATCCAGGCATTGCGCGCGCAGTTCGATATCGACCGCCTCATCTGCTGGTTCGATCCCGGCGGACTGGTGCCCCACGCCAAGGTGATGCAGTCGATGGCGCTGTTTGCCAGGGACGTGATGCCGCATTTCGCGGATACTGCAGCACTCTGACCGCCATTCTGGAGCATGCTTATGACAATGGAACAGCAGATTCTCGCCCCGGTGATTGCGCTGGTGGCATGGTCAATGGTGATGTGGATCTGGATGTACGCGACGCGGCTTCCCGCCATGCGTGCCGCCAGGATGATTCCCGATCCCAACGCGCCTGCCGGCGAGCAGATGGCGCAGTTGCCACCCCAGGTGCGCTGGAAGGCCGACAACTACAATCACCTGATGGAGCAGCCCACCATTTTCTACGCGCTGGCGATTGCGCTGGCGGTGCTGGATGAAGGTAGCGGCGTCAATCTGCAGCTGGCCTGGGCCTATGTGATCTTCCGCGTGATACATAGCCTGGTGCAGGCGCTGACCAACAAGATCGAAATCCGCTTTGTGCTGTTTGTGCTCTCCAATGTTCCGCTGTTCGCGCTGACCTACAACGCCGGCCTGGTTGTGCTGCGCGGGATGTAGTTCAGGCAATCCCCCGGAACCGGGGGATCTATCCGGTGGCTGCCGTCCGCGCAGCCTCGAATCTTACTCTGATGGCGACGCTTCAACGTCGAACTTTCCAAACAGCCATCAGAGGATGTCACCATGAATACCATTATCCCCCGCAAACTGCTTGTCACTGCCGTTGTCATTGCCTGTGCGCCGCTGGCGCTGCCGGCCTTGGCGGATCATCGCTGCGCCGACGTGAATCTGCAGGTCACCAATCAATATCGCGATCCGGTCACCAACGCGCTGGTGGACATCAAGGTCGTGGACTTCGATTACTGGGACAAGGAAGACAACAAGTGGCGCGAGGAATCCACCGACAACAAGATCATCGATCCGAACCAGACCGGTGTGTGGAACAAGGGCCTGGAATACATCGGCGGTGAAAGCGGTGTGAAGGTACGCGCCCACTACAAATACCGTCAGGCCGGCGGCAAGTGGAGCGCCACCCATACGGCGCTGTCGAGCATGTTCAAGTGCGTCGACGGCATGAATGTGGCGATTGTGGTGAATTGATCCGGCAGGGCCGGATCAGCGCAGGGGCAGGTGTTTGGCGCGGGGTGGTTCGTCAGGCCTTGACGTTGATCACCTGCCCGGCGACGCCACCGCTGCTGGACAGGGTGGGCAGCACTGGCAGGGCTTGCAGCAGTTGCAGCGCGCCTTCGGCCTGCAGATCGATGGCTTTTTTCAGCACGGCGATCTCGGCGGTCTGCTGCAGTTTGGCGCTGGACATGTGGGTGGCCAGGCCGGCGATGGTGGAGGTTTCCATGAAAAGCCTCGAAACGGGGAGCGATGGCGTCCATAGGTTATCGGCCGGATCGCCGCCCGCTTGAGCCTGCCGTGCACCCTCCACCGCGCAGCACCCGTTCCCCCAGTGCAATCAGCGGCTTGCGTTCTGCAGCAGTTGCTGGCGCCGGTGCAGGGCGCCGTTCATCTGGTCGGTGAGGCGACGCCATTCCTGCAGCAGGGGTTCGGATTGCGCAATATCGGGCGCGCGCAGCAGGCGGACGCGGATGCGGGCCACCAGATCCTGGAACAGCGGATCGCGCTCGGTCAGTGCGGGCATCGTGGCCAGGGCCGGCTGGGCGGCGCTGATGTCGGCGAGCAGGGGATCGGCGGGATCGAGCAGGCCGATCAGGGTGCGGGCGTGGGTCAGGTACTGCTGTTCGAGCGTCTTGGCGTCGTCGCTGACCTGCTGCGCGATGGTAGCCTGGGCGGCTTGCAGGCGGGAACGGTCGGCGTGCCAGGCCATCCAGGTGAGGCTGGCCAGCAGTGCGGTGGCAACGGCGAGCAGCATCACATGCCTCATGACAGCATCACCTGCACAGCGTGCGCGGTTTCGTCCTGCGCGTTGAAGAATTCAGCGGCAGCGAAATGCCCTGCCCAGGCGATCACCATGGCCGGGAACTGGGAGCGCCCGGTTTCATAGCGGCTCACGCATTCGTTGTAAGCGTTGCGCCGGGTGGCGATGCGGTTCTCGGTTTCGATCAGTTCCTGTTGCAGCGACTGGAATTGCTGGTCGGCTTTCAGCTCGGGATAGCGTTCCACCAGCAGCAGGATGCTGGCGAGCAGCGCAGAATCCTGGGGCGTCGCCAGATTGGCATCGTGCACGTTGATGCCGTTGCTGCCGGCACGGGCGCGCACGGTTGCCAGCAGGGTGTCGCCTTCGTGCCGGGCATAGGCTTTCACTACATTCACCAGATTGCCGATCAGGTCGTAACGGCGCTGCAGCTCCACATCCACATGCGCCCAGGTCTGCGCCACCGTATTGCGCAGTGCCACCAGATGGTTGAAGGCAAGGAAATACCACAGGTAAAACCCGAGCCACAGAATCACGGAAATACCAGTGAGGATCATCATCACCAGCTCCGCGAGGCGCCACCGCCTCCGCTGCGACCCCCGCCAGAGGAACCGCCACCACCCGATCGGCCGGAACCGGAGGAGTCGGACAGGCGTGGCGTGTTCTCGACCCGCGTGGTTTTGTGCTTGCAAGACTGGCAGTTGCCGTCGATCTGCACCCGGCCACCGTGGGAACGGGTGGCGGCCACCAGCGTCATGCGGATTTCGCGGAACGTGTGTGCCTTGCACTTCGGGCACTCCTTGTAGGATGAAAACAGCGCCACATAACGCTCGGTGTCCGTCTTGAGGCAGGCCGGGCAATACCACACATCGTAATCCACCGAACCGAGCCGCTCCTCCAGACGTTGCACCTGCGTCAGATGTTTGTCGTCCTCTGCTTCGCCCAGCAGTTGCAGCGGGCCGCTGCAGAATTCACAGGCGCGGGGCCGGTAACGGCGGAACAGACGACCATTGAGCAGCAGCGACCACACCAGCGCGCCGCCACCTACGACGAGTTGGGGAAGCGGCAGCGGATCGTAAGCTCCCAGAGCGACATAGGCAAAGCCTGCCAGGCAGATCACTCCCAGCGCGAGCACACCTGCCAGATACATCAGCAGCGGCGGGAAATGCTTTTTGCGTCGCACAACGAAATACAGCGCGAACAGAGCAATGCCCAGTCCGGTGGCGCCGTACAGCACATTCTTCAGATCATCCAGCCGGGTGCGGGTATAGCGGGGCGCCGAATCCGCAACGCCCTGCGCGGCCTCGGGGTTGCCCAGCAGAACCTGCGCAATGGCCTCGGTGCCAGAAAGAATGCCCGCCTCCATATCATTGTTGCGGAAATGCGGAATCACATAGGTGTCGAGCATGCGCCCCGCCAGATCGTCGGACAGTAGCCTCTCCAGCCCATACCCCACCTCAATACGGGTACGCCGCTCGTTCGGCGCCACCAGGAACAGCACCCCGTTGTTGCGGTCGCGATCACCGATACCGATCTGGTTGAACATCTGCGTGGCGAATGAATCCACGTCCTGGCCGTTGAGGGACGGCACCGTGATCACCATGACTTCGGCGGACGTCTGCTGCCTGACCTGCTCCAGCAGGTTTTCAAGGCGGGCGCGATTATCGGCGCTCAGCACATCGGCACTGTCCCGCACCCAGCCGGTGCGGGCAGGCTCCCCATACACCGGGTTCAGGGACAGCAACACAATCAGTAAAACCAGCAGATTCCGTAGCATGAGAGATTCCAGGACAAAGCAGATTCAGCACATGGAAGTCATAGTGCCATGACTGCGGCGAACTGTAGCAAAAACCAGCAACGTTGCCTGTGATTTAATACCGCTGCCAGCGCGCCCCGGATGTTGGCCGTTGACCCTGCCCAAATCCGGATGAGTGTGCTAATACTGAGCTATCTGCAAGGTATTCCGCATAAAACCGACCGCCGGGAGTCAAGGCAATGAACAAGATCAAGGTGAAAAGTCCACTGGTGATTCTGCACGGTGATGAAATGGCGCAAGTGTCGTTTGCGCGGGTGCTGGATCAGTTCGTGAAAAACTATCTGGACATTCCCCTGGTGGAAGTGGATCTGTCCGCCGAAAACCGCCTGCGCACCAACGGCAAAGTGGTGAAGGAATCCATCGAGGTGCTGAAAAAATACGGCGTCGGCATCAAGAACGCGGGCATGACCGTGAACAAGGCCCAGCTGGAAGAACTGCTGGCGAAAATGCCGGAGGTGGATCGCAGCAAACTGGCCGGGCTTGCCACCAAATCCCCCAACGGCGCCATCCGCGCCGGTATTGGCGGCAACATCACCCGCGAAGACATTCCCTTTCGCAACCTGAAGCGCATCACGCCCCACTGGATCGGCCGCGACATCGAAGTCGACACCATGGACACCGGTGGCAACAAGCACAGCTTCAATGCGATATCCCGACACACCGGCATCATCAAGGTGGTGTTCGTGGGTGCCAGCGGCAATCCGGTGGAACTGCACCGGCGCAAGATCAACAAGGGCGATCCCTGGTTGCTGGCGTCCAACGACATCGAGCAGGTAAAGCACTGGGCGCACAATTTCTTCCAGCGCGCGATCCGTGAAAAACGCGACGCCTATCTGGGCTTGAAGGACACCGTGATTCCCGGCTACGAAGGCGTGATGCGCGATGCCATCGAAACCATTTTCAAGAATGACTACAAAGCAGAATTCGAGCGCGTTGGCATCAAATATTTCTACGAACTGATCGACGCCCAGGCCGCCCGCATCGTCGCCACACCACCGGAACGCGCGCTGTGGGGCGTGCCGGAAAACACCACCGGCCGCAAGCTTTACAAGCTGGTGAACGCGCTGAAAAAGTGGGGCATTCCCGAACGCCATTACTCCGTGTCCATCTCGCGCATGAGCGCCGGCGGCGGCGACCAGTACGGCAGCTTCAACATGCCGGTGGAAGAAGACGGCATCGTCAAGATCATTCTCGACGGCGAAGAAACCTGCGCCCGCGACGTGCGCAAAGGCGATCCCATCATCTTCATGACCAACGATCGTCAGGCCATCAAGGACTGGGTGGGCCAGGTATTCCGCGACGCGGCCAAGAACGACAAGGAAATCTATTTCGGCCTCAAGCGCGAGTACATGGAATACGACGATGTGTTCAGCGACGTGATCAAGGAAGTGCGCCAGGACGTGGTGAAAGACAATCTGCAGCCGCCGTCGTTCATGATCATGCGGCCATCCAGCCAGCTGAAAAAAATGATCACCGATCCGCCGCGCAACGCGCTGTATCCCACGCTCAACCTGGACGGCGATATTTTCTCGGATATTTCGGCGGCACTCGGCGGCAGCCTGGCCACCGCCAGCTCCATCATCGAAAGCCAGGACGGCACCATGCTGTACGAAGCGCCCCATGGCACCGCCCACGATCTGTTCGTGAAATATCAGGCGTCCGGCGGCAAGGAAGCGTATTTCAATTCATCGGCGCTGCTGTACGCCGTGGCCAACGCGCTGGAAACCCTGGCCGGCCGCGAGCAGAACGCGGAGCTGAAGACCTACGCGGAAAAACTCAAGGCAGCGCTGATCGCGACAGTGGATCAGGGCATCATCACGGCAGATCTGAAGGGCAAGACCTACAATCCGGCCGGTGAAAAGCTGGTGGATATGTATGGCTTTCTGGATGCGATCGAAACGAATCTGAAAGCGCTGTGAATGGTAAAACGGGGTTGGATTTGATTCCAGAAAAAGGGACTTGATTCGGCTTGTCGCCAGGAACCCGCCAGGTCTGGAGCGGGTTTCTGCGCAGACAGGCTGCGTCAGTTGGAAATTGCACCTAAAGCAATGCTGTGTAGCGTGTACGTCGCAAAAGATTGGTTCGGGGAACGGCCAACAATCCCGGCAACAACCTGATTGGCGTTGCTGACAGAGTTATAGGAGTAAGGCAGATTGGTGATTTCATAAGTCTTCACACCTTCTGCAACCACCATTGACGATTCGGGCTGACTGGAGTTATAGCCAATACCCACGATCTCGACATTGTCCGGATTCTCGATAATCCAGTTCACCGCTCTGAAAGTTGCCAGGAACAGGAATACCCGGCCGGTAACACCTGCCAGCGACACTGTCACATCGTTATGCAGGTTGCCGGACTCGTATCCTCCCAGGTACACCACGTTCACATCATTGGGGAAACCAATGCCTATCAGCTGCGCCAGTTGCGACGCGCTGTATTCGGCGTTATCCGAAAACGACACGTTGAAGCCGGTGGTATGCCAGTTGTTGCTGTATTCAATGCGAATATCGTGTAGGCCTTTGGCAAACGTGTGGCGGATGGTTCGAGAGTCATTTGACCAGGTTGCAACACTCAAACCGTCAATTGTCAGGGCCACATCCGACCAGGACACGTCAAAGTTCAGGTCGATGTCCTTGGAATCATCAAAGACTTCAAGGGTGCCTGTCCACACCGCGCTGAAATCCTCGGATCTGATGCCATGGAAATCGCTATAAATGTAATGTATTGCCGGCGACGCAACTTCGGCACTGGTAACGCTGATACCCTTGTTGAAATATTCGGCATGGAACGAACCAACTTCATAGCCGGCCGATTTTGAAAACAGGGCTTGCACGGTTTTATTGCCGCTGTATGCGCTGATGGAGACCGAGCAGGTCGGCTGCGTCAGATCCGCTTCCAGACAAGGCCCCGTCCAACGCTCAAAACGGTATCCGTTTGCTGTGTCTGGCGTTGCGGTCAATACTTCGGTAACGGCCGTAGTGCTGTTGTGAGAGACAGTGCAGGCGCTACCGCAGTCGATCGTTCCCGATTCCGAGGCGACCGAGCCTCCTCCCGAGTTGACGACTTTCAAGTTGCACGCACACAAGACAACAGTGGCAAGCGTAACCGCTGCCGGTTTGATAAAACGCATTGGCATACCCCATCGCTGAACTAAGATAATGACTTTATTGTTGTTTATGGATGGCCAGAGTGGCCCACCAAAAGCATCCGGATCGGGAAGCCGACTCCGGATGGCTAATTAATATACTATGTTGACGATTCGTTGGCACTAGTGGATATGGTTCAAAGCTACAGGAGCGGCGCCATGCCCTGGTGGAACTGGATCGCACCCTGACCGGTGCCGAGCAGCAACGGTTGGAGCAGGATCTGATCACCCAGCGCCTCACCGCGCTGCGCTTGAACCAGCTGAACCAGTGGCTGCAACAGGCGGACTTTACCCAACCCTGTCTGCTGCAAGAGACATCCGAAGACAGCGCCCCTGAACAGCAACGTTACGTGCAGGCCCAGCTATTGGCGCAAAACTGTGCCGATCATCGGGCACAAGTGGCGGCACTCAACAGCCAGTTGCAAAGCCGCCATTGAAAAACTCGAATCCACCCTGCCGCTGATTACCAAGCGGGCCACCGCGCTCAAAACCTTGCTCGACAAACAACTGGGGGCTGAACACGAATACCTGCAACTGGAACAACAGCGGATCGAAGCCGTGCAGAACCTCGCCGCCGAAAAAGCCCGCTACCAACAACTGCGTTCCGCCATACAGGAAAGCGAACAGCAACTGCTGGTGCTGAAAGCCCAGGCGCAGACCAAGGTGCTGGAACAACTTACCGGCACCCGCCGGGAAATCGCTGCTCTTATCGAAGAACTGAATAAAGCCCAGGATCTGAATGCCAAACAGATTCTGTATTCGCCGGTGGATGGCACAGTGCAGCAATTGGCGGTCAACACCGTGGGTGGGGTAGTGGAACCAGCGCAAATACTGATGCTGGTGGTGCCCAGTGAAGAAAAACTGATAGTAGAAGCCATGCTGGAAAACAAGGATATTGGTTTTGTGCAGCAAGGACAGGATGCCGAGATCAAGATACACACCTTCCCCTTTACCCGTTACGGCGTGATCGAGGCAGAAGTGCTGAACGTATCCAGCGACGCGATCGCCACCGAACAGCAGGGACTGATATACAAGGTTAAACTGTTAATGGATAAATCCACCTTGTGGGTGGATGAACGGGAAGTGCAGTTGATTCCCGGTATGGCGGTGACGGCGGAAGTGAAGACAGGTAAACGGCGGTTAATTGAGTATGTGATGGCGCCGTTGTTGCGGTATAAGCAGGAAAGTGTGAGGGAGCGATAGGTGTGAGATTTATGTTGACAAAAAAAACGATGTTTATTGCTGTTTGTATGGTGCTTTCGAACACATTTTTTGGCTGTTCTGAAAATCAAAATCAGGCGCCAGTGAAGTCAGTGTATCTGTGTTCGAATATAGAAGAAGAGAAAGTAAAATTAATGGAGCTCAAGAGGCTTAGGTTCAATGAAGATAAAAACTGCTTTGCTTTGCATTTAAAGTTAGATGAGCCGTTTGTTGAATATTCTCATAATCTAGCGCAGCAGTCTGCAACCAATAACGGATACGCCATGCTCATATTAATACTGAGCGACGGTTACAGACGTGGTGTTAGGGTTAGGCCAGTTGGGTACACTGAAATCGAAGATGGAACTATGTCTTCATTGATTAAAGGCGTTAGTCCAGAGTCAGATATACTTCAAACCACAAGAGAAATTTTTCACACTTACTATCAATCTGATGTTGGGAAGGGTCTTGTGAGCGGCGGCGACCCATATTGGCGAATGACCAAGATGTCAAAAAATTACTTGGCTTGGATATCTCGTGATGAGCAAATGAACTTACTCTGTGCAAATCCAAAAAGCGAGGAAATGATAAAGTCTGGAATCGCATGTCAACTATATGTTCGAGTGCTTAGCGATGTTGTGGCAGATTTTGGTTTCAGCGTAGGGGATGCAGAGCGAGCTTTTTCTGACATAACAGAAATTTCCGAATTAATTAAAAAAATTGTTGTTGAAGAATAAATTAGGGGGTAGTTGTGGGATATTTAAATGAACAGTCGTATTCAATTAGTCAAGAACAGCTTGAAATTCTTAAGTTGACAATGGATAGGAATCAAGGGGTCAGACTCCTTGATCTTGAGCGGGATGTGGAAATCGATTTTTTGCTGTTTTTGACGCACTGCTTTGAATGATTAGTAGTTTGCTACCAAGGATGGAAGCATGGCCAGATTGCCAAGGTTGTATGTACCTGGATGTTCCCACCATATTATCCAGCGCGGTAATAACCGGCAGCGGCCAAAACGTTCATGTCGATGGTTTATCGGCGCCATGCCCTGATCCGGCATGGCGCCTTTGCAGCAGGATGTAATCACTTCTTGGGAACAGGCCAGGCGACCGACTTGGTCTCGAGGTATTGATTGAAACCGGCCTCGCCGTTCTGACGCCCGATACCACTGAACTTGTAGCCGCCGAACGGAATGTCCGCACCGTGCGCGTAGGCGCCGTTGATCGACAACACACCTGCACGAATCCGGCGTGCTACCGACAGTGCACGATCGATGTTGGTGGAGTTTACGCTGCCCACCAGACCGTATTTGCTCTCGTTCGCGATGCGCACGGCATCGTCGTCGTCCTCGAACGGGATCAACACCAGGACGGGGCCGAAGATTTCTTCCTGTGCGATGGTCATCTTGTTGTCGACATGGGTGAACAGTGTCGGCTCAACATAGTAACCTTTGGGGAACGCTGCCGGACGATTGCCGCCGAGCGCGAGTGTCGCACCTTCCGCAACGCCGATGTCGATCAGATTCAGCACCCGGTCACGCTGCTTGGCAGACACGAGCGGGCCCATCATTACGTCGGCACGCTGCGGGTCGCCATAGGGCGCCATCTGCATGATGGCTTTCACGCGGGCAGCGATTTCTTCGTAGCGCTTCTTCGGCACCAGCATGCGCGTCGGAATGCCGCAGCCCTGGCCGGCGTGGAAGCACACGGCCAAAGCACCCATCAGTGCCGAGTCCAGGTTGGCGTCGTCGAGCACGATGTTGGCGGACTTGCCACCGAGTTCCAGGAACACACGCTTCATGGTCGCGGCGCCCTTCTCCATGATGCGCTGACCCACGGCGGTGGAGCCGGTGAAGGAAATCACATCAACCGCCGGTGACATGGTCAAGGCCTCGCCGATCAGGTGATCCGAAGACGTGACAACGTTCAGCACGCCGGGCGGAATATCGGTTTTTTCTGCAGCCATGCGGCCGATAAAGGTGGCGCTCCAGGGGGTATCCGGGGCTGGCTTCAGCACCATGGTGTTGCCGGTGGCGAGCGCCTGCGCAACTTTGTTGATCGCCACTTCGAACGGGAAGTTCCAGGGAATGATCGCGCCAACCACACCCATCGGTTCCTTCCAGATCCGGCGTGCGTTGGGTTCGCCCTGACTGCCCTTGCCGTTGGGCAGCTCGACTTCCCAATCAAACTGGTCCATCAGCTCGATGGGATAATCGAGACACTCAGGAAAAGACGCATCCAGCTGCTGACGCTTGGTCGACATGCGGGGGCAGCCGGCTTCCTGGATGAGTTGTTCACGCAACTCATCACGCTCCGACATGATGGCGTCGCGCAGCTGGATCAAACACTTCTTGCGGAATTCCCGGTTGGTGGACCAATCTGTTTCATCGAACGCACGGCGTGCCGCCGCGATCGCGCGTTGCATGTCCTGGCGAGTGGCGTCAGCACACACACCGATCACCTCTTCAGTGGCCGGATTGATGTTGTTGAAAGTCGCGCCGTTGGAAGACTCGACCAGTTCACCGTCGATCAGCATGCGGGTTTCCGGCTTGATCGCCGGCAACTTGGGCTTGTCGGCCTCGGACGCGGCGGAGCGCTGCACCTGCACGGCGCCCGATGAACCACCAGCAGCGCCGCCGCCGACGCCACGCAGGAAATTCACGATCATCTTGGCGCTGGGGAACACGTCCGACACCGCCGAGCTGGTGAAACCCACGTCGGTGATCAGCGTGATGCCGCTGACGACTGCGGCGGCGTCGCTGCACAGGAAGACGAGCGGGCCGGCCTGCTCGAGCGCTGTGGACACTTCCACACCCGCCTCTGCACGGTAATCCTTGCCGAAGGTCAGCCAGGAATCAGCGTTGTCACGGGCCAGCGGCGTGTCGGTGGGGCCAGGCAGAATCGCGTTAATGCGAACGCCTTTCTTGAGGAACGGCATGGCCATGCGCGCCACGTACGCGCACACTGCCTGCTTGGTGAACATGTAATTGCACTTGCCGTGATCGACCGCCCACTGCGTCGCTTTGTCGAAATCGTCGATGGCGAGGAACTCGATCAGCTGGGGCAGGTTCGCTTCCCAACCCATGCCGGCCGCCGAGGAAATCAAACCGATCGCGGAACCTTGCTTGAACATGTCCGCCGCGAACAGCTTGTCGATCATGTAGCGATGGCCGATGAAGTTGATCCGCTCGATGCCGGGCGTGCCGTCCGCAACACCCGCGCAACTGAAGAGGGCGTCAATCTTGCCGCCGCATTCGGCCAGCGCACCGTCGATGGATTCCTTGTTGGCAAGATCGACGTAAAGCGTGCGCACGCCGTTCAGGTTGATCTTGCCACGATCCATGACCACAACCTCAGCCCCGGCATCGCGGGCCAGCTCGGCAGCAGCAGCGCCCATACCGGTTGCCCCGCCGACGACCAGGACTTGCTTGTTGTGGTAGCTAAACTTATCGAACAGCGACATTGCATTCTCCTATAACGCTAAGTGGTTGAAATTCGCCCTGATTCGCGGGGCATTCAACCACGCGCAGTCGAGAGGTGGGGCAGCAGTGTGGGGACATGACGTATAGCCAACAAAAAGTTATCGTTGTTTTTCTATACTATACATCACTGTTGACTATAAACAAATTTCAGGCCAATGGAACCCCCAACCAGTTAGCCTGATTGAAACTGCGGTCTGACGGCGAGGGTTGTTTACGGTTGCGCGGCAATCGCGCGGCGGCAGAATTCCCAGATATCGTTGGCGAGCTGCATTTTCGTTGCCTGATCGACCTGCTCGTTTTCAGATGTCAGCAACTCGGTATGCACGGTGGTCGATACCAGGTTGTAGAGCAGGGTGGCGAGGCGCTGGGGGTTGTCCTGCCGCACCACACCGGCGGCGATGCCGTCGGCAAGTTGTTGTTCGATCAGCGCAATCAATGGCTTCAATGCCACTTTCAGATCGGCCGGGCGGGACTCCGCCAGCCGCAAATGCTCTCGGCTGAGCGCAGCACTGCGGCGATCGTTGTTGGCTTCGCCCTGCATCGCTTTGCCCATCACGATATAGGTCACGATCAGACGTAGCCGCTGCAGCGGGTTTTCCAGGTCGGCTACCAGCTCGCCGAACAAACGCACCGCCTTGCGAATAGTCTCTTCGAATACCGCCAGCACCAGATCGTCCTTGCCCTCGAAGCGCTCATAGAAGGCACGTCGCGACAGCCCGGTGCGGGTCAGTACGGCGCGAATGGTCAGGCCCTCCAGCCCGGCTTCATCGAGCAGGTCATACGCGGCTTCGACGATCTTGCGGCTGCGCTCCAGTATCTGGTCGTGGCTGGCTTCGAGCACGCGCTGGGTCGAGCGCTGCTCCCAGTGCGCGGGGTGGGAATCGATATCGGGGCGAATGGCGGGCTTGTTCATGGTCTGAATGAGAGGGGTTCCACGAGAACATCGTTCCGATATTCGGCCTGCATTCCTGATTGATGTCAACTCGGCCTACCCACAGGCAGCATCTTTTCCGTTGACTAAAGCTCGAAAAAGCGCTTTACTCCCCGAGAACAGCGTTCTCGTGGCTAGTCCAACGAGGCTTGGTTTCCCGTTTGGAGTCTTACGATATGTTTTCCATCCCTGATAGCTATCACCTGGGGCTATCCCTGATCACATTTGCGAGCATCCTGACCATCACGATTCTCAGCCGCAAGCTGGGCAAACTGATCCCGGTGTTTGGGCGCACGGCAAAGCTCAACAAAGATGCATACGACAAAAAAATGCAGCGCAAGGTCTATGCGGATAACCAGAAGCTCAATCGCAAATGGGGCTTTGTGGATATGCTGGTCATCTTCCTGCTGATCATTCCTTTCTGCGTCACGGCCGAGTCACAGCCGCTGTGGAAGATGGCGCTGGATATGTTTGTGATCCTGATGTTCTACGATTTCTTCTATTACCTGACGCACCGTTTCCTGTTCCACAATGGCGGCTTTGGCAATGGCCCGTTAATGTGGGTGCACGCGGTACACCACCAGCAGAACAACCCCTGCCGTGGTGATTCCAGCTATATCCACCCGATCGAAGTGGCAATCGGTTTGGGTCTGTATGCGGGCAGCATTCTGGTGCTATCGCTGCTGATGGGTCAGTTCCACGTAGTGACGATCGTCATCACCTGGGTGATCTTTTCTGAAGTCAACAATCACAATCATGACCTGTGGGAGGAAGATCGCTTCCCCTACAAGTATCTGAGCTATATGTCGAAGATGCACCACCACCACCATTCCCGTTTCACGAGCGGCAATTTCGCCACGATCTCGCTGTTCTATGATTGGCTGTTCAACAGCTACGACACCGGCAATGGGTGGGGCAAATTCAAGCGTGAGCCGCGGGCGGAGAAGCCTGCGGCTTGAATCAACCGCCGATCGACCCCACCCACCAGGCCGCCGCATCCAGCAGATAGAACGTCAGCATGCTGGCGGTCATGCCGGCGGCCGTGACACGCCACAGATCCCAACGCTTCGACGCGCTTTCATCCAGATAATAATAAATTGGAAAACTGGCGATGAAATACAACGCATAGATCGCCGAGCCATAGGCCAACATGCCTTCCATATTGGTGTAATAGAACGATGTGGCCATCATCGGATTGGCCATCGCCTTGGTTTCCATCCAGGCCCAGAAATAGCCCACGCCGAACACAATCGGCAGGAACAACAGACGCGAGGCGGGAATGCCGGCGGTCATGATGCGCCGCAGCACGATGATTGCGGTGGTGTGATACGTGATGAAATAGGCGTGCGTGTACAAGTACATGATCACCGGCACCGGCTGTTCGCCACTGCCCACCAGTTTCGCATCCAGTGCGGTGGTGACATTGGGCATGTTGTACACCATGCCAAGCACGTCGAAGAAATATTCCGAGCCGAAGTAATTGCCGAAGAAACCGAACAGGCCGATGTAGAGATTGGCCTTGAACCAGTAGCTGTCGTACCAGGGCCGGTCGGGATTGGCATTGCGGCGCAGGATCAGTGGCACCAGAAAAATCGGCGCGGCCACCAGCACGCCATGCACCAGCAGTGCCGCGTCGCTGAAGGACTGCACCCAGCCGGTGGGCATCATGATGCCCATCAACACCATCCAGATGGGCGAGTAGATCAGAAAGAATTTCTCCGCCCACGCGCGATCGGGATTGGCTGAAAACCAGCGCGGTGTATCGTCCAGGGCGCCAGCGGCGCGAGCGCCGCCCAAAGTCTGTGTCGAACTCATGTTGCATTCCTGTTCATTGTTGTTGTGGGGACTGCATCGTTGTGGAGATCAGTCGTTCACCTGAATGCTGATGGCCTGATTGGGGCAGAACTTGGCTGCTTCCCTCGCCTTTTCCAGCAGCGCCATATCGGGCTTTTCCTGCAGGATGTGGGCAAAGCCGCTGCCATCCACATTGAACAGCTCCGGCGCCTCGCCCATGCACATGGAGTGGCCCTGGCACAATTGGCGATCGATGCTGATGGTGAAGCTGGGGATTTTCTTAACTTCGGGTGTCGCATGATGCACCGGGCAACCGCTTGCGGCTCCGGCGGGTGCGCCCGCAGAACCGAAACGGGACTTGAATGACGATTCCGGCCGGCGCCGATAGCGCACGCGACAAGGTGATTTGGGCTGCACGATCATTTCGCCATAGTCGTCGACATAGGTACTGGGGGGATCGATCAGTTCGAAATCATATTTGCGCAGCAGCACCGAGAAGATCGCCTTGATCTGGAACATCGCGAAGGCGTTGCCGGAACATTTGTGCTTGCCGCCGCCGAAGGGCTGGTAGGCCATCAGATTCTTGTCCTCGGCGCGCTCGCCATTGTAGCGATCGGGATCAAACACCTCGGGATTGGGGAACAGATGGGACATGCGATGGGTTACCGGCGGCGCGGCCCACACCATGTCACCCACATTGATGCGATAGTTCTTGTACACCAGCGGCTCGGCTACCTGGCGCATCAGCACGATCAGTGGCGGATGCAGGCGCAGTACTTCTTTCAGCACATTTTCCAGTTTGGGCACTTCGCGTTGGGACTGGAATGTCACCGCGCCGTCCGAGCCCAGCAGATCATCCAGTTCGGTGCGCACTTCGCGCAGATAGCTGGGATGTTTGAGCAGCTCCAGCAACACCCAGGCCGCCGTGCCGGAACTGGTGTGATGGCCGGCAAATATCGCGCCCACCAGCATACCGGTGATTTCGTTGGTGGACAGTTTGCTGCCGTCTTCGTAGCGGGCGTCGATCAGCATCTGGAACATATCGGTGGGCTTTTCGGCCTGCTGTTCCCTTTTTTTCACGATATCGCCGACCAGCTTATGCAAGCGCACGCGGGCGCGGTCGCGGGCGCGAAACGCGGGAATCGGCAGGTTGGGAAAACTGTACGCCAATGCATTCACGCCGCGTTCCAGATCGTGATAAATGGACGCGAACTCATTCGTCAGTTCGTAGCGGAATTCCCGTCCCAGCAGACAGTGACTGGCCGTATTGATGGTGAGCTGCTTCATTTCCTCCACCAGCTCGATCTCGCCGCTGTCACCCCACTCTTTCATCATGTCCTCCACTTCCTGCACGATCTTGCCGGAGTGGTTGCGCATTGCTTCCATGCGCAGCGACGGCATCAGCATCTTCAGCTGCTCGTTCTTGCGCTCGATGGGTGCGTCGAAAATGATGCCTTCACCGAAAATCGGCGTCATCAGTTTGTACGCGGCGGACTGATCCAGCTGCTCGTCGCTGGAGCGGTAGAACAGCGTGCTCGCCTCATCACCCGTCAACAGCACCATGCGCTGATTGAAGATCTTGAACTGCGCGATCTCGCCCACCTCGTCCGACACCCTCTTCATGAACTGGAACGGATTTTTTGCGAACGGCAGCATGTGGCCCAGCAGTGGCAGGCCGCCTTTCAGCTTGGGCGGATCCTGCAGGGGCATGGAATCAGTGGGAACGGGTTGCACGGCGCTCATAACTTCCCTCTTGTTGTTGTGGGCAGGTGCACAGGCACCCTGGGCCGGAAATTTTTCATTTTACATATTTACATTGGATGTAAAGACTGTATTCTACTTTACAGTTGAAGTAAACATGTAAAGTTCCTAGAATCGCTGGTGACCGACCTTGGCCCGCTGGGCCCTTTTATCGCGACCTTCAATGACCGAACAGGAATAAACATGGCAGTTGTTAAAACCAAGCAGAATCCGGATACCCAGGCCCGCATCCTGGAAGCCGCCCTGGCCTGCGTGAAGCGCTGGGGGATCGAGAAAGTGACCCTGAATGACATCGCCCAGGAGGCGGGTGTCACCCGGCCCACGGTGTACAGCTATTTTGGCAGCCGGGATGAGGTGGTGCGCTATGCCCTGATGCAGTCGGGGCTGGTGTTTGCAGAAGAGCTGCTCAAACACGTGGAGCGGTTCAATTCACCGGCGGAACGGGTGATCGAAGCCACGCTGTTCGCGCTCAAGCGCCTGCCGAAGGAGCCGGCGCTGGCGTTGCTGGCGGAAAGCAATCTGGTGAGTTTCTTCAACACCTATGCACTGACCTCGCCGGAAAGCCATCAGATCCGCCGTTCGCTGTTCCGCCAGATTCTGGGCGACAGCAACATGGCGGAAGACGAACTGGACGAAGTGACAGAAGTGGCGACGCGTTTTCTGCTGTCGCTGCTGACCATGCAAGGCAACAAAAAGCGCAATGACAAGGAATTGCGTGGATTTCTGGAGCGGCGGCTGCTGCCGGCGCTGGGAATATAAAACCATAAAAAGAACTACAGAGGGAGCCTTTCACCATGCAACCCACCGAACAGTATGACTACATTGTCGTTGGTGGCGGATCAGCCGGCTGTATTGTTGCAGCGCGGCTGGCGGAAGCCAATATCGGCAGCGTGCTGTTGCTGGAAGCGGGTGATCCGGCGGAACACAATCCGGAAACCCTGTCGGCTGATGGATTTGTACAGGCGTTTGCCAACGACAATGTCATGGTCGATCGGATGTCGGCCCAGCAACCCCGCTGCAACAACCGTTACCTTTACGTGGGCACCGGCACCGGCATGGGCGGCAGTGGTGCTGTCAACGGCATGGTGTATACGCGCGGTGACAAAAGGGACTTTGACCAGTGGCCGAAAGGCTGGCGCTGGAAGGATGTAACACCGGCATTCGAGCGTATCGAAGAAATTCTGCGGGTCAAACCTCGCAACGGTTCCGCGTTCACCATCACCTGCGTGGACGCCTCTGTGCAGGCCGGCTTAACACGCAAGGATCTGCTGAACGATGGCGATCTGTGCGGCCACATCGGCTATCAGCTGATGAATTACGATGGCAACAAACGCCGCAACTCCTACGTGTCCTTTCTGCAGGACAGACATGTCCCCAATCTGAAAATCATCACCAACACGCGCGTGCAACGCATACTGTTTGACGACCAGCAAAAGGCCGTGGGGCTGGATATCAAATCACCCAGCGGCATTCGCAAGGTGGGCATCACACACGAATTGATTCTGTGTGCCGGCGCGCTGGAAACGCCCAAGCTGCTGATGCTGTCGGGCGTGGGGCCAAAAAATCAGGCACTGCATTTCAACATTCCGTTGGTGGCGGATGTACCGTCAATCGGCCGCAATCTGCAGGATCATCCCAACGTCTGCGTGTTCTATCGCGGCAGGCGCGTGCCGGATTCGTTCTATCCTCAGGTGTATGGTTTCGATCGCATGAATCCGCAACTGCCGCTTGCCGAAAAGCAGGCAGACACCTGTTTTGTGTTTTACTCCGCCGCGGCATCGATCCAGCAATCCATGCAGCGCATGTTGCCGGCGATTCTGCTCAAGCCAGGGCAGTATGAGAAGCGTGGCCTGCGCAATGCGATCAAGCAGCTGGTGAATGCGCTGTTCCTGGTGCCGTTTACCAAAATGTTTGTGGCCAAGGTGTATGGCATCGTGGTGATTCTGGGTAAACCGCTGTCGCGGGGAGAAGTGACGCTGGCGTCCCGCGATCCCGCCGAGCCTGCGCGGGTAAATCCTGGCTACTTTCTGAATTCAGCCGACATGGACACGATGGTGGAAGGCGTGTTGCGGGCTCAGAAGATCGCGCGTCAGGGCGCTTTTGTGCGCTGGGGCAATACCGCGCTTTCCAAAGCGGCTCGCAGTGAGGATCGCAAAGTCATCAAGCAGTGGATCAAAGGCGCGGTGATGACCACATTCCATTTTGCTGGCACCTGCCGCATGGGCACCCAGCCTGCTGATCCGGTGGATACGCAACTGCGGGTGAAGGCGCTGAATAATGTGCGCGTGGCCGATGCATCGGTGATGCCGGAAATTCCAGTGTCCGCGCTCAATGCGCCCAGCATGATGATCGGCTGGCGTGCGGCGGATTTCATCATTGCCGAACGCAGTCAGGCGAGCTCACCCGCGCGGGAAGCAGAAAAAAAGGACGCAAACAAGATCGCGCCCATCAAAACCAGCAACGCGGCCCAGTCGGCCTGAGCCACGGAGACAGCAACATGACCACGCAACCCCATATTCAACCCCAGGCCAGTTCCCCCGTCACGCCGGACGTGATCGAGTGCTTCAATCCCGCCACCGGCGAAAAGCTGGGAACCATACCCGCCATGAAGCCGGACGACGTGCGCGCGGCAGTGGAGCGTGCCCGCGCCGCCCAGCGGCTGTGGCGCAACAGTACGTTCAAGCAACGTCGCGCTGTGCTGCAGCACATTCTGGATCATGTTATTGCGCACGATGACGAACTGTGCGAATACGTGGTGAAGGATTCCGGCAAGACTTACGAAAACGCCATGCTCGGCGAGATCCTGCCGATCTGCAACAAGATCAAGTGGCTGCAGAAAAATGGCGAGAAATATCTGAAGCCGGAAAGAGTTGGCTCTGGCCTGCTGATGCACAAGAAAGCGCGCATCGAATACGTGCCGCTGGGTGTGGTGGCGTGCATCATTCCCTGGAATTATCCGCTGCAGAATATCATCAGTTCGCTGGTGGCGCCGTTGATGGCAGGCAATGCGGTGGTGGTGAAAGCATCAGAAGCGGTGGCCTGGTCGACGCAGCGCTTCCAGAAAATTACCGACGAGGCATTGCGCAAGGAAGGCTTCTCGCCCGATACGGTGCAGATCATCAATGGCTACGGCGACACGGGTGCCGCGCTGGTGCGCGCCAACGTGCAGAAAATTCTCTTTATCGGTTCGGTGAACAACGGCCGTCGCATTATCGAAGGCAGCGCGGAGCATCTGACACCGGTGGTGATGGAGCTGGGTGGCAAAGACCCGATGATCATCTGCGACGATGCCGACATCCAAAAGGCGGTGCATTCCGCGCTGGGTGGCATCTTCGTCAACCTGGGACAGAACTGCATTGCGTCGGAGCGGCTGATCGTGCTCGACAGCGTGTACGAACGATTTATGAAAGAACTGACCGCGCACGCCAGCAAACTGCGCCAGGGCGTGCCCCAGCACGGCGGCAATGTGGATGTGGGCGCCATCGCCACACCGCAACAGATCAAGGTTATCGACACGCTGGTGAATGATGCGCTGCAGAAAGGTGCCACTGCCGTGATCGGTGGGGCGAAACGCGAGATTGGTAATGGCAACTTCTATCCGCCCACGATTCTGACCAACCTGACGTCAGACATGCGCATTACCCGCGAGGAAATTTTCGGCCCGGTAATGCTGGTGTTCAAGGTGCGTAGTGAGAGCGAAGCCATCGCGCTGGCCAACAGTACCGAGTTCGGTCTGCATTCCACTGTGATCACATCGGATCGGGCGCGTGGGCGCCGCCTGGCAGCGCAACTGGAAGCCGGCGCCACCTGCATCAACGATTTCGGCCTGTGTTATCTGAACGGCGATCTGCCGTTTGGCGGCGTGAAATATTCCGGCTTCGGTGTGATGAACGGCCGTGATGGTTTACGGGCCTACACCACGCCCAAAGCAGTGCTGGAGGATCGCGGCAAGTTCTCGCCGCCGCCGGTGCTGTATCCGATTGGGCCGCAGGATTACAACAAGGCGCGCGCCAGTGTGCGGCTGCTGTTCGCCAATGGAGCAGGTGCGCGGCTGAAAGGATTGCTCACCCTGCTGCGCCTGGCGGTATTCAAGAAATAGAGCAACGCAAACCACGCGTCTGACGCTACAGAATCAAGAAACGGTACTACCGGGAGATCAACATGGACTTGCAGTTTTTCATTATCCTCGGGGTCATCCTCGCCTTCGATGGTGTCCTGATGTCATTCATGGCCTGGGCGGCTCAATCCTCCAGCCTGAAAAAATACCGCATTCGCACGCCCACCACCTATCGCATTCCCAAAGCGAAGAAAGCCATCAACATTGGCCTGAATGGATTGCTGTCGATGGTGTTCTTTGCGGCGATTCTGTATCACTTCGGCGACTACGTGATCAGCGATGAACCGGTAGGCGGTGTTACCGTGTTTGGCGAAGTGCTGGCGTCGCTGCTGCTGTACGATTTCATGTACTACTTCCTGCATCGCGGCATGCACCATCCCAAGTTTATGAAGTATGTGCACGGCGTGCATCATTACGTGCGCTTCCCCACCTCCACCGAGAGCATCTATCTACATCCGGTGGAAAACCTGGCGGGGCTGGGGCTGCTCTGCATCGCCATGACGATCATCGGGCCGGTGAGTGCCATTTCCTTTCTGATCATTTTCTTTATTCATTCCACCGTGAATATTCTGGTGCATTCGAATCTGAACCTGCCCCATCCGGCGTTCAAGCTGCTGAACTTCTGGGCCATCAAGCACGATTTGCATCACGGCAAACACCTGAATCGCAATTATGCGTCCATTTTTCCCTTCTGGGATCTGATGTTCGACACTTACGCTTAATGCACTGGCTGAAAAAAGTGACTGAAGGAAGACGACCATGACCATCAAAAAAAGAAGAATTCTGGTAACGGGCGGTTGCGGCTTTATCGGCAGCAATCTGGTGAACGGCTTTGCCGATGCGGGCCATGAGGTGACGGTGCTGGATTTCGGTGGCAAGCCGTTTCGCAGCGACATGAAGTTCCTCAACCTGAATATTTGTGACCGCAAGGCGGTGATTGAGGCCTGCGCCGGCATGGATTCCATCATTCACAATGCCTCCATCGTGCACACCAAGCACAATCAGGAAGATATCGTGTGGGATGTGAATTACGGCGGCACGCTGAACATCATCGAAGCCTGCAAGGAACACAAGATCCCGCGTCTGGTCTACATCAGTTCTGCCAGCGCGGTGTATGAAGGCAACGATATCGAGAACGGTGACGAGACCCTGCCGTACTCCACCATTTCCCAGGCACCCTATGCGGACAGCAAGATCCAGGCGGAAAAGGAAGTGCTGGCGTTCAGTGGCACCACGGTGACCCAGTGCTGCGCCATCCGCCCCCACGTGGTGTTCGGTGCCGGCGACAACCGCTTTATGCCGGCAATCCTGCAAAAAGCGAAGGAAGGCAAGCTCAAACGTGCCATCGGCAACCGCGACAAGTTGTCGGACTTCACTTACGTGTCCAATCTGGTGGACGCGGTGGTGATGGCGGAAGACAATCTTATCAAGGGATCGCCGGTGTGTGGCCAGGCGTATTTCATTACCAATGGCGAGCCCATGGCGTTTTTCGATTTCGTCGAAAAGGTGCTGGTGGAGCTGGGCTATCCGCGCATCACCGGCAAGGTGCCCTACTGGTTGGCTTACACCGTTGCCGCGATTGCGGAAGGCATCGACACGCTGAAGGGCGGCACACTGAACGCTGAGAACGGCCTGACGCGTTTTTCCGTGCGCTACATGGTGACGCATCACTACTACAGCATCGAGAAAGCGAAGCGGGATTTCGGCTGGACACCGAAGGTGAATCTGACGGAAGGTATCCGCCTGACCGTGGAATCCCTGAAGAAAGACGCCAACGTGCAGCGCCAGTTAAACGCGCTACGTGCAGCCTGAGGAAGCCACCATGACACGTACTGCATACGTTACGGGCAGCACCGGATTCCTCGGCACCAATATCGTGGAATGTTTGCTGGAGCAGGGCTGGAATGTGATTGCCCTGCGCCGCAGATCCTCCAACACCCGCGATCTGGATCGCATGAAAGTCGCACAGGTGGAAGGGGACGTCACCGATATTGAATCCCTGCGCCGTACCATGCCGGAAAAAGTGGATGCCGTGTTTCATGTGGCGGCGGATACTGCCATGTGGTCGAAGGCCAACGAGCGCCAGAACCGCATCAATATCGATGGTACCCGCAATGTGGTGCAGGTGGCGCTGGAGAAGAAAATCGGCCGCCTGATTCACACGTCGTCCATCGGCGCCTTTGGCAATATCCACGGCCCGGTGATCGACGAGCAGACGCCATCGACAGCGATGGAAAGCAAGATCAACTATTACCGCAGCAAGTACCTGGCGGAACAGGAGGTGTTCGACGGCATCAAGCGCGGCCTGGACGCCGTAATCCTGAATCCGGCGCAGATCGTGGGGCCGTACGATTACAACTACACGCCGCTGATGTTCGACACCATCAAGAAAGGCGGCATGTTGGCTGTGCCCAAGGGCAGCACCGTCTGCGGCCATGTAAAGGATTATGCCCGCGCTCATGTGGCGGCATTCGAGAAGGGCCGCACTGGCGAACGCTATCTGCTGGGCGGTGTGCACGCCACGTACGGCGAGCTGTTCCAGTCCATTGGCAGGATCGTCAACAAGAAAACGCCCACGGCAGCGTTTCCTGCCTGGCTAATGTCCGCCATCGCGGTGGTGATGGATCAGGTGTCAGTGTTCACCAACAAGGAGCCGCTGCTGTGCAGCGAAAAAGTGATTCTGCTGAACAACCCGGTGCGCATCAGTTCGAAAAAAGCGGAACGGGAACTGGGTTTCACAACCTGCTCCCTGGATGAGATGTTCCGCGATTGCTATGAGTGGATGAAGACCGTCGGTCTGGCGTGAAATATTTCGGTTGCTTGTAAGTGTTTGGGCCACTTCGCGTGGCCCTTTTTTGTTATGACCGGGGAATGAGTTCCTCGCCCCAGCACACAGTGCCGGTGTCGTCTTCGGCACAGACGGTGTCGCGTACTTTGCTCAGCGTGGTGGGGTTGTAGAGCGGTGGCACCTGCGGTTCCTCCTGTCCTTCTCTGTTGAAGCAGTGAACCTGATTGCCGCTGACGGTTTCATGCAGTACGCAGAGGCGGCCGACGACAAACACCATCTGGCGTGCGCTACCGAGGGTATCCGGCAGGGCCCACGGATCGGGGTAGCCTGTGTTCCAGCACTGCAGTTGTGCGTTGGTTTCGGCACACAAGGTCTCGCGGCTGGCGAATAGTGCGCTGACATTGTCGAGTGCCTGGTAGCGCTCGATATCGCTGCCCCAGCAACGCAGGTTATTGGTGGGGGTGAGGGCACAAATGGTTTGCTCAGTGCCTGCTGCGACCACGATGTCCGCTTGCGGATGAAAGATAGCCGTGACCTGCGTGCTGATCATCCGACGAGAACCCCATTCCCAGGGGGCTGGCTGCCGGAAGGTGAGACCATAGGGCACTCTGGCAGTGGTCACCATGGTGCCGCTGATCTCCCTGGACAGCATGCCAAGGAAACGCTGGCCTTCTGCCGCTTCGCCTTGCAAGGTGACATAGCGGATATCGTTGTAGCTGCTGTAACGGCAATCCTGGGTACAGTCGATAGTCTGGTCGCTGGAATAGATGCGGCCCTGGCCAATGATGTCGATGTCAAGATTGCAGCCGGTCAGGCAAAGGCTGAGCAGGCACAGGCCTGCGGGGGCAGTGAAACGCATGGGCGAAGTCCTTTTCGTGGGAGCCAATGAGCGGGAAGTGTTCCCGTAACGGAAGAACATAAACACGCCGCTGGCCCGGAACTTGGCAAATCCGGCCAGGGAGACGAGCGGCGCGCCGATTTCCGGTCGCGCCGGGTTCAACTCACCAACAGGCGAACGCTGGTGCGGTCAGTGCACCTCGCCAAAACTGCACACCACCGGCTGCACCAGGCGGCGGAATACGCCGGTGTCCATCTTGATCACCTCGGTATGAGTGCCGGCGTTGAAGGCGATCCAGTCGTCGTTCATCAGGCCGCGCTCCAGGTACACCTTCATGCCATAGAGATCCCCCAGTGGCGGCATGCCACCCAGTTCACAGTGGGGAAAGCGATCGCGGAATTCGTATTCGCCGGCGATGCGCATGTGGGTGGCGCCCATGATGGCCTGCAGTTTCTGCGGATTGATTTTCTGGTTGGCGGGCAGCACCGCCATCGCCAGTTCGCCGTCGCCGTTGACGATCACGGTTTTGGCCAGATGGTTGCCGGAAATATGCGCGGACTGGGCGATCTCCTGCGCGGTGATTGCGGGTGGATGGTTGTAGCTGTGGTAGTTGACGTTGTGACTGTCGAGATAGTCAGTAACGGGTCGGACTGGCATGGTGCACCTCCCGCACGGGATGGAAGAAACGTCCGTGTTGGTTTGTTGAAAAAGCGTAGGCCCGCGCCGGGCAGGCGGGAAGGATCGAATGGATCTAATCGATATAACGGATGGAATTAAAAAAACGACGCGGCGGAAAAATGCGAGCGCGCCGGTGGGCGCTAGTAACATCCACGCAGGATGCGTTCGCCATTCCCACCAGCCTACCGCCGATGCCGTAAACGGTTGGGGCTCAAGGCCCCTAGTCACTGCCAAACAAAGTTTTCTCACCACTGAGCCGCACCTACAAGTGCGAAGCAAGTCCACTTTTCTCGAATTCAGCAACAACAAGAGACAGGCGTGATCGCTTTATCGTCTCACCGTCTACGGGACAGCCGAAGCTGCCTTTTACACCGCAGTAGTGCTCTTGACTCAACACTCTAATCCCGCCCTGCGCTTTGTGCAATCGCAAAAACTGCGCGGGATCAACATTGCAATTCTTTCAGCAGGTGAACAGCATTTTGCGGGCTTTTTCGCCGTAGCTGTCGTCGGGTCGCTGTGCAAGATCGCGCAGGATTTCGTTGGCGGCAGCGTGATGTCCGGTCTGCTGCAGCGCCATCGCCTGGTAGAACAGGAATTTGCTGGTGTCACACGCGTCGCCGGCAATCTGGTTGAGATGGGTGAGCGCGCTTTCGCCCTGGTTGAGCGACAGAAACAGCACAGCCAGATCGAGGCGCGAGGCGTGATCATCCGGATTCAGGCCTAACAGACGTTCGAAATGTGCGACCGCGCCCTGACGGTTGTTCAGCGACAGTTCCACCAGCGCCAGATGACGCAGCGCGTTGGTGTCGTTGTCATTGAGCGCGATGGCAGTTTGCAGTGCGTCGCGAGCACTGCCCATGTCGTTGCGCAGAAACAGGGTGATGCCCAGCTGGGCCCAGGCTTCGGCGTGCATGCGATCAATCTGCAGTGCCTGCTGGTAATAATGCAGCGCGTCGTTGAAACGTTTTTGCGCGGCGACGGCGGTGCCCAGGCGGGTGAGCAGGTGGGCGTCGAGCGGACGCAGCTTGAGTGCGCGCAGGGCAGCGTATTCAGCAGCTTCGTACTGACCTACCAAGATGCGGATGCGCGCCAGATTGTCCCAGGCGGTGATGTTGTCGGGATCGTATTTCACGGCTTCTTCCAGATGCAGCAGACCTTCTTCCACCTGGCCCGTGGCCACCAGCACCTGGCCCAGATTGCTGTGGGCCATGGACATGTGGGGATTGAGACGCAAGGCGGTGCGCAGGTGGCTGAGGGCTTCGGGCCACTGCTGCTGCTGGCCCAGCACGAAGCCCAGATTGTTGTGGGCACTGGCGTTGTCGGTGTCGATATCCAGTGCGGCCTGATAGAGCCGGGCGGCCTCGGTGAAGTCGCCGCTGCGATGGGCGTCGATGCCTTCCCGGATGAGTTCGTCGATGGTGTTCATTTACGCAATCCTGTCGATAAGACCACTCAATATGTCGCCGGGGGAGATGTCGGGCACTTCGAACTGCACGTCATCGAGGGATATATTGAACGGTTGTCCTTCGTGGTAGTGAACGGGGAGCCGGATGCCGAAGCGATAGTCGGAACCGAACCGGTAGGACGCGAAGGTCCAGCGGTTGCTGTACACCTCCCAGAACAATGCCTTGGCGCGCACATAGCCGGATATGTCGAAGGTGAACGCCGGTTGGGCGTACACGTGCAGATCGGCGGTGAGATCGAGTCCGGTGGCCGGGGTCCAGTCGATGTTGACGCCCGCTTCGGCGGCGCCCTCGATGCCGAGTGTACCACCGATTTCCAAGCCTCCTGTAACACTGACGCCGGGAATGCCCAGGCCGATGCCGGCACGCACGGCCAGGCGCAATCCGGCGTCGGCGGGCACGCGCAGATGGGCCCGGCCGGTGACGTGGGTGTCTTCCTCATGGGCCGGGTTGTAGGTGATGCCGAGGCTCAACTCATCCAGGACACCGGGGCCGATGCCGGCGGTGGCGGTGAGGGAGCCGCCGATTTCCGCGATGATGCCGGGGATGATCGGAATGTCGGTGCTGACGTTGAGCAATGTCTTGTTGATTTCCCGCCGCGCGAAAATTTCCACGTTGCTGGGAATGCTGATTTCGCCGGAGACAGTGACTTCGCCATTGGGATCGAAGCGGATGCCGGCGGTGCCCTGCAGCCAGGAGGCGATCTGGATGGTGGCGGAGCCGGAGCCGTAAATGTTGAGCGCGCCGCCCGGCATGGGATCGCCGCTGGGCTGGCCGTCGGCGCCGATGGCGCGGTTGGAA
>JAGUVW010000055.1 GCA_020062665.1 Pseudomonadales bacterium
GCCACAGCGCTGGCCAACAGCAGCGCCACGCCGGTAACGAGGTTGTACACACCAAACGCCGTGCCCCGCAAGTGCTGCGGCGCGGTATCTGCCACCAGTTTGCTGAAGAGGCCCTGGGTGAGTGCCATGTGGGCGCCCCAGCAGGCCGCTCCCGCCAGTGTGAGCCACGGGTTGGAAGATAGCGCCAGCAGCAAATCCGCCATCACCAACACGACCAACCCTGCTGCCAGCAGCCAGTGAGCAGACCACCGATCCGCGAGCCCACCCGCCGGATAGGAACCCGCTGCGTAGACCAGATTCATCAGTATCATGACCGCCGGCACATACACCGTTGCAACGCCCGTGTCTTGCGCGCGCAGAATCAGGAACGCTTCGGAAAACCGCGCCAGAGTGAACACGGCAGCAATACCCACCACCTGCCAGAATGCAGGCGCCAGCTGGCGGTAGTCGCGCCAGTGGATGGCTGTTGGCGTCGTGTGCACATGCTGCGCGGGCTCGCGCACACACATCAGCAGAATCAGCACCGTGATCAGCGCGGGAATCACTGCCACCCACAGCACCTGCTGCACATCACCGGCCCATACCAGCATCAGCAGAATCGCCAGCAGCGGACCCAGCACCGCGCCCACGGAGTCCAGCGCCTGACGCAATCCATAGGCGGCGCCACGCACGTCAGGCGGTGTGACATCCGCCACCAGCGCATCCCTGGGCGCACCGCGAATCCCCTTGCCGATGCGATCGACAAAACGCGCGGCCATGATCCAGCCCAGGCTGCCGGCCAGCGGAAACACCGGCTTGGTCAGCGCCGCCAGGCCATAACCCAGCACCAGCAGCGGCTTGCGCCGGCGCCAGCGATCACTGAGGGTACCGGAAAACAGTTTGGTAATTGCCGCTGAGGCTTCGGCAATGCCTTCGATGATACCCACCATCAGTACCGATGCGCCCAGCACGTTCACCATCAACAGCGGCAACAGGGCATGCACCAGCTCGGACGACATGTCCATGAACAGCGACGCCAATCCCAGCGCCCAGATTGTGCGCGGCAGTGCGCTGCCTGTGGTGCGATGGGGAGTCACCACCATGCGCTACGGCTTTTCGGCAGCGCTGTCATGCAACGCGCGCTGCGCGCCGATCCACTGCAACCATGCCTCCATGCCAGCACCGGTGCGGGCAGACAGACACAGAATCGGCACATCCGGCTTGAGCTGGCGCGCGGCGTTCATGCAGGCGTCGATGGAAAAATCCACATGCGGCAGCAGATCCATCTTGGTGATCAGCACCAGATCGGCCGCCTGGAACATGTGCGGATATTTGAGGGGCTTGTCGTCGCCCTCGGTGACCGACAGCAGCACCACCTTGCGGAATTCACCCAGGTCGAACAGCGCGGGACACACCAGGTTGCCGACGTTTTCGATAAACAGCAGGTGATCGTTGAGCGGCTCCAGCTGATGGACGGCACGCTGGATCATGTCGGCTTCCAGATGACAGCCCGTGCCGGTATTGACCTGCACCACCTTGACGCCGGTGGCAGCAATGCGCTCGCCGTCGCGGGCGGTGGCCTGATCACCTTCGATCACCGCCAGCGGATAGTCGCCGCGCAGCGCCTGCAGGGTTTTTTCCAGCAGCGTGGTTTTGCCGGCGCCGGGAGAACTGAGCAGGTTGAGTGCCAGAATATTGAGTTGGGCGAACCAGCGCCGGTTGCTGTCGGCCTGAGTGTCATTGCGCTGGAGCAGGGCTTTTTCGAGATGGTGCACATGCAAAGGTGCCAGCGGAGCACTGGATGGTCGCACCGGCGCCAGTGGATTATTCACCCGATGTATGTGGCTTTCTGTTCCGCCTGTGCTGCCGCAGCCGCAATCCGTACACATCACTCACACTCCACGGTTTGAATCACCAGTTCCTGCCCCTGCACCAGCGTGCGCCGGCAACTGCCGCAGGCGCAGGGTTGATAGAGTTCTTCCAGCGCATAGTCGGCGCCACAATCCTGGCAGCGCGCACGGCCGGGAATGCTGTGCAGTTCGAGTGTCGCGTTCTGCAGCACGGTGCCCGCTTTCACACTATCGAAACAAAACTGCAACGCCTCCGGCATAACGCAGCTGAGTTGCCCCACTTTCAATACAACGCGCGTCACCGGGCGGCCATTGCTGGCGTCGGCACTGATGCGCAGGATTTCTTCCACCAGACTCAGTTCATGCATGTTGATAACAGGCGGAACAGGCGCCTTCCGACGACACCATCAACGCGCCCAGCGGATGTTGCGGCGTGCAGCGCGTGCCGAAGAATTCGCACTGGGCTGGCTTGAGCTGGCCTTTCAGTACGCGGTCGCACTGGCCCACATCGGTCGAAGATGATGCTACCGGTTGCGCCATGGTGAATTGACGCTCCGCATCAAACGCTGCGAAACGTTGGTTGAGACACACACCACTTTGTTCCAGCCAGCCCAGGCCGCGCCATTCCTGTTGCGGCGCGATGTCGAACACGTCGGCAATCGCCGCTTGCGCCACTGCGTTGCCGGTCGGCTGCACCAGGCGATCGTACTGGATCTGCACCTCGGCCCGATCCTGATTGAGTTGCTCCAGCACCATCAGCAGCGACTGCAGGATGTCCACCGGCTCAAAACCCGCGATCACCAACGGCTTGTGAAAATCCTGGCAGATGGGCTGATACACCCGCGACCCGATGATGGCGCTGACGTGGCCGGGGCCGATAAAGCCGTCGATCAGATTGGCTTCATCCTGCAGCAGCGCCAGCAGTGCCGGCATGATCAGAATGTGATGACAGTAAACGAAAAAATTCTGCACATCTTGCCGCTGCGCCTGTTGCAGCGTGAGGGCAGTGCCCGGCAAGGTGGTTTCAAATCCGATGGCGAAAAAAATTACCTGGCGTTCGGGATTTTGTTGCGCCAGACGCAGTGCATCCAGCGCGGAATAGACGATGCGAATATCCACGCCGTCGGCCTTGGCCTGAAAGAAATTCCCGCTACTGCCCGGCACGCGCATGACATCGCCAAAGGTGGTGAGAATGGTGTCGGGGTGACGGGCCATCGCAATAGCAGTGTCGATTTTTGCCTTCGGCAACACGCACACCGGACAGCCGGGCCCGTGCAGAAATTCCACGCACGCGCCGATCAAATGCTGCAGGCCGTGACGATAGATGGCGTGGGTGTGGCCGCCGCAGACTTCCATGATCTGCGGCACGCGGCCGTGGCAATGCTGAAACTGCGCGGCCTGGGCCTGAATCGCCGCGACCAGCGCGTGCACATGCTGGGGATTGCGAAACGCGGTCTGCCATTTCATGAGGGCAATGCTCCGGTTTCGTGCGGAATGTGTTGTTGCGAACGTTCGAGCTCCGCCAGCAATTCCAGCGTGCGCAGGGCAGCGGCCTCGTCGAGTTTTTCCAGCGCGAAACCGGCATGCACAATCACCCAGCTGCCCAGCAGATCCTCGCAACGTTCGCTGTCCATGACGCAGGCGATGTTCACTTCGCGCCGCACGCCGGCCAGGTTTACCCAGGCCAGGGTATTGGTGCTGTCACTGATGGATTCAATCTGGCCGGGAACGCCAAGACACATGAGAAGCCTCCTTTGCTGAGGCAAGCTTCACCCCAGGCGCCGGTCAGGTCAAGAACCCAGATCAACGATAGGCTTCACGCTGAAAGAAAAGCTGCGGACGCTTGCCTGCATACACGCCAAATGTTGCGGTGGCGCTGGGGTTTTGGGGCGTACCCGTGCCGGCGAAATCGAATTGCAGGAACGCCGGGCTGTCCAGCGTAAGGGTCACTCCCCCGTCATTGCCCGCACCCGGCGCACTCAGGCGCAACAGCCCCAGTCCATCATTGAGCGGCTCCAGGATTGCAGCTGTTTCACCGGGCGACAGGTTGCCCAGATAATCATCCAGTGTCACCGCAAGACCACCCGTGCCACTGCAGGCATCACCATCTTCGCCATGGGTGATGAAGGTTTGATTGCTGCCCACCGCCTGCCACACTTCCGCCCGGTAGGGCAGCAAGAGCTCGTTGATTTCAGGGCCGAAATTGTTGTCGATCGTCAGACGTCCGAAATACAGCGTGGTGGTGTTCGACGCTCCGGCATTGAAATCGAACGTGAACGCGCTGCAGGTGGAAGCACCATTGCAGACCCCATCACTGTCTGCCAGAACACTGGCCGGACCCGCATCAGGAAAACGCAGGGAAAGATCGAGTGCCAATGGCACTTCGTTGGCGCCGGGAACAGCGGGCTTGCTGTAGCTGAATCCATAAGGCGTTGTCGCATACCCCGTGATTCGATGCAGGATCGTACCTGCCGTGGCACCGTTGCTCACTGAGCTCGACAGCCCTGCCGGCACTGCAAGCACCGAGGTGCTGCCCACCGGCAATCCGTTGTCCACGATGGCACCGACCGTGCCGGTATATTTGTTGAAGGCGTCGCGGTAGTTCTGTGTAACCACGCCGGCGCTGTTGTAGGCAGTGAGCGTGAGTTCCGGCTCGTCACTCAGACCAAATGCCTGCCCCCAATAGGTGAAGCTGCAGGTCCAGTCATTGGTGCCGTTAGCATCGCTGTCGAGCCAGCCGTGGGTGAGCGCAGGCGAATTGCCCGTCACCGTGAAGTGATCGGGAGTGAAGCGCCCGACATAACCGGATTTTCCCAACACCTGTTTGCCACTGCTGAGATAGCTGGCATCTGACTGGACGCCAATTTCAATGATGCCGACTTCGCTGAAACTGAAATTGCCGCTGGCCATGCCGCCGCTGAAGGCGCCCAGAGTCCCACTCAAGGTACCCGCATTGCCGGCGCTGGGCGCGATCAGTTGATGATTGACCGTCAGCACTTCGCCTTCCTGACCGAAACTCGCTGTGACTCCGTTATTGGACAGGTCCGCCCAAGTGCCCGGATCTGCGTCACCGAAGCCATCGGGTACTCCATCGAAATTCACATCATCCGCCACGTCGTAACGCACGCCCGTCACCTGCATTGAAAATGGCAAACCGGCCTTGCGATACACTGCACCTTCCGCTGCTGCCGCACTGATGCCGGACAGCTGAAATTCACTGTGCCAGGAATTGCCGACCGGATTCACGCGGATGCCAAACGGCCGCACGGTAATCGGAGAGCCCCGCGTATGAATGCCCGTCAGCGTGCTGGGATTGCCGCTGGCATCTCTGACAAATCCGCTGCTATCGTCCTTCACATGCAGATTGAAATAGCCGACATCCGTAGTGATCAGGCTGAAGGTGCCTTTGCCACTGCTGATGGGCAGCGCGAGCGTAGCAGCGGTTCCTTCAGTCGCTGGCAGGCTGACACTGCTGCCCCCGCTGGAAATGTTCGGCGCCGCTGCAGTGGCAGGATGGCCTGTCTGATTCTGCCGCCAGAATTTCAGATTCACCGTGCCGTTGAAATTGGCCGTCTGGCATTTATTGCTGGACGGATCGAGCACTGCGTACTCCACCGTCAGACTGTGATTGCGTCCGGCCACCACATCCCAGTTGGCAGGCATCCCGCCGGGCAACACGCTTTCATCATTGATACCGATACTGTTGCTGAGAAAGGTGATATTGCTGGAATTGGCGCTTACACCCTCGCTCGCGGCATTGACCGTCACACGGGTAACATCCGCGTGACGATTGGTCAGCGCCAGCGTGACCTGACCGTTGTCGGCACTGACAAAGGTGTAGGTCGCCACGCCGTCATTGGCTGTGCCATTGCTGACCGTTCCATTGCCACTGCTCACCGACCAGTCCCCGTGCCCTGCCGATGTGCTCAAACTGACAGTGCCGGTAAACCCGGTCATCGTATTCCCGTTGGAATCGATCGCCCGTATCGTCACTGCAGCGCTGCCACAGGCGCTGGCGGTTGCCGGCACACTGACACTGAATTGACTGAGGGAAACCGCTGTGATGGGAACACAGGTGGAAAAGCCACTGTTGGGAATGGTGACCTTCGCGGTGGTCGGCGGATCCCAGCGCAACACCAGGCTACCGGAGTCGTAGAAAATAAAGCCTTCACGGTCGAAATAGAAATCCTGCCGGATGGGGTAGTAGGCGCCAGACACCAGCGGAACATTGCCAGACGTGCGGGTTACTGTGGATGAACTGTCTGCCCAGGTATTGATGATCATCGTGGACATGTCATTTACCCACAAACGCGAACCATCATTGGAAACAGTTTCGAACTGATAGTTGCCCGTCTGGGTGGGCCGAAGGAATCCCTTCCAGCGCACCGACATATCAGTGCCACACCAGAAAGGAAAAATCAGACAGAAAAGACCGCCGGAAAACGAGGCTTCGACGTTCGCATCCGTTTGAACATCTGCCGTGCCACTGAATGTCTTGTTGCCGGCAAAATACTCCCCCACAATGCCGTTCTCGGTGGTGGAATAATAGAAATAGTCACTTGATGCCGGAATGGACACGCCGTTGACATCGCGCACATTGGCCACGTTCACCGTATAGCGGTTCACGTTCGCCATGGCTGAGTTCAACGTCAGAATGGTGCTGTTGCTGGCGGTATTGAACACCGCAGACGTGATTGTGCGGCCACTGACGGAAAAGTTGGCGGCGGTGGCCGCCGTGGTGGTATTCAACGCCGCATATCCCGCTCCACTGCGGTAGGCCACCACCACCTGATTGTTATAACCGCAACGTGGCGCCGCATAATAGAGCGCAGGCGTAGCCAGCACCGACGACACGCCTGTGGTCATCAGCAGGCAACCCGAAATGAAAGAGCGTAGTGGCATTCTGCTGCGCCTCATCATCTGCCTCCCGCTAGTTCCGCGTAACCAGTGATGCTTCCACTGCACGGAAGACATAGTCCGGGTGATCCACGCCCACGCCAGTGGACGTGGCTTCCGCCCGCAGGTTGTAGCGGAACACATTGTTGGTGGCGCTGGCTTCCGCGTAGCCCGTCACCGAACAACTCACCGTGACGGTAAAGCGGCCGATGGTATGGCCGCTGGCACTGAAGCAGACACCCGGCGAACCATTCTTCACCTGATATGTACCCCACTCGAGGCCAGACTGGGCAGCCCAATGAGCCCGCGTCGCCAGCAAGCTCAGGCTCTGCTCCGCTATCTGGCCACTGCCGATGCGCATCATCGCCGCAATGATGGCAGCCAGCACCACCAGGACGAAAATGGCGGCCGGCAAAGCAAAACCCTGATTGCAGCGACGATCACGGCACATTGCTGATTTGCACCTGCTTCATCAGGGTCGATGTCTGGTTGCCGTCATTCAGCGTCAACAGCAGCGACACCACACCACTACGGGTCAACGTGCCGCTGCTATAGCGAAACACACAACCACTGACACTGTTCGCAAGCAACGCACTGCTTGCACCCACCAGCGGACTGGCGCCGGCATTTACCGGTTGCGCAGACTGAATCGGGTAACCCTGGTAGCGACGCAGACTGCCGCTGACGGGATCGCAGTGATAGGTCAGCGCACCTCGCACCAGATACATTTTCTGTTCCGGCGAGCGCTGGGAAAACTGATGCGCAGCGGTCAGCACCACCTGATCCTCGTCGCCACTGTTGACCAGCGTAACGCCAGTGCCACTGATGACATGCGGATTGGCGCCGCCGGGATTATCGGCATACAGATTGGCCCCCAGCACCGGCGCGCCACCATTGGTAAGACCGACGTTGTAAATCACGATCTGGGCGTCACTCAATGTGGCATTGCTACCTACCAGATTGTCCAGCACCTGAAAAGACAGATCCGGCGCAGAAAAATCCAGCGCATCAGAACCAGCAGTTCCGGACGGCGCATTGCGATAAGGCGCCGCCATGACCACCGGCACCATCTCGATGAAATTGCCACTCACCCGCACACTGTTGGGCACGGCGTTTCGCACATCCTGGGCGATTTTCTGCAACGCCACATCCGCCATCTGCACCAGCTGTGCCCGTTGCTGGGTTTCAACGTAACCAAACATCTGGTTGCCTACGATGCCGGATACCATCACCGCCACGATGCCGCTCAACGTGATCACGATGATCAGTTCCACCAACGTAAAGCCGGCCGATGCGATGCGTGGCGGGAGGGACTGAGGTTTCATGCCGGCCATCTCAGAAACGCACGCGGTAGGTGCTGAGCGACAAGGTGCTGCCCAGCGGATGGGTAACAGATACGGTGACCAGCAACGCATCATTTGCAGCAATACCCAGCTGGCCACCTGCAGCCGTCACCGCAATCGCAACCTGATAACCGCTGATGCCCAGCACATTGCCTGCGATATCCGTCAGATTGCTGCTGGTGTAGCCGGCGTAATCGCAAACATCGTCAAACAGCGTGCGATTGCCGGGTGAAGCCGGGCAGTTGCCGCTGAACGACGCCGGATAATCCTTGGCAGAAATTTCCTCCAGAAAGGAATCGGCGATCGCAATCGCCTGTTGATACACCATGGGATCGGCAGAACGCCCCACCATGCTCGCATACGCCGCCATCATGCCGGCAAAGGCCACACCTACCACCACGATGGCCATGATCAGTTCCACCAGTGTGACACCTGCCATCTTGTTGCCGGGTGAGTGCAGCTTCATCGCACAAACCCTGTTTCGCCATCCACCAGAAATGCGCGGTCGCCGATGGTGTAGGTCTGGGTGGATGCGAACGCAGTGAAGTTGCTGCCACTGACCTGACCCGCCCGGCCCGCTGGATCGAACACAATGCTGCCTGCGACCGTGCCGGAAGGTGCATTGGTGGCTGCAAAGGTTGCGCTGGTATCTTCAGGGCGGGAAATGGCGGCAGAAAAATTCAGGGCGCTGCTGTTGCAATCGTTGTCGCGGTTGAGACTGAAGCTGCTGGTGGTGAGGTTAAATTGGGTAAAGCAGCCTTTGGCGACGGCAAACTGGCGTGCGTAGCGGGCGCCGTGCAGTGCATCATCGAAAAAGAAGCGGTCTTCGAAGGTGGACGCGGAAAAGAAACGGGGCCCGGCCACGACGGCCAGAACCCCGATTAGAACGATGACCGTGATGAGTTCGACTAGGGTGAAGCCTGATTCAAATCGTCCGTTCATCGTCAATCATGAATTCAGACGCGATCAGGGACAACCTGTCAACGCGCTGATGACGGGTGCACCGTTGGCTGCAGCAGGCTCAGTGTAGGTGAACGAACAGCCGCCACCGGTATAGGTCACGGTAGTGGCCGGAGGCGTACCACTGGTCGCACAGGTAAACCCGTCAAGAGTGGCGGCTGTACAGATAGCGGCGGCAGCAGCATAACCATGAACAGTAGCGACGGCAGTATTGCCTTCAAGAGTCACACTACCTGAAGCACCTGTTTGATTACCAGCAAGCGCTGCCGCATGAACAATGGCTGACGCAGATTTCACTGCAGCCAACGCGCCATTGGTAGCCGCTTCTTCTGCATCACTGCTCAAATCCGCAAACCGCGGCAACGCAAACGCCGACAGAATTCCCAGAATTACAATCACCATGATCAGTTCGATCAAGGTAAAACCAGACTGTTGCTTTTTCATTTGCCTAACCTCGTTTTCAACTATGCGTCAGTTATTGCCGATCGTGGTAATGACTTCGCCACTGCGGGCGTCGTAGATGATGTTGCTGCCGCGATCATTGCGGCGGTAGATATAGCGGCAGTTGCCGTTCGCCGTATCCACCAGATAATCCGAGCCCACCGTGATGGAGGTGGAAACCGACGGCGCATTCGCCACCAGCACGCCGCGCCAGATGCGGGCACAGCGCTCCGGGCTGTCCATCACGGGATTGCTGCTGGAACTGGCGCCTTGTCCTACATCGGTAGGCCAACCGTCAGGGCTGGTGGCCACATCATCGTTGCCAAATCCTGCCACACCGGTCACCGCCAGCGAACTGCCGTTGGCCACCCATTGACTGCGCACCAACACCACCGCCGACGCCATCGCACCACCGGCGCCATACACAGCTGCTTCGTGGGCGTTGTCGTAGGTTTCCAGCATGCGTGGCAATGCAACCGCAGCCAGAATCGAGATCAGTGCGATCACCACCACCATCTCGATCAGCGTGAATCCCTGCTCAGCAATCGCCTGATTTTTCAGGCCGCCCTGTAACGTCGCCGGTAAAAGCACTGTTTTTCCAGTTGATTTCAACATTCCTGCCTTACGCATAACTATAGTCCATAAATTTTCGCCTGCAGACGATTTAACCATTCTTTACAACCTGTCATCGCGCGCTTACGAACGTTTCATCGCGCCACCCAATTCCCACATCGGCAGAAACACACCCAGGGCCAGCACCAGCACCAGGATTCCCAGAAAAACCAGCACGATAGGCTCGATCGCATCGGCCATGCGCTTGAGGTCGTAATCTACTTCTTCGTCATAAAAATCGGCGACGTCATGCAAAAGTTTGTCGAGGGAACCGGTTTCCTCGCCCACCGCAATCATCTGCAATACCAGATCGGAAAAGATGCCGGCGGACGCCGACGTGCGCGCCAGGGAATCGCCCCGCTCCACCCCACGCTTGATGGTGTCGATATGGTGGGAGATGTACTGGTTGCCCACGGTGGGCGCGACAATGGCCAGGGCCTGCAGAATCGGCACGCCGGACTCGAAAGTCATGGCGAAGGTGCGGGAAAAACGCGACAGCGCCACCCGCTCGAAAATGCCACCCACGATCGGAATGCGCAGCTTGACCCGATCCCACCACAGGCGGCCTTCCGGCGTGTTGATATAGCGAAGAAAACCGACGATGCTGCCGATCAGCACACCCAGAATCAGCCACCAGTACGCCACCGTGAATTCCGACGTCGCCACCAGTATCTGGGTGGGCAGCGGCAACTCCGCCCCCACCTTCTTGAACACCTTGGCAAACTGCGGGATCACAAACAGATTTACGATGAACATCGCAATCACCATGGCGGAAATCACCGCGATGGGATAGCGCATGGCCTGGGAAATCCGGTTGCGCGTTTCCCGTTCCAGCTCGATATGCTTGATCAGTTTGGCAAAGGCATCATCGAGCCGCCCGGTGTTTTCACCCACATGAATCATGCTGATGAACATGCCGTTGAAGATGCGAGTGTGAGCGCTGAGTGCATTCGCCAGCGTCTGCCCGGTGGCCAGGCGCACCGCCACATCCGCCAATGCCTTTTTCAATAAATCGTTCTTGCTGATGTCGGCCAGGCCGGCAATGGCCTGGATGATGGGAATGCCCGCGCGAGTCAGCGCACGCATCTGGCGACAGAACATCACCAGATCATCGAAGCTGACGTTCTTCGGCGCGAGCAGCTTGCTGGGATCGAACAACGGTTTGGTTTCTTTGGCCGCGCTGATCGCCAGGGGAATGATGGCCTGATTCTGCAGCACCAGTGCCGCCGCTTCCGCATTGGCTGCTTCGAGCGCGCCGGTAATCAGTTCACCCTGACGGTTGCGGCCCCGATATTCGAATCGCATGGCGGGCGCGCTCCGTTACAACACCGCCGCGTCGCGGTCATCCAGCGACGCGGTGATCTTGAAGACTTCCTGCACCGACGTGACACCCTGCCGCGCATAATCGAGCGCACACTGGGTCAGGCTGCGAAAATGCGGATTCTGGCTGGCGGCGCGGGCGAATTCTGCCGCGTCGTTCTTGCGCAGGGCATAGAGCAGATGCTCGTCCATCTCCAGCAATTCATAAACACCGATACGGCCGGCATAGCCGGTGTTATTGCACTGGTGACAGCCGATGCCTTTCACGAACGGCACATCCAGTGCGGTGCTGTCGATGTTGCCGAGCCAGGTCATTTCCTGCGGTGTCATCTTGTAGGGCTGGCGGCAATACTCGCAGATCCGCCGCACCAGACGCTGGGCAATCACCGCACGCAGCGATGACGCCACCAGAAAGGCATCGCAGCCCATGTCGATCAGGCGCATGGCGGTGGACACGGAATCGTTGGTGTGCAATGTGGACAGCACCATGTGTCCGGTCATCGCGGCGCGCAGACCGATCTCGGCGGTTTCATGGTCGCGCATCTCGCCCACCAGAATCACGTCCGGATCTTGCCGCAGCGCGGTGCGCAACACCGTCGCAAAGGTCAGTCCGATCTTGCTGTTGATCTGTACCTGATTGATGCGCGACAGGCGGTATTCGATCGGGTCTTCCGCCGTGATGATCTTGCGCTCGGGTATATTGAGCAGATTCAGCGCCGCATACAGCGTGGTGGTTTTACCGCTGCCGGTGGGGCCGGTCACCAGCACCATGCCATAAGGCCGCTGCACCAGATTTTCAAAGCGGTGACGAATATTGGCAGGCATACCCAGTTTTTCCATCGACAGCATGCCGGCGGACTGGTCCAGCAAACGCATCACCACGCACTCGCCGTAGGGCACCGGCAAGGTGGACAGACGCACGTCGATGCTCTTGCCCAACACCCGCACGTTGAAACGGCCATCCTGGGGCAAACGCTTTTCCGAAATATCCAGCCCCGACATGATTTTCAGGCGCGACACCAGCGCGGGCGCGATGCGCTTTTCCTTCATCACCTGTTCCTGCAACTCACCGTCGATCCGCAGCCGCACCCGCAGCACGGCTTCGTCCGGCTCGATGTGAATATCCGATGCCCGCACCTGCACCGCGTCTTCAAAAATACTTTGCAGCAGACGCACCACCGGCGCCTCGGCCGTATCGGTAGTGGTGGCGAGATTATCGAAATCGAAATCCGTGCTGCTGAGTTCCGAGTCCAGTTCCACCGCGATGGAAGCGATCTGTTCGGAACGACGGAATGCGCGATCCATCGCATCCAGCAATTCCTGTTCACGCACGAACGCCGGATGAATCGGCCGCTTGAGCAGGCGCTGCAATTCATCCATCGCCAGCAGATCCAGCGGATCGCCCATACCCACCAGCAGGCCATCGGGCTGCTCACTCAGCACTATCGCGCGAAAGCGGCGGGAATAGGTTTCCGGCAGGGTTTTAATCAGATCGTTATTGAGACGAAAACGGGCCAGATCCACGAACGGATAGCCGAAGTGCGACGCCAGGGTTTGCAGCAGCTGGCTTTCGCTGACAAAACCCAGATCCACCACAGCTTTGCCGATTTTTTTGCCGGTGCGCTTCTGTTCATCGAGCGCCCGCTTGAGCTGATCCTCAACGATCAGCCCCTTGGATACCAGCAAATCACCGATGCGGACTTTGGGTGCGCGTGACGGTTCCATGGCCGTTTACTCCCCACCTACCGACGGCGTCACCGTCATAGAGTCATCGGTGGTATCCGTCGAGTTCGTCGCTGCTTTTTCGTCATCGTCGCGCTTCTCGATGGGTGAGCGACCGAAATCACCGAAATAGGGCTGGAAGCGTTCCTCGATACCGCGGGTATGGTTCGACCAGTTATCCAGCGTCACCACATGAGGCTTCAGCAGAATCACCAGCTCACTTTTCACCTGGCGCTGCAAATGCTGACTGAACAGCAGCTCGCCGATCCAGGGAATGTCGCCCAGAATCGGAATGGACGACACATCCTCACGGAAGGAATCCTGCATCAATCCACCAATCACCACCACCTGGCCGCTGTGAGCACGCACGATGCTGTCGGTTTCGCGGATGGTGGAATAGGCGAGCGGCAGCGACAGTTTTTCATCTCCAAGGCCAATATCCTTGATCTTTTCCACCACCTCACTGATGGAAGGACGCACATGCAGAATCACCTCGCCCGCTTCCGATATCTGTGGCGTAACATCGAGTGCAATGCCAGAGAAAAACGGCGTCAGCGTTACGTCGGGCGTATCGCTGGTGGATGAAGACGTGGTGGTCGTGGTGCTGGAAATATCGGTGACAAAAAATTCATCACTGCCGACCTTGATCACCGCCTTCTGATTGTTCAGCGTGGAAATGCGTGGACTGGACAGCACCTGCACGTCCCCCTGCAGGCGTAGCAGCTGCAGCACAGCATTGAAATCCGTGAAGTTTGCCCCCAGCGAAAACACGCCGCCAATCAGGTCCACATTCTGATTCACCAGGCTGCTGAAATCTGCCGACTCCAGCCCCCCGGTCATTTCATTATCACTACCGGCCATCGTGCCATTGAAGCCGCCCCCGAAGGTGTCCCAGCGAATGCCGTTGGCATAACCCTCCGCCAGTTTGACCTCCAGAATTTTCGCCTCGATGAAAACCTGCTGCTGCAGGCTGCCCTGAGCCTGCTCCAGAAAATGCTCGACATCGCTCAGCTCATCGGGAAACGCCTTCACCACCGCCATACCGGACACCGAATCCACAATCACACTGCGTCCATCGCCCTTACCCACCAACGTGACGATGGTGTTGCGGAGCTGTTGCCAGAAATCTGCCACCGACTCGGTCTTGATGTTGCTGCTCTTGACGGTTTCACTGGACTGACTGGAACTGCTGGCACCCAGCGTGGCTGAATCGCGACTGGATTGGCTGATCTCCCCGCTGCTGACGGATGTCGAGGAAAAGCCCTGTCGATTGATGTTCAGATAGTTGATGCGGAACACACGGGTCTGCAGCGCGCGCGGCAGAATCTGATAGCCATAGTTTTTTTGCACATAGTCGAAACCATAGGCGTCACGGACGGCACGCAAGGCTTCCTCCAGCGTGACATGGCGCAAGCGCATACTGATGTTGCCGTCCACTTGTGGGTGCACCACCATATTCACTGCAGTGCCCGACACCAATCCCATGAAAAATTCCCGCGCCGGCGTGTCGTTGGCCGTAACATCGAAACGGGGCTGTTTTCTCGGCGGGGCCACCGGAACCGGCACGGGCGCCGGTGCTGCTGCAGCACCGGCAGTCGATTCTGGCGCCGCTGTCTGCTCCTGCGCCGGGCGCGATTTTTCCGGATATTTGGGGCGATACAGCGACGCACAGCTGGTGGCGGTCAGCAACTGCACGCCGATCAGTGCCAGAATGAAACCTTTATTCATGTACATCGCCCTTGCTTGCCTGGATGACCGGCGCAACCGCCAGCCGCAGCACAAACTGCTGGCCCGCCCGCGCCATCACCACATGATCATCATGAATCGCCAGCAGCCGCGCCGTGCCAATGCGCTCCGACACACTCAACACCTTGCCGTTCACCACCGCACGGCGGCGGCCTTCTTCCGCCAGAATCATGCTCAGGCGCAACGGCTCAGCCACGATTTCTTGCGGCGGTGCCTCCAGATGCGGCGGACGCATGGGATCGTTCGCCCACACCAGCGTGGGCAACAGCAGCAACAACCAGACAGCTTTATTGACGGACACGGATCAGTTCCTCCCGCGCACTCAGGGTGTGCACTGCCAGCAGCAGCTCACCGCGAGGATAGCGTTCTACCGAAAAAGTGAGTTCATCCCATACCAGGGTTTGCGGCAGTGCTTCGATGCTCTGCAGATAGCGTTGCACCTGTTCGAAAGTACCTTCCAGACGCAACTCCAGATCGTGACGATAAATGGCGGGCGCGGATCTATCGTCCTTGTCCGCGCTGAGCAGCTGGCGCGCCGGGCTGGATTTGATGCTGTGCACGCGCAGGCCGGAACGCTCACTCAGCAACTCACCCAGCAACGACGGCATCAATTCCGGTGCGATCATGCCGTCAGTGATCTTGGCGATGTCGGCATCCACCTGCTGGTGGCGCAACGTCAGCTGCGCAATGCCGTCGCGCAGGCGCTGATTCGGGTCATTGGCCAGCTGGGCTTCCAGTGTGCTGAACTGCTGCGATATATCCGCCGCCGCTGCATTCAGCTGTTCTTCCTGCAACTGCAGTTTGTCGCGGTCCTGCAGCCAGGGTCGCAGCAACAGCTGATCGAAAATACCGAGCAGCAATACTGCCACCGCGCCTGCGATGATCACCCGTTCGCGCACGCTCAGGGCGTTGGTTTTGTCGCGCAGCTGCGCCCACTTAGCGCTCAGGTTTGTCTTCATGCCGGGTACTCACACTGAACGCCAGGTAACGGCCGCGCTCCTGCTGCCGCTCCACCGTCAACATACGGAACTCCATGCCACCAAACACCGCTTCCTGATGCAGCGCAGCCAGATAGTCCGGCACCGCCTTGGCTTCACTGGTCAAACCATCGAGCGTCAACTCAGGCCCAGGCGAGCGCAAATGGATGCGGGTGAGCCAGAGCGGCCCGGTATCCCGCTGCGCCAAACCATCGAGCACGCCGGAAAAGCGCATTTGATGGGTATCGCCCTGCGCCTTGAGCGCGCCGAGAAATTGCAGTTTGCCCTGCAAGGTCTGGCGCAGATCGGTTTCCTTCTTCTGCAACACCGGATCGATCACCCGCTTGGCCAGCTGCTCCGCCATCTGGGTAACGGCCGTTTCCATTCGCGCCTGGGTGACTTGCAGTTTTTCCACCTTGCCGCGCTGGGATTGCACGCGCACAAAATCCACCAGCGTCACCATCGCCAGCACCACCAGCACCAACACCCACACCGCCAGCATCTGCTGCAGCGGAAAACGGATTTCCGGCTTGCGAAAAATGTCCTGATAGAAATTGATGCGCTGTTCAAGCTGCGACATGGCGGCTCCCCAGCGCAATGCCCACGGCCGGCGTCAGCAGGCCCTGCTGCAACGTGTTCAATTCGCTTTCCAGCTTGATGACCTCGGCCAGCGGAAACCCCACCGCCTTGATCGGCAGACGCTGGCTGAGCGCGTCACACCAGTGATGCTGCTCGACAGATTCCGACACCAGATACACGCGACTCACGCCGGACTTGCCCAACTGGCTTTCGTAGTAGTCGAGGGAGCGCTGGATATCCAGCGCCAGGTTGTCGGTGGGATCCTGGTTGAAATCCAGATTGCCGCTGTAGCCGCCGGCGGCCTGCAGTTCCAACGTGCGGGTCAGATACAGATAGCCATTTTCTGCCAGATTGATGGAGCCGTTGTTGCCGGTCAGAAACAGCAGCGCCACGCCGCGATTCTGCGTTTCGCTCAGCTGCCGGCTGATCTGCGCCAGCGCCAGTTCCGTCACGCCAATGGTGTGCAACTGCAGCTCGTGTTTTTCACACAACTCCACCAGCGCAGAAATCCGGGCTTTCTCGATCAGCGCGGCATAGAGCATGTTCATGCGCCCGCGATAGGCGTCCGCCGGCAACCGGAACACATCCACCACCATCTTGTCGATGGGCTGGGTGATCAGATCCTTCAGCCGCCAGTTGACCGCTTCACGCAGTTCGGCGTCGGGCACATTGGGGCTGTCCACCAGCAGCAACTGATAGAAGTGATGACTCAGGCTGATATGGCAGGGCAGCGCCGGCGGCACCTGCTGCTGAAACAGGGCAGCGAGCGCGTCGGCGGGTTGTTTGAAACTGCCTTCCAGGGTGGACTGCGCGGTCATGATCCCGGATTCCAACACACACCAGGCCGCGCCATGGGGGGTAATATTCACCCCCAGCACTGCCTTGGGCTGCGTTTTTTTCTTCGAAATCAGGTTGTTGATCCACTTGAACATGGGCCGCTTTCACTCCGGGCGACAGCACATCACCGTTCTTGAAAGCGTAGACGACTATTCGCAGACGTGATCAAAATCACGGATTTAGGATTATTTGTTAATTGGTTTATTGGTTTAGGAACGGCCGACAACCGGCAGCGCTGGCAAATGCCGGTCACAAAATGATATGTTATATCATTACTATTAAATCATTCCGGAGCACCCCATGCCGATCCCCGCCAAACTACCTGTCACTGTCCTGTCCGGTTTTCTCGGTGCCGGCAAAACCACCGTGCTCAACCACGTCCTCAATAACCGCGCCGGCCGCCGGGTGGCGGTCATCGTCAACGACATGAGCGAAGTGAACATCGACGCCAGCCTGGTGGCCAGCGATGTGCAGCTCAATCGCAGCGAGGAGAAACTGGTGGAAATGAGCAACGGCTGCATCTGCTGCACCCTGCGGGAAGACCTGCTGCGGGAGGTACGGGAGCTGGCCCTGCAACAGCGCTTCGACTATCTGCTGATTGAATCCACCGGCATTTCCGAGCCCCTGCCCATCGCCGAGACCTTTACCTTCGCCGACGAGAACGGTGTCAGTCTGTCGGACGTGGCCACCCTCGACACCCTGGTGACGGTGGTGGACGGCGTGAATTTCCTGCGCGACTTCGATGCAGCGACGCAACTGCGGGAGACCGGCGAAAGCCTGGGGGAAGACGATGAGCGCAGCGTGGCGGATCTGCTGATCGAGCAGGTGGAATTCTGCGACGTGATCCTGATCAGCAAGACGGATCTGGCAACCGCCGCCGACGTCGAGCGGCTCAAGGGCATCCTGCATTCCCTCAACCCCCGCGCCACGATCCTGCCCATGGCCAACGGCCAGGTGGACATCGGCGAAATCCTCGGCACCGGCAAATTCGATTTCGAGCAGGCCAGCCAGGCGCCGGGCTGGCTCAAGGAACTGCGCGGCGAGCACGTGCCGGAAAGCGAGGAATATGGCATCAGCAGTTTTGTCTACCGCGCGCGGCGGCCGTTCCATCCGCAGAAATTTTACGACTTCATCAACACGCCGGTGCAGCAGGGCAAGCTGCTGCGCTCGAAAGGCTATTTCTGGCTGGCCACCCGGCCGCAGTTTGCCGGCATCTGGCATCAGGCTGGGGGAATCGCACGTCACAGCATGGCGGGCCTGTTCTGGAAGGCAGTGCCCAAATCCCAATGGCCCAGCGATCCCGAGTCCCGCGAACACATCATGAAAAAATGGGTCGAACCCTTTGGCGACATGCGCCAGGAACTGGTGTTCATCGGCCAGAACCTGGATCAGGCCGCCCTCTGCGCCGCGCTGGACGACTGCCTGCTCAGCGAAGCAGAATTGCTGCGGGGAAAAAATGCCTGGGCCAGACTGCCAGACCCGTTTCCAGCCTGGCAATGACCAACATCACACGGATTCACGGAATGCCATGACGCGCACACTTCATCGCCCTGTTCTGATCGCACTGCTGCTCGGCGCCAGCCTGCCCACCTTCGCGGGCAGCGGCCACGATCACCATCAACACAACGCCCACGTGCATGGCGAAGCCCGGCTGGAACTGGTACTGGAAGGCAATACGCTGGAGATGGCCTTCCACTCCCCGGCCCATAATCTGCTGGGGTTTGAACATGAACCCCGCACCGACGACGAGCGCCAGCGCACCACGGCCGCCATCGCCACCCTCAAGAAGGGCGACACGCTGTTCAGCCTCGACGGTGGCGACTGCACACTGCAGGAAGCTTCCGTGAATCAGCAAGCGCCGACAGACAAGCACGACAAACACCATCACCAACACAGCAGCGATGCAGAAACCCACCGTGAATTTGAGGCTCAGTATCGCTATCAGTGCACCGCCGCCGACACACTGCGCCGCATTCAGATCGACCTAACGAAGGCGTTTCCCGGCGTTGAAAAAATCACGGCGGAATGGATTTTCAATGCCCGCCAGGGCCGGAAAATTCTTTCTGGCGGCGCCGCCACCATCGAGGTGAAATGACATGCACAAGACATCACTGCAGCAGGCGCTGCAACAGGCGGAAACCAACTGTCGCGCATCGGGTTCACGCCTCACGGAAAAGCGTCGCCACATTCTGCAACTGCTGCTGGAATCGGACACGCCGCTGTCTGCCTATGAGCTGGCCGCCCGCTACCAGGAGCAGTTCCACGACAACATTCCGGCCATGTCGGTGTATCGGATGCTGGATTTTCTGGTGAGCGAAACCCTGGCGCACAAGCTCAACTCCACCAACAAATACATCGCCTGCTCGCACATCGCCTGCGATCACGCCCACGAAGTGCCGCAGTTTCTGATCTGCGACAACTGTCATCAGGTGAAGGAAATCGGCATCAGCAAGGCCATCATCGACGCGCTGGACAAGAGCGTGAAGCAGGCAGGCTATGTGCTTACCCAGCCGCAGATCGAACTGCACTGCCTGTGCGCAGCGTGCAGCCGCGCCGCCTGAGCAACGTCAGTCCTGGGGCACTTCTTCTACATAGAGTTGCACGTCCGCCGCTTCCAGCAGATAGGCCGAGGTGGCCATTTCATGCTGGAACATGCTGGTTTTCAGGCGGCCGGAAATATGGAAGGGATCGTACAGTTCGTCCACCTTGATCCCCTTGGGATAGTCCACCAGCAGGATCTGGTTGGGCGGTGGTGGTGGCACGTGGATGCAGGCGCCAAAATACGGCACCAGAAAAAAGCGCGTGGTCATCTGCTTGTCGTCGAAATCGATGGGCACGATAAAGCCGGGAATGCGGATCAGTTGATCGTTCATTGCCTCCACCACCCGGGTGGAGGTGAGCGCCTGCTGATAGCGGCTGTCGCTGGCCTGGGCAATGGCGTTGGAAATCTGGCCGCTGATCTGGTCCATTTCGGAGCCGTCGGGAATATCCATGATGTCCTGGGGTGGATTCAGCAGCGCCTGCAGATCATCTTCCGGCATCAGATCGGTCCACTCCACATCACGATACTGGATCGGCTGGGTTGCAGTTGCCGTTTCAGGCGTTTTGGTATCTGGCTCCGGCGCACATGCCAGCAATGGCACGCAACATAGCAGGCTCAGCAGAACGCGAATTTGCAACACGGGAATACCTCAATGGATCTGGCAATGAAACTTGCCCCATGATACCCCGTGGCCACAGAAAAAAACTGCTGCAGATGCAACGTTTTTCGCTATCCTGCGTCAATGCTGCAAGGCAGACCGTCGATCCTGCACCACCTTTCCCGCCCCCAGTTCTGGACAAGAGGAACACCGTGACCCAGCCTGCGCCCTCTACACAAGAGCCACCTGCACAAGAGCCATCCACACCCGACTCCGCCGCCGCCATCACCCTCACGCAGCTGCGCTTTAGCTACGGCAAAAAGGTCGCACCGGTGCTGGATATTCCGCACTGGCAGCTGCCCCGCGGCGCGCAGGTTTTTCTGAAAGGCGCCTCCGGTTCCGGCAAGTCCAGCCTGCTGAATCTGCTGGCCGGTATCCTGCACGCCGCGCCGGGTGCGATCCAGTTGCTGGGGCAAGACCCTGCCCGCATGTCATCCCGGCAGCGGGACCGCTTTCGCGCCCGCCACGTGGGCCTGGTGTTTCAGCAGTTCAACCTGATTCCCTATCTGAGCGTGCTCGACAATATCCGTCTGGCCCATCATTTCGCCCACGCGGGCAAAGCCGGCGTGCAGGAACGCACACAGCAGCTGTTCGATGCGCTCAAGCTCGACAACAGGCTGCTGCAACAACGGGCCGATCGCATCAGTGTGGGCCAGCAGCAGCGGGTGGCCATCGCGCGGGCGCTGATCAACGGGCCGGAAATTCTGCTGGCGGACGAACCCACCTCGGCGCTGGATTCCGAGCTGCGTGATCGCTTCATCGAACTGCTGCTGCAGCTGTGTCGGCAGCAGGGCAGTACGCTGGTGTTCGTCAGTCACGACAGTCAGCTCAGCCACCATTTCCCCCAGGTGGTGGCGCTGGATTCACTTAACCAGGCGCGGCAGGTTCATCATGTTTTTTAAACTCGCCCGCAACAGTCTGCTCAACCGGCGCGGCACTGTGCTGCTCACCGTGCTGTCGATTGCGGTCAGCATTCTGGTGCTGCTGGGCGTCGATCACATCCGCCACGAAGCCAAACGCAATTTCAGCCAGACCGTGTCCGGCGTGGATCTGATCGTGGGCGCCCGCACCGGTCAGGTGAACCTGCTGCTGTATTCGGTGTTTCACATCGGCAACGCCACCCACAATATCGGCTGGCGCAGCTACCAGCACGTGGCCAGTGATCCCAATGTGGCCTGGACGATTCCCATCGCACTGGGGGATTCCCATCGCGGTTTTCGCGTGCTGGGCACGTCGGCAGATTTTTTCCGCCATTTCCGCTACGGCCAGCAAACTGCGCTGACATTTTCCGATGGCAAACCATTCGCGCAACTGCTGGAGGTGGTGATCGGCGCCCAGGTGGCAGCGCAGCTGGGTTATCGGGTGGGCGACAGAATCGTGCTGGCCCATGGCCTGGGCTCCACCAGCTTCAGCAAGCACGACGACATGCCGTTCACTGTCAGCGGCATTCTGCAGCCGACAGGCACACCGCTCGATCGCACGCTGCAGGTGAGTCTCGAAGCCATCGAAGCGATTCATCTGGGCTGGCAGGACGGCGTGCGCGTGCCGGGCCAGCAGCCGGATGCCGCCACACTGGCGCAGCAGGATCTCACGCCGCGCTCCATCACCGCGTTCATGGTGGGATTGAAATCGAAAATGGCAACGTTCCGCCTGCAGCGATCCATCAATGAGTATCCGGGGGAACCGCTGCTGGCGATTCTGCCCGGCGTGGTGCTCACCGAATTGTGGGGGACGCTGGCAGTGGTGGAAAACACACTGCAGATCGTGGCCGGGCTGGTGCTGGTGGCGTCGCTGCTGGGCATGTGCACCATGCTGCTGGCGTCGATGCAGGAACGGCAGCGGGAATTTGCGATTCTGCGCGCCATCGGCGCCGGGCCGGGGTTTATCTGGCTGGCCATCGAACTGGAAATCCTGCTGATGGTGATCACCGGCATGGTGCTGGCCGTGTTGCTGCTGGGTGGGGGCATTCTCGCACTGCAAGGATTCATCAGTGCGCAGTGGGGTGTTTTCATCAGCGCCGATCTGCTGCACCCGCACACGGGCCTGTTGCTGTTGTCGATTCTGTTGGGAGCACTGTTGCTCGGCTGCATCCCGGCGCTCCGGGCCAGCCTGCTGGCACTGCATGGCAAACTGCGTCCGGGCTGAATGCAATTCTCAGCGCGCGCCGTTGCTCAATACGTTCAGAGCATTCAGCGCCCGCCGGCGAACCCGTTCTGCCGCCACGCCTCATAACTGACGATGGCCACCGCGTTGGACAGATTCAGGCTGCGACTGGTTTCCAGCATGGGAATGCGCAGGCGGTGCTCAGGGGGAAAGGATTGCAGGATGTCCGCCGGCAGGCCGGTGGTTTCCGAGCCAAACAGCAGCACATCATCAGGCTGATACTGAATCTGGTCGTGCGGCCGGCTGCCTTTGGTGGTGCAGGCAAAAATGCGCCTTTCACCCATCGCCGCCCGAAACGCCGCGTAATCCGCATGCCGCGTCACCTGAGCCAGATCACGATAATCCAGTCCCGCCCGCCGCAACTTCTTTTCCTCCAGATCGAAACCCAGCGGCTCGATCAGATGCAGCTGGCAGCCATTGTTGGCGATCAGGCGGATGATATTGCCGGTGTTGGGCGCGATGCGGGGTTCGTGCAGGGCGATATGAAACATGGCGGGGAATGAATGGGGCCCACCCGGTGCAGGATGGGCCGGGCGGGATCAGTGCTTGGCTTCTTCGGCAGCCTTGGCTTTGGCCTGCTGCTGGCGCAGGTTCTCGGCAAAGGCGGCTTCGAAATTGATCGGCTGCAGCAAAAACTGCGGGAAGGTGCCACGGGACACCACATCGGTCACCGCCTCGCGGGCGTAAGGGAACAGGATATTCGGGCACACGCCTTTCAGGATCGCTTCCTTCTGCAAGCCTTCCACGCCCTGCAGCAGGAACAGGCCCGCCTGCGCCACTTCCACGATGAACGCGGTGGAATCACCGTTCTTCACGGTCACCGTCACCTTCACCACCACTTCCCAGATATCGCCTTCCACCACGTTGGCGGAATTGTTGATTTCCAGATTGACGTCGGGTTTCCACTGCTCCTTGAATACCACCGGCGTTTTCGGCGCTTCGTAGGACAGATCCTTCAGAAAGATCCGCTGCAGTTGAAACTGTGGTTGGTTGGCGTTTTGCTCGGCCATGCTCTTCCCCTGAATCGATTGGTTATGAATGAAAGCGGCGTCTGGCCGCTGGACAGGCGGAGTGTTGCGGGTGTGTCAGCCTTGCAGCAAGGCGTCCAGCTTTCCCGCGCGCTCCAGCGCGTACAAATCATCGCAGCCGCCCACGTGGGTCGATCCAATCCAGATCTGGGGCACGGTGTAGCGGCCGCTGCGTTGTTCCATTTCCCGACGCAATTCCGGCTTGCCGGACACGTCGATGTCGGTGAAGGCCACGCCCTTGGATTTCAGCAGATGCTTGGCCCGCAGACAGTACGGGCACCAGGGCGTGGTATACAGCTCGACGCTCGCCATGAATTACTTACCTTTCACCAGCGGCAGGCCGTCGGATTTCCAGGTGGTGATGCCGCCGCTCAGGCGCCGCACGTCCTTGAAACCACTGGTGGACAGAATGCGCCCGGCGGCACCGGCATGCTGGCCCATCTTGCACACCAGGATCACCGGCTTGTCCTTGAACTTTTCCAGCTGGGTCAGATTATCTTTCAGACTGCTGAACGGAATATTACGGGATTCAGTGATATGGCCTTCGCGGAATTCCTTGGCGTCACGCACGTCCACCACCACGGCGTCTTCCTTGTTCACCAGATTGGTAAGCATCTGGGACGACACGGTTTTTCCACCCCGACGGGACTCCAGCATGATCAGTAGCGTCAGCAGGACAAAAAACGGAATCACCAGTTCGGGATGGTTGAGCACGAATTCAAGCAAACGATCCATTAGAAAACCTGAAAAATCAGAAACTTGCGGGATGCAGCCGGGGGCTGCGGAAAAAGTGGGTCAGAGTATACCCGAAACACCGGGGGGCGGACAGGCAGGGAATCCGGGCAGAAAGGATTGATAAAAGATATGTTGTATCATATCTTTCAAGCCGCATTTTTCTGACCTCATTACTGACCACAAGGAGTTCCACCATGCCCCACCCACTCATCCCTGGCGCCCTGCCCAGGATCCCCGCGCTGCTGCTCGCTGCTCTGCTGGCCGCCTGCGGCGACGACAAGTCGGACAGCAACGGCAGCGACCGCCATGCCCACGATCATGATCACGATCCCGTCGAAACCCTGGGCCGTCTCGCCACCTATGACAGCGACGCCAGCGCCGTGAAAATCATCAACCTGGACGACGGCAGCCTGCTGGGGGAATTCCCCCTCACCGGCGTGGCACCCAGCCTGTACGCCAGCCCCGGCCTGCGCTACGCGGTGGTCATCCAGCGCAACGACAACCTGGTCAGCTTCATCGACGGCGGCCTCTATCAGGAGGATCACGGCGATCATCTGCATGACTACGCCGAATCACCCGTCCTGATGGGCCTCACCCTGAGCGGCGTGCGCCCCACCCACTACAGCCCGACAGACGACTACGCGGTGGTGTTTCATGACGGTGGCAACGGCAGCGTGTCCAGCGTGGACGTGATATCGGACAGCGCCATCGCCGCCGGCGCGCTGGAAGGCTCCCTCACCCTGGAAAACGCCATGCACGGCGTGGCCAAGCGGATCGGCGACAAGCTGTTCGTCAGCTACCGCGATCCCTCCATCACCGACACCACCCTGCCGGCGGAAGTGGAGCGCTATCAGTGGAACGGCAGCGGCTACGACTTCGAGGAACGCTACAGCGTCCAGTGCCCGTTGCTGCACGGCGCCGGCCACAGCGAACGTCATCTGGTGTTCGGCTGCGGTGACGGCGTGCTGGTGGTGAATCTGGCCGACAGCACTTTCGCCGCCAGCAAGCTGGGCAATCCCGACGGCCTGGCGGAAGGCGCGCGCATCGGCACCGTGCTGGGCCATCACGCCTGGAATCAGGTGGTGGGCATCGCGGGAACCCAGCTGTTCACTATCGAACCGGATGCAGCGGAACCCTACCAGGCCCTGACCCTGCCCGGCGCGGCGGTGCGGCTGAGTCAGGGTTTCGTGCCCACCACCGGCCTGTTCTGGGTGATGGCGGATGACGGCGCCCTGCATCTGTTCGATCCCGCCGCCAATTGGAACCGGGTGGCCGCCATCACCGTCACCGGCGCCATCGGCGCCAGCGATCCCCGACCAGTGGTGACCGCATCCGGCGCCGATGCCCGCCTGTTCGTGCTGCTGCCCGCCAGCGACGAGGTGGTGGAAGTCGATCTGCAGACCCGCTCGGTGGCGCAAACCCGCGCCCTCGGCTTCAACGCCACCACCCTGGCCTGGCTGGGCATTCCAGGCGAACACGACCACTGAAAAACCGGCGGATCGAGGCCCTGGCAGCGCTGGGGCCAGTCTGCTTTTTCAGGTAAAATGGAATGATTATCGTGCCGAGCCCTGAAGAAGTGACCATGACCTCGATCCGCAAGCCCCACGTACTGATCATCCTGGACGGTTTTGGCTATCGCGAAGACCCTGAATCCAATGCCATTTTCCATGCCCGCAAGCCCAACTGGGACAAACTCTGGGCCGAACGCCCCCACACCCTGATCTCCGGCTCCGGCATGGACGTGGGCCTGCCGGACGGCCAGATGGGCAATTCCGAAGTGGGCCACATGAACCTGGGTGCCGGCCGCATCGTGTACCAGGACTTCACCCGCATCACCAAGTCGATTCTCGACGGCGACTTCTTTACCAACCCCGCCCTCACCGGCGCGGTGGACAAGGCCAAGGCGAAGGGCGGCGCGGTGCATATCATGGGCCTGCTCTCCCCCGGCGGCGTCCACAGCCATGAAGACCACATCGTGGCCATGATCGAACTGGCCGCAAAGCGCGGCGCCAAAGCGGTGTATGTGCACGCTTTCCTCGACGGCCGCGACATGCCGCCCCAGTCCGCCCAGCCCAGCCTGGACAAGGTGGAAGCCAAACTGCAGCAATTGAAAGCGGGCCGCATTGCCTCCATCAGCGGCCGCTACTTTGGCATGGACCGCGACAATCGCTGGGATCGGGTCGCCGCCGCCTACAACCTGCTGACCCTGGGCGAGGCCCAGTACAGCGCTGCCACGCCAGTCGATGGCCTGCGCGCCGCCTATGAACGGGGCGAAACCGACGAATTCGTCAAACCCACCGTGATCGGCAGCGCGCCGGCAAAAATCCAGGACGGCGACAGCATCGTGTTCATGAACTTCCGTGCCGACCGCGCCCGCCAGATCACCCGCGCCTTTGTGAATAAAGATTTCGACAAATTCGAGCGCAAGGTCGTGCCGCAACTGGCCGACTTCGTGATGCTCACCGAGTACGCCGCCGACATCAAAGCCACCTGCGCCTATCCGCCGGAACCGCTCACCAACGTGTTCCCGGATTACCTGGCACAGCTCGGAAAAACCCAGCTCCGCATCGCCGAAACGGAAAAATACGCCCACGTCACCTTCTTCTTCAGCGGCGGCCGTGAAGAGCCATATGCGGGCGAAGAACGCATCCTGATTCCATCCCCCAACGTGGCCACCTACGATCTGCAGCCGGAAATGAGCGCGCCGGAAGTGACCGACAAGCTGGTGGAGGCGATCAAGAGCGGCAAATTCGACGTGCTGATCTGCAACTACGCCAACGGCGATATGGTGGGTCACACCGGCATTTTCAGCGCCGCCGTGAAAGCGGTGGAAACCCTCGACACCTGCATCGGCCGACTGGTGCAGGCCATCGAAGAAACCGGCGGCGACATGCTGATCACCGCCGACCACGGCAACTGCGAACAGATGGAAGACCCCGACAGCGGCCAGCCCCACACCGCCCACACCACGGATCTGGTGCCGCTGGTGTACGTCGGCCCCCGCCAGCTGCAGTGGAAAGCCAGCGACGGCCGCCTCTGTGACATAGCACCGACTATGCTTAAACTGATGGATCTGCCGCAGCCCAAGGAAATGACAGGCAAACCCCTGTACTGACACCCCCCGTTCCGCTGCCCGCAGCGTTTTACTGATTGACTGAACCCGCCCCAGGTCCATCGGGCCTGCGGTGTTCTTCCAGCGACTGGTTTTTGGATTGATGAACCCACTGCGCCGCCTGTGTGTCCTTTTGCTCGCCCTACTGCCCGCCCTGGCCGGCAGCCTGCCTGCGCTGGCCGCCAGTGAAAACGCCGACCCGGTGAAAACCAAAAAGGAACTGCAGCAGGTCAAGAACCGCATCGAGCAGTTGCAGAAAGTCATCAAGACCACCCAGACCCAGCGCAGCGCCGCCGAAAACGATCTGAAAAAAGTGGAACAGGAAATCGGCGCCACCCAGCGCAAACTGCGCGACGTGCAAACCCAGCAGAGCGAAGCCCAGACCGAACTGGATCAGCTGAGAGCAAAACAGGCGGAACTGAATGCTGCCAGGGAACGCCAGCGCAATGCCATGCGGGCCGACATCACCGCCGCCTATCGCAGCGGCCGCCAGGAATACCTCAAGCTGGTGCTGAACCAGGAAAGCCCGGAACTGGTATCACGGCTGATGAAGTACTACGACTACTTCCGCTCCGCCCGTCTGGAGCGCATGAGCGCCTTCAACCAGACCCTCGCCGAAATCGCCAGCAACGAAAGCCGGATCCACACCCGCATGGCCGAGCTGGAAACCCTCAAGGCTGATCTGGTGGCCGAACAAGAGCGTCTGCAGAAAGCCCAGGAGCGGCGCAAATCCCTGCTGGCGACGCTGGATTCATCCCTGCAGAACCGCACCGCCCAGGTAGGCCAGCTGAAGGCCAACCAGAGCAACCTGGAAAAAGTCCTGCGCGCCGTGCAGGAATCCATGGCCGACTTGCCCACCAACCTCGGCAATTCCCCGTTCGCCAGCCTGCAGGGCAAGCTCAAATGGCCCACCCAAGGGCGCATGATTCACCGCTTTGGCGCCTACCGGGAACAGGGCGCCCTGCGCTGGAACGGCGTGCTGATCGGTGCGCCCAGCGGCTCGGCCGTGCGCGCCGTGCACCATGGCCGGGTAGTGTTCGCCGACTGGATGCGCGGCTTTGGCAACCTGATCATCGTCGACCACGGCCGCGGCTACATGAGCCTGTACGGCCACAACGAATCCCTGCTGAAAAGCCCCGGCGACTGGGTGCGCGGCGGCGAAACCATCGCCACCAGCGGCAGCAGTGGCGGCCAAAGCCAGCCCGGTCTGTATTTCGAAATCCGCTACAAGGGTTCTCCGGTGAACCCCGCCCGCTGGTGCCGCAGTTGAATTTCCGGCTCGGCGCCGGGTTTCCGAAAAAGATCAATAACCTGGTGCGACCCGGCAGGATTCACGCTAGGCTAAAGCTATTCACGACGGAAACCCGGCGGCATTGCGACGGTCTGTTTCCGTAATCTTGTCATTCAGGAGTCATCCATGGGTTCGCGCTTTTCCTCGCTCTGGCGCCCTTTCCTTTTCAACGGCCTGCTCGTCTCCCTGCTGGCGCTGCCGCTGCACGCCACCGCCGCCGACGAGGAATTCGATGCCGATCAGGATCAGCCCGAAGCGGGCCAGGCCGTCAACAACCAGGGCCTGCTGCCGCTGAATGAGCTGCGCACCTTCGCCGACGTGTTCGACCGCATCAAGCAGGCCTATGTGGAAGACGTGGACGACAAGACCCTGCTGGAAAACGCCATCAAGGGCATGCTCACCGAACTCGATCCGCACTCCGCCTATCTGGAGCCCGAGGCCTACCAGGATCTGCAGATCAGCACCACCGGTGAATTCGGCGGCCTGGGCATCGAAGTAGGCATGGAAGACGGCTTCGTCAAAGTCATCACCCCCATCGACGACACCCCCGCACAGAAGGCCGGCGTGATGGCCGGCGACCTGATCATCAAGCTCGACGACACGCCGGTGAAGGGCCTGTCCCTCAGCGACGCGGTGAAGCTGATGCGCGGCAAACCCGGCAGCGTGCTCAAGCTCACCATCATGCGCCAGGGCGTCGACAAACCCCTGGTGATTCCGGTGACCCGCGCGGTGATCCAGGTGCAGAGCGTCAAGCAGCGCATGCTGGACAAGCATTATGGCTATATCCGCCTGTCCCAATTCCAGGTGCACACCGGCGCCGACATGATCAAGGCCATGGGCAAGCTGAAAAAGGAAAATGGCGGGGATCTGAAAGGCCTGGTGCTGGATCTGCGCAACAATCCCGGCGGTGTTTTGCAGGCGGCCGTGGACGTGACCGATGCCTTCATCAATGAAGGGCTGGTGGTGTACACCAAGGGCCGTCTGCCCGACACCGACATGCAGTTCAGCGCCACCCCCGGTGACTACCTGAACGGCGTACCCATCGTGGTGCTGATCAATGGCGGTTCTGCGTCGGCGTCCGAAATCGTGGCCGGCGCCCTGCAGGATCACCAGCGCGCCGTCATCATGGGTACGACTTCATTCGGCAAAGGCTCGGTGCAGACCGTGCTGCCGCTCCACAACAACCGCGCCCTCAAGCTCACCACCGCCCGCTACTACACCCCCGGCGGCCGATCCATCCAGGCCGAAGGCATCGTACCTGACATCACCGTGGAAGACGCCCGCCTCACCACCGTGGAAGAAAACGACCGGGTCAAGGAAGCGGATCTCAGCGGCCACCTGGCCAATCCCAACGGCGACAGCAAGGATGGCAGCAAGAAGGCGGGTGATGCCAAGGGAGAACCCAAGCTGTCAGAGACTGATTACCAGCTGTACGAAGCCCTGAACCTGCTGAAGGCGCTCAACGTGCTGGCCCGCAACACGCCCAAACCAACAGCGCCGGCAGCAACCAAGCAGGAATGACCGCAGGCCGTATCATCACCCTGATCCTGACAGGACTGCTCTCTCTGACGCAGCCCTGTCAGGCTCAACCCCCCGCACCCGCCCGCATCGCCATCATCCTCGACGACATCGGTTACAACCGCCACAATGGCGAACGGGCGCTGCGTCTGCCTGCCGCTGTCACCCTGGCAGTAATTCCCTTTACGCCCCATGCGCGCGCGCTGGCACAGCAGGGCCACACCCAGGGCCGCGACATCCTGCTGCACCTGCCCATGGCCAGCACCGATCCCGAGCGGCGTCTCGACGACGGCGGCATCACCCCACACCAGAACGAAGCGGAAATCCGTCAGCGCGTGCAGGCGGCCATCGCCGCCGTGCCTCACGCGGTGGGGCTCAACAATCACATGGGCAGCCAGATCACCACCGATCCAGACATCATGCGCTGGATCATGGATGAAGTGCGCCGCACGCCGCTGTTCTTTGTCGACAGCATGACCAACGCCCGCTCCGTTGCGCGCAGCACCGCACTGGACTATCGCATTCCCGCCCTGCGCCGCGATGTTTTTCTCGACAACAGCACCGACCCCGCAGCCATCGATCGCGCGTTTCAGCGTCTGCTGGAAAAAGCGCGGCAACAGGGATATGCCGTGGCCATCGGCCATCCTCATGGCACCACGCTGACGTACCTGGAACAGATGCTGCCCAAGCTGCGGGAAATGAATATCGAACTGGTTGCCGTGTCCGAACTGGCTACGCGCCATGGCCAGCCGCTGGACAAACCCATCCGCCTGCGGGATCTCACCCGCTGGATTCTGGCGCTGCCCACACCGGCGGCAACGCATCTGAATTTTTCCAACTGAACATTTCCTGTTGAGCTTTTCCAGTCAAAGGCGCTCGCCGACAGAGGCCACGATGGCAAACTGCCAATGCCAGAAAAGCACAGCGCGCCCGACCAGTAGAGGCCGGACGCGCTGCGTATTCAGCTATTCAGATCCGCCCGCCCCAGCAGGGTGGCACGCAACTCTGAAAAAGTGCGCGCCCGCAACGGCGGCGACCACGGCAATCCCAACCACTCGCCAATCTCGCGTGCGCAGAACAGTCCTCGCAGCTGACGTTGCTTCGCCGCATCGCCATCCTGCACGCACAGAAAATGCTGGCCGCTGACCTCCAGCGTATGCAGCACATCACCGATGCAAGCGCCCGCCAGCGCCGCGTAGGGCACCGACAGCAAGCGGGCACGGGGAATCATCAGCTCACGCACCGACAGTTCGTGCGGCAACACCTGATGCAACCGCAACTGCATCATCCGCTGCGGCCCCAGTACCGCATCAGCGGTGAGAATACCCTGCATATTCCCGCGCGCGTCTTCCACCAGCAGATACCGCAACTGCAGCACGCGGAACAGCTCCATCGCCTGCTCCACATCGAGCTGATTCTGCACCGTCGCCGGCGGATGCTGACGAAAATCCTGCAGCACCGACAACGCCGGTGATGCCAGATTCAGACGGGATTCCACCTGCGCAGACGCAACACGCTCCATCTGCGCAGGAACAGCTTCGCTAAGTGCCAGCGTGGCAAATTGTTCGAATACCATGACAATGCTCCAAAACCTTGATGAATGGCCGCACGGCAGCAGGCGACGACGCTCAGGCGTCAGCACCGGCCTTCACGGCACGTTGAATGTGAAAATTCAAAAATCGATGTGAGGTTTCAGAGGAAAACAGGAGGCGCGTGCATCAGGCGATCGCGCAACTGATGCACCATGGGACTGAACTGCTGATGCTGAACGACACCGAGCACCTGCGGCGCTGGCGGCACCACCACCACCGACGCAGCAGGCAATGCCGATTTGGCTTCAGGCGGATCACTGGTGAAACCGTTGCTCGCGCCCTTGATCTCGGAGATCGTCTGCTGCAGCGCCTTGCCGTGGGTCCACTCTGCAGGCGCCGCTGCGACCTTGGCCAAAACGGCGCCGAACAACACCAGCATAAAGCTGGTATTGATGCAAAACCGTAACCAGAGGAAAGAGCGGGAATCTGCGGTGTTCATACCATGGCCATTCAGGCGCTGTTGCACGAACCGGAGTGATAAGGTCTCCTGAATATAGGCTTGACGGCGACGTTTGTAAATCCGTGGCCACACTGTGATGCATACCAAGCCCATACTGGAATCGGCTTCACAGATTGCGCAAGCGAAACATAAACACCATTGAAACTGCGATTACGTTCACCCTTCTAGACCGGCACCCCGCCCGTTCCCCGTCTACTGTTGTAAGCGAGATCCGATGCCGACCCGACCTCACGGGCAGCCGGATTGCTTGATGTCCCAGCAGCCCTAGCAGGAGAAGCAGTATGCTCCGCCCCGTTACAACGTTGAAACCGCTGATGATTTCCCTTGCCATCGCATCCCTGACCGCCTGTGGCGGCGGTGGTGGCTCCACCGGATCTTCCGACAACCAATCACCCGCCAGCAGCAACACGCCGCAGCCCACGGTGATGCAAGGCCAGTTCCTCGACAGCGCAGTGGAAGGCCTGTGGTATCAAACCGCTACACAGTCCGGCTTTACCAACGAATTCGGCAGCTTCAATTACATTCCTGGCGAATCCATCACCTTCTACCTGGGCAACACGTTTCTGGGTGAAGTGATCGCGCAGGCGGAACTGACACCGCTCGACCTGATGACCGCCTTCGACAACCCCGACAAATTGCAGAACCTGTTACGCACCCTGCAGACACTGGACGCGGACTCCGATCCGTCCAACGGCATCACTATCAACCCCACCGCGCAGGAATATCTGGATCAATTCGTGCTGCCGCTGAATTCCCCGGCGTTTCTGTTCGAAGCCAGCACCGTGGTGCAGAACATGATCAGCGCTGTCACCAACGGCAGCGATCTGAAAAGCGCAGTGGATTCTTTCGTGCATTTTCGCGAAACCATGCTGTCCACCCGGCGCAGCGTCGATGAAACACCAATCCTGAATCTGCTCAACACCACCTGGGATGTGGAAATGACATCCAGCGTCTGCGGCGAAGTCACCAACTCGCAACTGGTGTATCGCTTCAATATTCTCGGCATCACATCCACTGGCTATCATCGCCTGGATGAAACCGTCGATCCCGACAGCGGTGACGTCAGCTGCAAGAAAGCCGGTTACGGCATTTTCTTCAACACTTACGAAACCGAGCCGCTGTTCACCTGCGCCAACCAGTGCCTGGATTCCGATCTGAATCGTGTGATCGTGGAGCAGGATCAGTACGGTGACGTGATCACCACGCTCAACTACGATCAGGTGAACCAGCAGATCAGTATTCGCACCACCCGCTTCGATGGCGAGGAAAACGTCACCACCACACGCATTCTCAGCCGTCGCTAACCGCCCTCCTCGCTTGGGCCGGGCCGCCGATTCCGTCTGCGGCCCTTTTTATTTGTCCGCACACACCGCCTGTCATGCCGCTGCCGGTTTCCGTTGTTATAATCCGGGCCATTGCATCCTCCGGAGACCAACATCATGACTGCCGAGCCAACCACCCTGGCCCAACGCCTGCTCGATGCCCAGGTGCAATTCTGGCTGCAGCAACTTTCCCCCGAGCGCCTGCAGCAGATTCTGCGCGAGGAAATCGCCTACCTGTACACGCAGCTGGATCGGATCACACTGGCCGAAGCCGTGCCACCTGCCAAGATCAAGGCCACCGCACACCGCTATGCGCTGGAAATGGATTACGGCGGCGGCATTCCGGAACTGTTCGGCGAGATCGCCAATCTGGTCTACGAACATCCGGCCCAGGACAACACCACACTCGGCAGCGTGTTCAATCACCACCTGGTGCGGGAGTTTCTGGAAAAAGCCTTTGAACCCAGCGGCGTGATCGATCGCTTTCTGCAGAATGTGCAGCACAGCGAACCGTTTCAGGCCTTTCTCACCGATGTGATTTTGCTGGCGCTCAAAGGCTACGTGCTGGAAGAAAACGTGCTGGTGCGCAAAGTGCCGGTGCTCGGCAGCAGCCTGCAGAAATTGCGCGAGCTGCTCGACGACCGCTTCAACGGCGTGCAGGACAACATCGCCAGCGCCACCCGTTCACTGCTTGCCGCCAGCATCGACCGCACCCTGGGCATGCTCGATCAGCTGCTGGATCAGGATGTCTATCGCGACCAGGCGATGATCGCGACGCAGAATCTGTGGGATGAACTCCGCGACCAATCCCTTGGCCGCTTCCGCGAATACACCACCGAAGAAGATCTGCAGGACTGGATGGTGCTGGGCTACGAATTCTGGCGCAGCTTCCGCCAGAGCGAATACCTGAAAACCATCATCGATACGGCGGTGGATTTTGTGTTCGACAAATATGGTGACGACAGTCTGCAGAAAATCATCACAGATTTCGGTGTGACCTACGAGATGATCGAAAGCGAGATTCTGCGCTATAGCGACGATGTGGCGGACGCTCTGCTACGTACCGGTATGGCGGAAACGATACTGCGGCGGCAGCTGGAGCGGTTTTATTTCGACGCCGACACGCTGGCGCTGCTTCAGTAATTTTTCATGCGCCGGTGCAGAATGCCGGCGTCCAAATACTCTTCACCGTAAGCGTGAAAGCCAAAGCGCTCGTAGAACGCGATGCGGTCGACCTGCGCTTCAAGGCCGATGTGCTCGCCGCCGTTCTGGCGGATCAGTTCCAGCGTGGCCGCGAACAGCCGTGAACCGACCCGCTGATTGCGCAGCGACTGCCGCACCGCAAAACGGCCGATCTTGGCGTGTTCGGGCAGCCACAGAATCCGCAGGGTTGCCACCACCTCGCCTTCCCGCACCGTCACCAGGTGGGTGCAATCCTTGTCCTTGTCGTCATATTCATCGGCGTGCGACACCCCCTGCTCCCGCATGAACACCTCCCGCCGCAGGGCGAACGCCAGATTGGCCAGCTGGCTGTAAACGGGAACCACCAGGATGGTTTCGGCGCTGGGCGGAACAGGGTTGGTCATGGCAATTTCCTTGAAGGTCACCGATTGCCAACAGCATAACAGCAAGAAAGTGGTGCCGGGGCAAGTATCAGGACAGCAGAAAGGGCAAATCCAAACGCTGAAACGATGACGTCTCGCTTCAGGCTTGATTGGCCGACGCCACTACATGACTCTGCATGCCCAGATCGATGCGACCGTCGCGGCTGACGATGGTGCTTTCCACCCGGTCGCCGATTTTCAGATACTGCTCGCGGCGGCGCTGACCTTTCAGAAACAGCTCCCACTTTTTGGTCTCGGGCAGCAGCGCGGACAAGCGCACGACTGCCGGTGACGGCAACCCCAGCGCGCAACCAGAGGGCGTTCCAGTCAGTACGACATCACCCGGTTCGAAATCCTGAATCTGTGAAAACTCGGTCAAGGATTCCGCCGGCTTGAATACCAGGTTGGCAGTGCTGTCGTGCTGCCTCACCTGGCCATTCACTTTCAGTGTCAATTGCAGTTCATTCAGATAATGCATTTCGTCCGGCTCCAGCACACAGAGCACCGGGCCCAGCGGGCAGAAAGTACGATAGCTTTTGCCCTTATGGAATTGCATCTGTGGAATCTGCACATCCCGCGCCGACACATCGTTGCCGATACAGATGCCCGCTACGAATTCATGCAGATTTCCGTCGTTCACCTGCACCGGCCCCTGGGTGCGCCGGCCCAGCACCAGCGCCAGCTCGATTTCATAATCCAGCAGGGTCACGTGGCGCGGCCGGATGATGTTGCCGGTCGGGCCGGTAATGGACGCCGTGGATTTGGTGAAAAACATATTGAAGCGTTTGGCGTCCGGATCGACACCGGAATCGATCATGTGCTGGCGGTAGTTCGCACCCTGGCACAACACCTTGGCCGGCGCGGTGATCGGCGCCAGCAGCGTGACACTGGCAAGCGCAATCGGCGCACCCGCCTGCGCAGCGGCCAGCCGCAATGCATCACGGCCTGCCTCAAGCAAGGCTTGCGTGGTGGTGCAAGGCAACGCGAGCGGGTGGATCTGGGTGCCCTTCAGCAGCCCCCATTGCGGGGCTTCAGCCAGCTGGAAGCGGACGATATTCAGCGCCATGTTGGTCTCCGGTGTCAGGTAAACAGTTTTGCAAGGGTAATTAATTTGCGCAGCGAAAGGTCGGGGCTATGGCGCAGGTTATGCAGCAGGGCTTTGACCGCAGCAGGATTCAGTTTCGGCTTGGTGAAGCTAGCGGGCATGATCTGGCCCCACTGGGACATGGCCTCGCGGCTGACGGGATGAACGCCCATCGGCACTGCGTCGGTGAACACATCGCCGTCGCAGTAATGTTCCAGCTTGAAACCCCAGGGATCCTGCCAGTAATCAAAAATCTGGCTACCGAGAATATGGCGGCCAATGCCCCAGGCGTGCTGCCAGCCGCGCTCGCGCAGAATGCGCTGGCCCATGCCCACCGCATCAGCATCCACCAGTTCATAGGCGCTGTGGCTATAGACCGGCATGAACCCCTGCGCCAGCGCCAGCGTGTGGTGGTCAGCCGGTGTATCACCCAGATTCAGGCGCAGAAATGTCACTGCCGGTGAGCCGTCCGGCAGTACCTGCACGTCACTGGGGATGAAACCGAAATGCCGCGTGTACCAATCGCAGGTGGCCTGGAAGTCCGCAACCTCCAGCACCACATGACCGAGTTTCAGCACTTCCGGTGGCTCCAGCGGTGGCCGCTGGGTACTGTTGACCCGCACGACTTTCTGTTCAACGTTCAAGGCCAGCGCCGGGCGATGGGGCAAGGGCTCTGCCGGCGCCTGTCCGCACACGGCTTCCACCCGAAAACCCGAAGGATCGGTCAGGCGTACACACTGGCCACCACCGGGATAGTCCAGTGCCAGCAGCCCTGACGCATCCGGCAGTTGCGCCAGTTTCTGCAGATCATCCTCGGACGCCACATTCAGGCCAAACCCCACAAATCGGGCCTGCCCTGCGCGCACCGCCCGGTAACAGAAGGGAGCGTGGCCGGTTCCGCGCAGATAGAGCGAGGTGGAATCCCGCTGCACCGGCACGAGGCCGAAATCCCGCAGAAAACGTTCCGCCTTATCCAGATCCGGCAGTTCGAACAGCAGGTAAGCCAGCTGCTGCGCGTTGACAGTGGGTTCAGGATGACGCTGCGGTTGAGGTGTGCTCAGGTGGGCCATGATGTCTTATCCGTGGGTGGGCGATGGCGTCGCGATGGATAAAAATTTACTCAATATTGAAATATTCGTCAATATAGAATTAAACTACAGCGACGATTGCCGGCCTGAATCCACAAACGGCAGTCGGTTCACTAACCGGTTTGCCTTATTCAAGAGCTTGATATGACGACCTATTTTCCTGAATCAACTCGCAACGACCTGGATGTACTGGTAGTGGGCTACGGCCCGGTGGGCGCCAGCCTGGCAGCGCTGCTCGGCCGCTACGGCGTGCGCGCCCTGGTGATCGACAAGATGGCGGATATCCTGCTGGCGCCCCGCGCCATCGCACTGGATAACGAAGCGCTGCGTATCCTGCAGATGGCGGGGCTGACCGATCAGAGTTTCGCGCGCATCGGCATTCAGGAAGTCAATCTGCACTGCCCGTACCTGGGCCGTTTCGGTCACATAAATACCCAAGGCACGGTGGACGGCCACCCCAAGCTGGTGACCTTTTATCAGCCCGACCTTGAGCGCGCGCTGCGGCAGCAGGTTACGACGTTCCCCAACATTCAGGTCTGCGGCGAACTGGAACTGATGGATTTGCAGCAGACCAGCGAAGCAGTAACAGCGCGGGTACGCGACAGTAGCGGCGGCGAACACCTGATCCGTGCGCGCTACCTGGTTGGCGCCGACGGTGCCAGCTCACGGGTACGATCGCTGATCGGACAGGAATTCCAGGGCCAGACCTACGCGGAAGACTGGCTGATTGTGGATGCCAGCCGGCGCGAAAACCGGGCCATCGATCATGTGGAATTCATCTGCGATCCCAAGCGCCCTACTCCGCACATGCCGGCGCCGGGCGGGCGCGAACGCTGGGAATTCATGCTGCAGCCTGGCGAAACCCGCGAGCACATGGAGCAGACGGAAACACTTGCAACACTGCTCGCCCCCTGGGTTCAGCCAGAAGATCTCACCATCGAACGCCATGCCGTTTACCGGTTTCACGCCCGCTGCTGCGATCGCTTCCAGAATGGTCGTGTTTTTCTGGCCGGCGACGCCGCGCACATCACGCCGCCGTTCGTGGGTCAGGGCCTGGTAGCCGGGTTGCGTGACGCTGCCAATCTTGCCTGGAAGCTGGCGTGGGTCTCCCAGGGCAAGGCCACGCCCGCCATTCTCGACAGTTACGATCAGGAGCGCCGCCCCCACGCCAGGCAGATGATCGATCTGGCCAAAATGATGGGGCGCTTCGTGATGCCGCGCAGCACCGGCAGCGCTCTGGCGATCCACGGTTTTATGCGCCTGGTAAACCTGATTCCACCGGCGCGGACGTATTTCGAGGAACTGAAAGTCAAACCCGCCAACCGATTCAAGCGGGGATTGTTCTGTCCCGGTCGCAGCCGTTCACGCATAGCGCGCGGCGGCCAGCTGGCGCAGGACCTGGTACGCACGGATAACCAGATCCTGCTGAGCGATGACCTTCTGGGAGACAGGTTGACGCTGGTAGGCATCGGCATCGACCCGCAACCGCTGCTGAATGCGTCGTTGCGCCAGTCCTGGGAAGCGGCCGGCGGGCAGTTGCTACACCTGGGGCTACGCGGCCAGCCCAGGCAAGGTACGACTGCGTTCGCCGAGATCATTGGCAACGGGCTGGTAGCCGGCGCACCCAAAGGCTGGCTGGCCGTAGTACGGCCCGATCGTGTCGTGATGCACGATGGCCCACCGGCACAGGCCAGCGCCCTGGTAACGGCCAGCCTGCGCATGCTTCAATATTGAAACACTGTCATTATTGACGGGTTTGATATTGATCGATGTGCGCGAGGCGGCAATGACGCAACACTCCCAATCCCATTCAACTGAAACAGACGGGCCTGTCCTGACTCGTGGCCACAAGAAAAAAGCCCGCACCCGTCAGGCATTGGTGGAAGCCGCCCTGCGTATCTATGCCCAGAAAGGCGTCGGTGAACTGCAGTTAAATGAACTGGCGGAAGAGGCCCAGGTTTCCAACGGAACCGTGTATAACTACTTTCGCACCCGCGAGGAAGTGCTGGAAGCGGTCGGCGTTGAGCTGGCGAATCAGCTGTCACAGCGGGTTTCCGCCGTCAGCATCGAAATCGAGGATGGCGCCCGACGCCTAACCGTGGGCGTACGCATGTTCATTCACCAGGCCAGGCAAGATCCCCAGTGGGCCAGCGCAGTGGTACGGGTATTTCAGTACGACCGCAATATCCGCTCCCTGGTGGCCAGCAACCTGCGCAACGACCTGCGCCTGGGGCTGCAACAGGGGCTGTTGCACTATGGGAGCGAGGACGTTGCCCTGGGTCTGGTCGCCTTTTCCACCATGGGCACCATCACCGCCATGCTGGACGGCTATGACAGCCCGGACGGCGATCAGGTGCTGGCGGAAATGCTGTTGATGGGGCTGGGCGTGCCGGCAGCCAAAGCCCGGCGTATTGCGACCTTGCCCCTGCCAACGCCCCAACCGGCTGCAGCGCTGGCCGAACCTCGCAAGCGGGGCAGACCGCGCCAAACAGGCACGCCGACCTCCTGACGCCAGGGCTTTCCGTCGCCAATCTTTCACCAACCTGAGATTCCAGCGGGCAACACCCACGGATCTCGTCATCGCCAACATTTACACTTTCCAAGTATTGTCTATTATATTTTACATTTTTTGTTTTTTGTCGCAGAATCGTTTCATCCAGCGGATCGCTTCTGAGAGCATTGGGCCTGCCGGGCCCTGCCCTCGTCCACCCCGCGCCCCGGACATAACAAGAAAACCTGGATTACAGGGGGAACCATGTCAGCTTCATCCATCTACCGGCGCCTGCCGCTGATCAACAGTGAGGTTTCGCTGCTGATCGCGACCTTCGCTTTCCTGATTTCTACCGTCGGTTTCTGCGGCGGGCTGGCCGTGCATTTCTACGACGTGGACATCACCCAGATGGCCTACGTCAGCTTCTGGGTATTCGATGTCTGCATGTACAGCATGCTGCTGATTCCCTGGCTGAAGCTGCCGTCGCTGACCGGCTACACCCGCTACCAGCGCCTGCGCTTCATGGTGGAAATCTGGGTGTGGTTTTACGTGCTGATTGCTCTCACCTACGAGATTCCCTGGGTGTTCGGTTACGACGAAATTGCCTACGCGGAAGACGAGCTGTGGGCCTACCCCTGGTGGTCGTACATTCACGGCGGTGACATCCGCTATCTGCACGTGGATCTGCATGTGCTGTTCGCCGAAGTGTGGGCCTGCACCAACGCAGCAATTGCGGCGGTTGCGTTGTGGATCTGGTACACATCCAAACGCACCAGCACCACTGCCGTGTACATGCTGATGTTCTGCGCCGGCATGCATATCGCGCCCACCGTGCAGTACTACTCGCTGGAAGCCTTCCACTCGTTTCCCAATGTCGACACCGGCAACGTGCACAATTTCTGGGGCAAATTCATTTTCTCCAACAGCCCGTGGCTGCTGATGCCGTTCGTGGTGTTCACCTGGGGCACCATGGCGCTGCCGCGACTGTACGGCGCGATCAAGGACTGAATCACACACACCCATACCCACAACAAACAGAACAGGTTACTGCCCAAGGGGGAAATTCCCATGCTGAAATCATCACCGCTGACACAAACAACATTGAAAAAATTGAGCTGCATCGTCGCACTGAGTGCCGCCATCGCAGCACCGGCAATCGTTTCTGCCGCTGAACTGCCATCCCACGCCGAACTGCGCAGCAAACTGCAATCGGTGGTGGGCTCCGATAACGGCGGACTGGAAACGCAAATGTGGGCGGCGATTGTTGATCGCGATGGCGTGGTGCGTACAGTGGTGTACTCCGGCAAGGAACGCGGTGACCAGTGGCCCGGCAGCCGGGTAATTTCGGCGCAGAAAGCCAACACTGCCAACGCGTTCAGCCTGCCGGATCTGGCACTGTCCAGCGCCAATTTGTACGCCGCCGTGCAGCCGGAAGAAGGCAGCCTGTACGGCCTGCAGTTCTCCAATCCGGTGGATGTGTCAGTGGCCTATGGCGGCAACGCCGAGGATTACGGCAGCGAAAAAGATCCCATGGTGGGCAAGAAAATCGGTGGCGTGAATGTGTTTGGCGGCGGGCTGGCGCTGTACGATGAAACTGGCAAACTGCTGGGCGCGCTGGGCGTCAGCGGCGATACCTCCTGCGCCGATCACAATATCGCGTGGAAACTGCGGCACGCGCTGGAGCTGGATTACGTGCCCGCCGGTGTGAATGAAATCAAAGGTAAAATTCACGCGACCGACGACAACATCGTGTACGACGACGTCGACTGGGCACACCCGGTGTGCAGCGACAAATCCCGCGAAGTGGCCGAGCTGTTCTTCAAAACCCGCCCCACCCGTCCATTCCCGGGCAATCACGTTCGCCGCAAGCCGTAAATCGTGAAGCGTCAGGGCAACCCCGTGTTCGCCCTGACGCTGCGATCCGTTTTATAATCCGGCCTTCGCTGTTTTCCCACTGGTGCTGTGACGCAATGCAGGCAACCTATCCTTCCTACGAAGATGTGCTCAGAGCCAGAATCATGGATGCCGCCATCGGCTGCATGAAGGAAAAAGGCGTCGACAAAACCCGCATCGGCGACATCGCCACAACGATGGGCATTTCACGCCAGACCATCTACAACTACTTCGCCAACAAGAACGAATTGTTCGACGCGATTTTTTCCCGCGAGGCGATCACGCTGGCGGACAAGATCGCCCGTCATATCGAAACGTTCAGGACGCTGGATGACAAGTTCACCCAGGCGTTCCTGTACGCGATCGAGGAATTCCCGCAGAACCCGGTGCTGTCCCACGTGATCACCAGCGGCGGCCAGTTTCTGCGGGAGGTGGGACATTCACGTGAACGGATGCAGGCATTCGGTGAACTGGTGCTGTATCAGGTGTTTGAAGAGCACCCGCAACTGCGAAAGGATGCCGGGGAAATCTGCGAGTTTCTGTCGCGCAATATCATTTCGTTTCTGGTGATGCCCGATCCCGATCCGCGCTCGCCAAAGGAGCTGGAGGGGTATGTTAGGCGGCGGTTGTTGCCGGGGCTGGGGATTTCGTCCTAATCAGGTTTCTGATCACGTTGCTTTTCATTGCGCTGTTCATGGCGCCGCGGCAACAGTCTGCGCGCCGGCATTGCCAGTCGCACAGACTGTCTCAACATTCAATCCAGCCGCATCTCGATGCCCTGCGCGGCCATGAACTGCTTGGCCTGCTGCACGGTGTATTCGCCGAAGTGAAAAATACTGGCGGCGAGCACAGCGTCGGCCTTGCCCAGGGTCACGCCGTCGGCCAGATGTTGCAGGTTGCCGACACCGCCGGACGCAATCACCGGCACCGCCACCGCTTCGGAAATCGCACGGGTCACATCCAGATCAAAACCGTTCTTGGTGCCGTCACGATCCATGCTGGTCAGCAGGATTTCCCCCGCGCCCAGACCCACCATTTTTATGGCCCATTCCACCGCGTCGAGCCCGGTGGGTTTGCGGCCACCGTGGGTGAAGATTTCCCAGCGGCCCGGCTCGCCCGCCGCGCTGACTTTTTTCGCGTCGATGGCAACGACGATGCACTGGGAACCGAATTTCGCCGCCGCTTCACCGACGAATTCCGGATTGAACACGGCGGCAGTGTTGATGCTGACCTTGTCGGCACCGGCGTTGAGCATGGTGCGGATGTCTTCGAGTTTGCGGATGCCGCCGCCCACGGTGAGCGGAATGAACACCTGGCTCGCCATTTTTTCCACGGTGTGCACCATGGTGTCGCGGCCTTCGTGGCTGGCGGTGATGTCGAGGAAGGTGATTTCGTCGGCGCCCTGCTCGTCGTAGCGGCGGGCGATTTCCACCGGATCACCGGCGTCGCGGATGTCGAGAAATTTCACGCCTTTCACGACGCGGCCGTTGTCGACGTCGAGACAGGGGATGATGCGTTTGGCCAGGCCCATTCTTACGCTCCCTTGCCAGCCAGGAATGCGTCGGCGTAGGCCTGGGCTTCGCGCAGATCCAGGGTGCCTTCGTAAATGGCGCGGCCGGTGATGGCACCGGAAATGCCCGCATCAGCCACCGCCAGCAGTTGTTTCACGTCGTCGATGTTGGTGACGCCGCCGGACGCAATCACGGGAATATTGATGCTTTTCGCCAGATGCACGGTGGCTTCGATATTCACGCCCTGCATCATGCCGTCGCGGGCAATGTCGGTGTAGACGATGGCGCTGACACCGTCGTCCTCGAACTGTTTGGCGCAGTCCACGGCCTGCATTTCGGAGACTTCAGCCCAGCCGTCGGTGGCCACCAGGCCATTCTTGGCGTCGATGCCAACGATGATGTGGCCGGGGAAGGCGTTACAGGCAATCTTCACGAAGGAGGGTTGCTTCACGGCCTTGGTGCCGATGATGACGTAGGTAACGCCCGCGTCCAGATAGGTCTGGATCGTGTCCATCAAACGGATGCCGCCACCGATCTGGATCGGCAGATTGGGATATTTTTTGGCGATGGCTTCGACGACACCGGCATTCACCGGTTCACCTTCGAAGGCGCCGTTGAGGTCGACGAGGTGGAGGCGGCGGGCGCCCTGTTCCACCCACTGGTCGGCCATGGCAAGGGGATCGTTGGAGAAGACGGTGGCGTCGTCCATCAGGCCCTGGCGCAGGCGTACGCATTTTCCGTCTTTGAGGTCGATGGCGGGGATGATCAGCATGTCGGGTTCTCTTTGGTTGGTGCGTGGTTCAGGCCTGGCCGTCCCACTCCATAAAATTCTGCAGCAGTTTCAGCCCGGCGTTCTGGCTTTTCTCCGGGTGGAACTGTACGGCAAAGACATTCTCGCGGCCCAGCGCGGCGGTGAAGGGCACGCCGTATTCGCAGCGGCCGGTCATCAGGTTGTTGTCGTCCAGCGTGATGTAATAGCTGTGGACGAAGTAAAAGCGCGCGTTGTCGGCAATGCCGTTCCAGAGCGGATGCGAGCGGGTCTGCTGCACCTGGTTCCAGCCCATGTGGGGCACTTTCAGTTTTTCTCCGCTGGCGTCGCGCAGGTCGTCGCCAAAGAATTTCACCTGCCCTGCGAACAGGTTCAGGCAGTCCACGCCGCCGTTTTCCTCGCTGCGGGTCATCAGGCTCTGCATGCCGACGCAGATGCCCAGCAGCGGTTTGGACTGCGCCGCTTCACGCACCACCTCATCCAGGCCCAGACGCAGGATTTCACCCATGCAGTCGCGGATGGCGCCGACGCCGGGGAATACCACGCGATCGGCTGACAATATGGTGCCTGCATCTGCCGTGACCATGACCTGCGCGCCCGGTGCGACTTTCTCCAGCGCCTTGGCGGCGCTGTGCAGATTACCCATGCCGTAGTCGATGACGGCGACGGTGGTTTTGCTCATGACAACGTTTCCTGCAACCGGTGTACTACAACACGCCCTTGGTGGACGGCATCACGCCGCTCATGCGCTCATCGCGCTCCACTGCCACCCGCAACGCGCGGCCAAAGGCCTTGAAAATGGTTTCGGCCTGGTGGTGGGCATTGGCGCCTTTGAGGTTATCGATGTGCAGGGTCATCATGGCATGGTTGACCAGGCCGTGGAAAAATTCGGAGAACAGATCAACGTCGAAACTGCCGATGCTGCCGCGCACGAAGGTGCAGTTCAGATCCAGGCCGGGGCGGCCGGACAGGTCGAGCACCACGCGGGAAAGGGCTTCGTCCAGCGGCACATACGCGTGGCCGTAACGGCGCAGGCCTTTTTTGTCGCCCCAGGCTTTGGCCAGGGCTTGCCCCAGGGTAATGCCGATGTCTTCAACGGTGTGGTGCGCGTCGATATGCAGGTCACCCTTGGCGATGATCTCGAGGTCGATCAGGCCATGGCGGGCCACCTGATCCAGCATGTGTTCCAGAAAAGGCACGCCGGTATCCAGTTTGCTCTGGCCGGTGCCGTCCAGGTTCACCGCGACGGTGATCTGGGTTTCCAGCGTATTGCGCTCGACGCGGGCACTGCGTTGGGTCATTGACAGGGGCTCCAGGGTGGAAAGAGGGGGAATTATACCCCAATTCGCGGGGCGGGCGGCGCATTCTCGGGCTGCGGAATGATGGGCTGTCAGTGCTGGGCGCGCTGGGTCGCCGGCAGCCAGTGTTCGACGGTTTTTTCCAGGCTCTCCCGCCGTAGCGGCTTGGCCAGATAGTCGTCCATGCCGGCGGCCAGGCATTTCTCCCGATCCCCCTCCATGGCATTGGCGGTGACGGCAATGATGGGCAGGGGCCGCCCTTCCAGCCACTCGCGAATGCGACGGGTGGCCTCGTAACCGTCCATCAACGGCATCTGGCAATCCATGAACACCATGACGTAGGCGTTGGCCTGCACTGCCTCCAGCGCCTGCTGGCCGTTTTCGGCGATGTCGCAGGTGAAGCCCATCTTGCGCAGATAGCCGCAGGCCACCCGGCGGTTGACCTCGTTGTCGTCCACCACCAGCACCTTGGGCAGATTGGCTACCTGCAGCTGGGGCGCCATGTCCAGGGTGTCGCCGCGCTGGAACCCGGTCATGCACTCCGCCAGCTGCGCGGTGGAAAACGGCACGTACAGGTGGGGCAGCGGGCGCTGGCCGTAGCGCTCGGTGGGCAGGCGCAGCTGAATTACCCTGGCTTGATTGGAGCTGTTCAGGTACGGACTGAGCTTTTCCCAGAAGCGGTCGCTGATCTCCTGGGCGATGAAGATCCAGCGGTAATTGCGGCTGGACAGGATTTCTTCCAGATTGCGCATCACCCGGGTTTCCTTGGGTTCCCAGTGGAATTCCAGGCCCCACTGCTGGCAGGCGATCTGAATCACCATCTGGGTGGCCGGCAGGTCGCCGATCAGCAGCACGGCAGCGTTCTGGTAGCGCTGTCCCTGCTGGTATTGCTGGATCGCCTGCCGCATCCGCGCGGCCAGGGACGTCTGGCCGTGGGGCACTTCCACCGGCAGTTCAAAATAGAACGATGAACCCACGCCCTTGATGGATTTCACCCCGATCCGCCCGCCCATGGCGTTGACAATGCCCTGGCACAGCGCCAGCCCCAGCCCGGAGCCGCCGTACTTGCGGGTGGAGGACGCATCCGCCTGCACGAATGGTTTGAACAGATCCTGCTGGGCCTCGGCGTCGATGCCCATGCCGGTGTCCTTCACCTCCACATACAGGCGGTGGGGCGGCAGCATTTCCGCCCACAGTAGAATCGAACCATGACTGGTGAACTTCACCGCGTTCGACAGCAGACTGGTGAGCAGCTGACGCAGTTTGGTGGCGTCGGTGACGATCTTCAGCGGCAGGCTGGCCTCCAGCACGATGCCGATATCCAGCCCCGCCTTGTAGGCATCCGGCGCCACCAGGTTGATGGCGGAATGCAACAGTTCGTGGACGTTCACCTGCTCGTGGCGGAATTCCATCTCACCGCTTTCCAGGCGGGAAAAGTCCATCACATCGTCCACCAGGGACAGCAGGTTGCGGCCGGAGCGGGTGGCCAGACGCAGGGTTTCCCGCTGCTCGTCATTGAGCGGGGTGTCATTGAGCATGTCGAGCATACCCAGCAGGCCGTTCATGGGCGTGCGGATTTCATGACTGACGATGGCCATGAAGCGGCTCTTGTTCTCGGCAGTTTTCAGGGCGATGTCGCGGGCCTCGGCCATGCCTTCGGCTGCTTTCACGATGTCGTCGATATCCACGATCACACCGCGCAGGCCGGTCACCTTCAGGCCATCGATCACCACCGAGATCAGCGCCTTCAACCACACCCACTGGCCATCGCCATGACGCACCTTGAACTCCACGTAACTGTCGCGGGCGCCGGCAACAGAATCCTGGAACGCCGCCAGAATACGGTCGTGATGATCCGGATGAATCCACTTGCGCCACTGCAGCAGCATCTGCAGAACCTGATCCGGTGAATGCCCCAGCACGTGCTCCACCTGACCGCTCAGCAGTGTCACGCGCGGCGGATTGATCTGCGCTTCCCACACCACGCAGTCGATGGAACTCATGATGGCCTGATAGCGCTCCTTCGACTCGGTGATTTCATCCATGTAGGACTTGATGTCCTGGCGCATGTTGTCCAGCGACACCGCCAGCTGACCCAGCTCGTCATTGCTGCGCAGGCTGAGCTTGCGATCGAGGTTGCCGCGGGACAACTCCCCCGCCCAGCTCGACAGGCGCGAGATCGGTTCGCCGATCTGCCGTGACATCACGTACGCCACCACACCGATCAGCAGAATCGCCAGGATCCCGATCAGAATCGCCCGTTCGCGAATGAAGGCAATGTCCGCCAGCGCGTCATGGGCATCGCGCACCAGCACCAGACTCCAACCGGTATCCTTGATGTGGGCAAACTCCCGCGCCGGCATGTTCACCACCAGCAGCTCGGCATCCCCCCGCCGCACGTAGCGATGGCCGGAACGGTTGAGCAGGCGATCCAGCAGCAGGGGATTTTCCGCCGCCCACCAGCGCTTGCCGTACACCCGCAGTTGATCGCTCTGCTCGGTGCTGCCGGTATCTTCAGCGAGAATGAAATCCGGCGCGGCAATGACAAAACCTTCGCGGTCGATCAGTACCGCGTAACCCAGCTCGCTCTGACCACCGGGCATCACCTCGATGGCCTGGATCTGCATCAGCAGCTCCTGCCAATCGAAGCTGGCCTTGAGCACGCCGATCATCTGATCCGGGGAAAAACTACGGTAAATGGGCACGCTGATGCTGACACCGTAGCCGCCCAGCAAGGGATCCAGGCGCAGGGCCGACATATCCATCTGCCCCGTGCTCCGCACCCGCTGGAACCATTCTGCCTGGGTCACACTGATACCCAGCAGATCCTTGTCGCCGGCGGCCACCACCACGCCTTCCAGATCCACCGCCACCAGGGTGTTGTAAACGGCATAGGCACGCTGGTAATCCCGCAGCATACCGGTGACGACGCCCTGGGGATCGCCCCGCTCCACCTCCTGCATCGCATCCAGCGCCGCCCAGGAGCGGATGTTTTCTTCACTGAAACCGAAGGTACGATCCACCTGGGACATGGCCAGCAACGAGCCCGCCTGCAGGCGTTCACCCACCTGATTGATAATGGTTTCACGGGATTTGAAGTAAGCAAGCGTGCCGAACACCACCAGCGGCGCGAGCGCCACCACCAGCATCACCGCCAGGAGCTTGTTCTGTATGGTCGGCGCCAACCAGCGGCGAATAAGATTTCTATCCATGCGTGTGGTAACAGGGTGTCCTTTTGTCAGATCATGGCCGCTATCCGTTCGGGGGATGCCGTGTACGGCAGTACTGGTGATGAGTATAGAAGCCCGCGCTGACTTTCACCGCCAATCCTTGCCCGTTCGGGGACGTTGCCAACCATTGGCTTGACTTGAATCGTGATTTTTCTTTCGACCGGCAGCAGACAGTGAGCCTGATTCAACCTAAACACTTTCAAAAACGCATTCTGGACTGGTTCGACCGCCACGGCCGCACCCACCTGCCCTGGCAGCAGGACATCACCCCTTACCGGGTGTGGGTGTCCGAAATCATGCTGCAGCAGACCCAGGTGAACACCGTCATTCCCTATTACGAGCGCTTCATGCTGCGCTTTCCCACGGTGGAAGCACTGGCTTCCGCGCCGGAAGACGACGTGCTGCAACACTGGGCCGGACTCGGCTACTACGCCCGCGCCCGCAACCTGCACAAGGCGGCCAAGCAGGTAGTGTCCGAGCATGGCGGCGAATTCCCCCGCTCGGTGGAGGCCCTGGCGGAACTTCCGGGCATCGGCCGCTCCACCGCCGGCGCCATCGCCAGCATCAGCATGGACATCCCGGCACCCATCCTCGACGGCAACGTGAAACGGGTGCTGACCCGCCTGCACGCGGTGGAAGGCTGGCCCGGCCTGCCCAAAGTGAGCGACGAACTCTGGCAGATCGCCGAACGCTACACCCCGGCCAAACGCACGGGCGCCTACACCCAGGCCATGATGGACCTGGGCGCCACCCTCTGCACCCGCAGCAAACCTGCCTGCGCCATTTGTCCCCTCACCGATGTCTGCCAGGCCCGCGCGCAGGGCCGCCAGGGCGAATTCCCCCATTCCAAGCCGAAAAAGGACATGCCGGAAAAAGCCACCTGGATGCTGATGCTGCAACAGGGCGATTCCCTCCTTTTATACAAGCGCCCCCAGACCGGCATCTGGGGCGGCCTGTGGAGCCTGCCGGAATTCCCCACCCCCGAAGCCCTGGAATCCCGCCTCACCCTCGACGCCGGTGATGCCGGCTGGGAACTGGAGCCCTGGCTACCCTTCCGCCACACCTTTTCCCACTATCACCTGGACATCCACCCGGTGCGGGTACGCCTGGGCAAAAAGCGCCGCCCCCGTATCATGGAAGGCGCGGATCAGGTCTGGTATAACAGGGCGCAAATTCAGGATCTGGGGCTCGCCGCCCCGGTCAAAAAACTGATCGACCAGTTACTGCAGGAATCCCCATGAGCCGCACCGTGTTCTGCCGCAAATACCAGAAGGAATTGGAGGGTTTGCCCGCCCCGCCCTACCCCGGCCCCCGCGGCCAGTTCGTGTTCGAGAACGTGTCCCGCCAGGCCTGGATGGAGTGGCTGAAACACCAGACCATGCTGATCAACGAAAAGCGCCTGAACCTGCTGGAACCCAGCACCCAGACCTACCTGCAGGGGGAGTTCGACAAGTTCATTGCCGGCCAGGAATACGAGCAGCCAGAGGGCTATGTTCCGCCAAGTACCTGATTGGAAAATATTTCGGGGGGAGATTTGGACAGGGCTTGACGCCGGAGCGGCCAGCCTGTTTAATACGCGGCTCTTGCGACATGCCCGGATAGCTCAGTCGGTAGAGCAGGGGATTGAAAATCCCCGTGTCGGTGGTTCAATTCCGCCTCCGGGCACCACCTTTCGAAAGCCTTGACAGCGATGTCAGGGCTTTTTTGTTTCCAGCGCTACACCCAGGGGCTGACATCTACCCCGCCCTCTCCCCGATACCCACCTGAGCCGACTGCAGCAAACAATGTTTTTGCCTGGCGCTCACCCTGCATTGCCTGCCACTTGATCAAACGAACACATTCACGATGATGCAACACAGTGGGCGCCACGATGCAGCGCGCAGAATCTCGACCCGCACAGAGCGCAACCACACAGCAAAAACATCTCCGCATTTTTCTCGGCCTGCAGACTTGATCAGTCACGGCTGAATATTTTCATCACAAATCCAGCACATCGACCTGACTCAATAACCACGATGTTCCCCGGTCTCGCGTAGCTGTTTATGAGATCAAATTCAGGATTTTTTCCGTTTCAATCCGACCACGCAGCTTTGTGTTTCAACAAAGGGTTGTTAGTATGAATCGTCATAAAAAAATCAGATCGGATTTCTGCTTGACCAACATCGCTCCGATCCATTTTCTACGCTGTGCATGCTTCACTCCGGTGCAATTTTTCGCACTCTTCCCTGACGTCACGAGAGATCACCACCATGAGTACCGAGAATCTGAAGGTCGACCACCACTTAAGCGAATGCGTGGCATCACTTTACCTGGCATCGAAATGGTTAGTGTGGCTGATACTGATTGCAACGACAGCGACCGCGGGTGCTTTGCCGCTGGGGCTCACGTGCATCGCATTGGCGTGTGTCGCATGGGTGCTGGAAGCGCGCCAATCCATCCGTGATCCCGGAAATTGGGTGTTATTGTCCTGCGGCACAGCGTTGCTGGTGCTTGAATTTGTGCTGGCACCCATCAGCCACACCGCCAGCGATCATCTGGCGGCATTGCCACTGATTGCGCTATTTGGTTTCTACAGTCTTTATTCCGTTTTCCGTCAGCCTTTTGCGTTTTTGTATGCCAAGGTTCAGCACGTGCCTCGCTTGCGACATCAGCACAGTCACTGGTGGCTGGTACTGTTGTCCGTGGCAGCGCTGTTCAGCCTGATTCTTTCACCCACAGTGCAACCCTGGGCGATTGCCGGCGTTGCGCTGAGCGGATTTATCGGTCATGCCTGGCTGCAACTGGTGGGCGTTGGGAGTGCATGGAAACCGGCCACGGAACGCAAGGTGGGCGAATTCGAGTTCCGCCGCGTTCCCAACACGCCTGAAGATCTGAAACCACTCTATGAACTCTATGTGTCGGAGCTGATGCCGTCGCTGCAGGAAGGTTCCAAGTTCGTGCCCACACCCGTGGAAAAACTGGTGGAAGAAAAGATGCGCGCGGACATGCCGTTCTGGCCCCAGATTGCCTACTTCGCCGCATATCACAATGGTCAGCTGATTGGCACCAAATCCTGTCAGTTCGATGCACCCGGCTGCAAGCTACCATTCGAACACGGCCACACCCAGCCGTTGAGCCTGAACCGGCTGCGGGAAATCGGCAATATCGTAGAGCTGGGAAAATTCTGCGTGGCCGAGAAGTATCGCATGTCACCCGAAGTGTTCGCCGGCCTGCTGATCTGCACCACCGAGCTGGCGATGTCGCGGGACGTAACGTTTATCGTACTGCAGTCGGTGCTGCGATCCGCCCGCATTTACTCCAAGATGGGATTTGCCACCATGACCAAGGAGCCGGTTGCCAATCTGGAGCACGGTGTAAAAGTGCAGCTGCTGGCAAAAAACATCACCGCCGAAGGTCAGTCCGACAATCCGCTGATGGCCAATGTGCAGGAACACTTTTCCCAGTATATCCTGTGCCGTTTCGTGTGGCGGCAGATCGCGCGCATGGCCATCAGCCGCATTACGCATCGGCCGGTTCCCGTCAGTATTCCCACCCGTGATCTGCCGGGCCTTGCCGTTTTCGCCTGATGAGTTGCCGCTCAGCCCATCGCGAACACATGCATACGGTAGCCATCACGCAAGCTTTTCAGTGCGCTGTTGAACAGAAAGCCCGGCACTGAAATCACCTTGAAATCCCGCGCCCGCCCCACCACGGATACCGGCTCGCTCTGCGCCCGGTATCCGGCATCAAAAAACAGCTGTTCGGGAGCGGCTTCCAGCAATTTGAATTCACTGCCCAGGGCCAGGACATGGTCGTATGCCTTGCCCATGTGACGCTGGAAAAAATCCCGGTTCATCAAATCGCAGATCAGGGTGTGAACGGGAAACGCCTGACGCAGAACCTGCAACAACTCCACCACCTGCGCCTTGTCCAGGTACATGAATACGCCTTCGATCACGATCAGGGTGTTCGCCGCCGGATCGCAGGCCCGCAATGCCGGCTTCAATTCACCTTTGCCAAAGTTCACCGCAATGCGCTGCAGGGGGTTGGCACAGGTTTGCGGCGGCAGCCGCTGGTTCTTGTGGTGAATGATGGCGGGCTCGTCGATTTCGAACCAGCGCCCACCGGCAAGCCGATAGGCGCGGCTGTCGAAACCGGCACCGATATTCACTACCTGCAGCTGCGGATCGGTCTTCAGGCGGCGAGCAATTTCATCCTGGAATATTCGCGACCGCACCACATTGCTGACATTCTGTTTGGGCGAGCCGGTAAAACTGTTGAAGATGGCCCGGCCTTCGTCCGTCATGAATTCGGCGGCATAGATGTCTGCGCAGATCGAGCGGGCAGACAGCGCATCCTGGGCACGGATGCCACAGCAGAAAAAGGCAGTTTTGGAAATGGCGTTCATGGTAGCGTCTACTCCCCAGACAGCAATCGATCCAGCGAAATCATTTCAGTCAGGCAGCAGTTTCGTTTGCTGCCATGTGTTCATTCCGGTACAGGCTTTCTACAAAATCCAGTAAATGCCGGTTGAATATTTTGTTCTGTTCAATCATCACCGAATGCCCGGCATTCTCCACCACGCTGAATTCGGTAGTGGCAAACGCCGTCGCCAGTTCACGACCAAAGGCAATTGGAAAGATTTTGTCATTGCCACCCGCGATGACGCGCACCGGACACTGCACCCGTGTCAACGATTGTTTGAAACTGTCGATGTTCTTGTTGTTTTCCAGCAGCACTTTGAGTAGCCAGGCCACTGCGGCGGGATCACGGTTGTAGTCCGCATAGCTGGCCAGCAGATCCGCTTCGAAACCTTCAATGAACGCCAGATATTCATCGTCGAGTACAATCGGCATGAAGAAACGGAAGATGTCCTTGATCGCCTCGGCGGTTTCCTCCGCGTCTGCCCCACGCGCACCGATCAAAGCCAGGCGACGCTGGATTTCCCAGAACAACATGTCGGTGCCCCGCGGTGAGCGCAGGCTTCCATTGGCAATGACAATGCCCCGAATGTCGCCAGCCCAGTCGGCCTGAATGTCAGGATGCCCCGCCACCAGTCCCGCCAGCAATCCACCGAAGGAGTGGCCGACCAGCAGGGGCCGCTTCAACTCCAGTTGTTGCGCCAGTCTCACCGCGTCATCCACTAGATCATCGGCGCGCATACTGCCCCGCATTGCAAACGAGTTGCCCTGGCTGGGATAGTCAAACATGATCAGGCGAAAGTCCCGCAGCAGAGCCGGGATGCGGGTTTGATACGCCCAGGCACTGGCGCCACTGAACAGACCATTGAAAAACAGGATGTCGGCCTTGCGACCTTCACTCCTGTTGCCCTTGAAATAGCAACAGTAATCACGGTCATCGACGGCGACAGTTTGCCGGATCATCTCGCGCGATTTGATTGCCATTCTGCTTCACCTGTATTTCGCTGACTAGAACAGCAGGCTGGCGCCCGCCGTGATTCTGTTTCGGTAGAACTGTCTGAATTCGTCCTGGTTGCCGCCGTGGCTGGCCAGCACGGTGACGAACACGCGGCTGTAATCCGTGAGCGCACTGTTCAGATCCACCACCACCAGGCTACCGCCATCGTCCGCGCTATAAGTCCAGCGCACCACCGCATCGAGACGGGATGCAATATCATTTTTGTTGTACTGCGTGGCGATATAGTGTCGACGCAACCCGCCAGGACGTGTCAGCACACTTTGCCCCAGCGCAACGGTATCCATCCCCACTGCCAGCGGGTCAGACAGGCCTTGTTCGATCTGCTGGCGCAAGCGCTGCCCGGTATCCAGCAGGCTATCCACTTCGCGCTGATCCAATCCGGCTTCATTGTAAAAATATTCTGCCGACAGGTTTGAACCATCCAGAAAAGAATACGCCGCGCCCAGCGTGACACCAGTCAGCCACTCTCCATCGCGAGCCGGCAAAATCGCGCCGGGCACCGGCACATAGTCAGTCTTGCGCACACCAATGTCAGTAAACAGCACCATGTAGTCGTTGAACGTATGCTGGGCAAAGCCACCCACCAACTGCTGGCTGTCCCGCTCACTGATGACCAGTGTTCCCGTCCAGTCACTGGCAAGATACTCATAGGTGAGCGCATAGGAGCGCTCGAACGATTGGTCGTGCGTTTCACCAGCGGCAAAATTGTCATGCAGTGACAGCACGCCGGAATCGCCCAGATAGACACGACCCGTGAGAAAATCCTCGCCTTTCAATTCGACATTTGGCGTGTTGCGCCCGTTGTCGCTGGTGAACGGATTGCTCGGCGAAAAAAACAGGGATGGCCCCCACAACAATGCCTGGCGGCTGGCTTCCAGGGACAGGTTCGAGCCAATATCCAGCCGCAACAGGGCTTTGTTGATGAATTCTTCACGATCGTTCTGCACGGTGGCAGGATGCTCTTGCATGACGCCCTCCACTTCGGTGCGCATCACCTGAAAGCGTGGCGACAACTCTACCGTGACAGGTGAGCATTGCAGGGCGATATCAGGCCGGGCTTCGAAAAACGCCGTTTCACGGGGCAACTGCGCCAGCAGATTATCGGGGTTGAGCGTGCTGTCGGCCAGTTCCGCTCGTTCGCCAAATGCCACCAGCTCCCAGTTCATCGTCCAGTTGTCAGCGCCACCAACACAGTGGGTGAATTCATTGGCCCGTGCTTCCACATGAATAGCAGCAACTAACATGCCGGACACATACCATCTGCTCCGCTTTGCCCGCACGGATCTCACTGGCGATACCGCGTCAGTTCAACTGAAAATCACGGGCAGACAGTGGCCGTGTTTCAATCGCGGAATAGGTCAGCGTCGTGACAGCATCTGCCGCCAGGGTATCCGTAATCTGCATGCGACTGACGAAGGGAATTGAACGGCCTTCATACGCGATGGAATTTTCGTACTGGAATCGCGCTGCTTTGATCAGCTTGCCCGAGACGGTGTAGAACTCCGCCTTCACCCCCAGGCCCGATGTCTGTGCCACCCAGTATTTGATGCGATCGTAGGTGACCGACTGGTTTGCCGCGGCCAGATCCAGTACGTAGCAGGTTTCACCTTCAACCGTGTCGGTGCCCACCAGGGTAGCGGTGTAATCGCGCACGTAATCGGTGGCGGCCACATCGCCATACGAGGCCTGTCCGCTCAAGCGCTGCCGCGGTGAAATCGGCACCGGCTTGCTCACCTTGGGCGAGGAAAACCACATGTTGTTTTTGCGCATCAGGATCTTGCGGCCACGGGCCTTGGCGGGGGACTGGATTTCCATCAGGTTGTCATCGCCATTGGATTTCACTTCCAATGTCATACTGTCAGTGTCACGTCCACCTTTCGCAGTTACCACCGTCACTTTCCAGGCAATCCCCGGCAGCCCACCGCCCCTGGCCTTGTCGCTGGCCGCCAGAATCTGCGCCGCATCCGCAGGGCTTGCAACAGGTTCAGCCAGCGCTGGCGCAATCAACAGGCAGGCAAGCAGCATCACCCAACATCTAGACATGTCCCAGCGCATCCACGATTCTCCTTCTCGATGCATTCCAGGCAGGCACCAGCGCCGCCGCTACGCCAAGCGGCAGAAAGAACAGAAAAATCAGCAGCAGATTCAAGGGCTGCACATCCACCTTGAGCGCCACCCGATCGGAAAAATTCGGCGGCAGGTAGGTCATGTCGAGGCCATTCACCAGCGCCGCCAGCACCAGCGTCGACAGCACGCCGATCACTCCCCCCAGCAACGCCAGCAACAAACCTTCGCAGGAAAACAGGTTGATCACTTGATGACGATGCATACCGAGCGCGCGCAAGGTGCCGATTTCACGGGTGCGTTCCACCACCACCATGCCCATGGTGTTGATGACGCTGGTAATGGAGATCGTCAGCACGATGCTGAAGATGAAAATAAAGATCATGTTGAACAGATTGCGAATTGGCTGGTAAGAATTGGACATCTCCACCCAGGTCTTTACTTCCAGATCCAGACCGGAGGGCAGCAGGAGCTGCTCCACCCGCTGGCGGTGGACGTCAATGTCCGTCGCATCCTTCAGCATCACCAGCACCCGCGACGCGCCATCGGTATCCAGCAGATTCTGCGCCTGCACAAACGGCAGTAGCAGGTATTTGTCATTGGTGGCCTGGGCACCGGTGTTGAGCGTGTCGGCCACCGTGATATCCACCGCGTTGGCCATGCCCACCAGGCTGGAGGAAAACAGCACCGCACTGTCGCCCTTGCTCAGGCCCATCATGGCAGCCAGGTCACTGCCCAGGATAGCGTCGGTGTCGGCGCGCATGTTCAGATCCGGCAATGACACATCGGTTTCCGCCGCCACGGACTGGCGCACGCGGTTGACATGATCCGCCACCACGCCTTCGCCGATAAAGATCACGGATGTCACGCCGTTGGACAGCAACCCCTGGAAGCTGATGCGCGGTGTCACAAAATCCACCGCCGGATCGGCTTCCAGCAGCGCAACGATTTGCGCCATTTCAGCGGCAGACAGGAAATAGCGTTCCGGGTCGGTCTGCGCCCCCCGCGCATAATCTCTTTTGGTAACGGTGAGATGGCCAAGCATTTCACCACTGATGGCATTGAGGGCCAATCCCTGGTACACGAATGAGGTGTACCCGGTAAACAGTGCAATGGCGGAAAAGCCTGCCGCCAGCGAAAACAGCGTGACAAAACTGCGGCGTTTGTTCTTCAGTATGTTGCGCAATCCCAGTGTCAGGTAAACCATCATCGTTTTCATGGCATGCTCGATTCAGGCACCGGTGGCGCTGGCAGGCTGCGGCACTTTCTGCTGCTGTGGCTGATGATGGTGATCGTTGATGATGCGGCCGTCCCGCATCTGCAGCCGACGATCCACGCTGTCCAACAGTTGTGGATCGTGGGTGGAAAACACGAAGGTCACTCCCCGCGAGCGATTCAGCTCCCGCATCAGGTCGATAATCATCTGGCTGTTGTGGGAATCCAGATTGGCGGTGGGCTCGTCTGCCAGCACGATGGCTGGACGGGTCACCAACGCCCGCGCCACGGCCACCCGCTGACGCTGGCCGCCACTCATCTTGTCGGGGCGCGAATCGGCCAGTGCACGCAGACCCACCGCATCCAGCAGATCTGCAGCCCGCTGCCGCGCAAGCCTGCCGGATTCGCCGCGGATCTGCAGCGGCAGCATCACGTTCTCCAGCGCGCTGAGCACCGGCACCAGGTTGTAATTTTGAAATACAAATCCCAGCGTGCGGTAACGAATGTCGGTAAGGGCACCATCATCCAGTGTGCGGGTGTCCTGGCCGTTGATCATCACGCGGCCCTGCGACGGCGAATCGATCAGACCGATCAGGTTCAGCAGTGTCGACTTGCCACTGCCCGACGGCCCCCAGATCGCGGTGAATTCACCTGCGCTGATGCAGACACTGATGTCATCCAGCGCCGCGACCGGGCTTTCGCCCAGCGCGTACGCCTTGCTGACAGACTGCAGTTCGATCAGCGCACCTGCTGTCATACCGCCGCGCCTGCGGCTTCCAGGGCAGCTGTTTTTTTGCGCTGGCGGTACTGCTTCTTGAAGTCGCTGTAGACCTCAAAGATGCGATCGGGATCGGGGATATCAACGCCTGCCAGCTTGCCAATCCGGCTTGCCACCTGCTTGCGGATTTTCTTCACCGTTTCTGTCCCGATCACGCCATCCAGGTTGCGCACGGTAATGAACACCGGGTGATTGATCAGACCATCATCCTGCAGGAACGCCCAGGCGGCGCGCAGGCAGGTAATGCGTTCCAGATCGGGATCTTCAGCATTTTTGATGCACAGGCGACAATAATTCTCGAAGCCTACGGAATGACGCATTTCGTCCTTGGCCAGATGGTGGGCGATCTGCTTCAGTACAGGCTCATCCACCAGCTCCACTGTCTGCGCGTAGGTGTTGCCGGCAACGATTTCGGAAATCACGTTGAATGACAGCATCTCCACCCGCGACGGCGTCATTGGGGTGATTTCCCGCCCTTGCATCAGGAAACGCCCTTCGACTTCGGCGCCCACCATGTGCAGCCACTTGATCAGCGCGTGCGGATGCTTGGTTTCCTCGTACAGCCACACCGCCAGCCATTGGGTGAAATCGATGTCATCCACAAACATTTCCATGAAGGAGCGGGTGGCGGAATAGGTGGTGAGTTCACCGAAGGCGATGGTCTTCACCAGCTCGATCAGTTCAGCATTCACTTTGGAATGATCGATCTCGTTCCAGGGAATGTCCGTCATCAGCCAACGCGCCTTTTCGGCGACGTCGAACAATGAGTAGTAAGTCAGATCCTTGAAAACATTCTGCACCGCGATGCCCATGATGTTGTCTCCCTTTTTTGATCGTTATTGTGCGAGTCTGGCGACCTTCTAAGCCATGCCGCCGTTGATGCTGATGACCTGACTGGTGATGTAGCCAGCCTGTTCGGATGCCAGAAACCCCACCAGCGCCGCCACTTCCTCGGCTCGCCCGGCCCGCTGCATGGGCACGATGGCCTTGAGCAGCTTGTCGTCGAACTTGCCTTCCGCCATGCCGGCGTCGATGATGCCTGGCGCCACCGCGTTGACCGTGATGTTGCGACTGGCCAGCTCCTGCGCCAGGGATTTGGTGGCACCGTGCAAACCGGCCTTGGCCGCTGCGTAATTCGCCTGACCCCGGTTGCCCATAACACCGCTGACAGACGTGATACTGATGATGCGGCCCTTGCGCTGACGCATCATCGGCATCAGCAGCGGCCGCGTCACATTGAAAAAGCCATCCAGCGATGCCGACAGCACGTCATCCCAGGCATCCTTGTCCATGCCTGCCATGGGCGCGTCACGCACCACGCCGGCGTTGTTCACCACCACGTCGATGACACCCTGCCCGGACAATTCCGTCAGCACTTTCTCGCACAGCTCATGATCGGCAACATCAAAGGCCACCGCCTCTGCCGCACCGCCATCGGCCACGATCTCTGCCACCACGGCGTTGGCCTTGTCGATATTGCGATTGGCATGGACATAGACAAACAATCCCTGCCGCGCCAGCTGACGGCATATCGCAGATCCGATGCCACCACTGCCACCCGTTACCAATGCCCGCTTCATTCTGGCCTCCTTGAAATCAGTTTCCGACGATCAGCGAAATATTTCCCTGCGCGCAGGTGGTGCCGGCGATGCTTGCACTGACGTGGTACTGGAAAATCCGTGGCGCTGCCGAGATCAATTCGCTGCGAATCTGCAAGGTGGAATCCGGCTGCTCATCCAGATACTCGGTGCAGCATTCAAAATCCCGCACCACACCCAGATAAACGATTTTTCCGACCGGCATCGACTCCACTTCCGCCAATGGGCCGCGCCGGCTTTCCGCCAGCACGAACAGATGCACCGCTGCGGCCTGCGCGCCATATTCCATCGCATGAACCGTGGACAGCCGGCCGTTCACCCGCAACGGATTGGCACTGTCGTTATGGGAGAAGGCGGAACACAGAATCACCGCGTCATCCCAGCTTTCCACCCGCTCCAGCAACAGCATGGGGCCCTGGTGAGGCAGAAATCCCGCCAGCTCGTCACGGGCCAGTCGCTGCGCTACTGCAGACATGGCACCAGCTCCAGGTTCAGCAGGTTTCTTTCGCAGTAGGGCAGCCGGAGGGTGTCGCGGGTCTCGGCGGCAATGGCAGCCAGCAACGGCAATGCACGGGCCGCGCCGCTGCTGACGCGCACCGATTCCAGAGTATCGGGCTGCAGAGTGGTTTCATCCTCGCCCTCGACAAGATCCAGCATGAAACCCACCAGTGATCGCGGCGTCGGCACCGGCGTCAACACCATGCCAACGCTGAAGGGATGCATGCCAGGGTCGCGGATGTCCAGATACTCCGGTCCCAGCACATCATAGGCCACGTAGAGCACCGGATGATTTTCGGTGGCAACCGAGGTTGCCGTCTGCAGCAATCCCACCGCAAAGCTGTACTCTCCGCCGGTCACACTGGTAGCGCTGGCACGATTCCCCAGCACAATACCCAGATGACCGATGGCCGCGTTCAGGATCACGTTCTGGAAATTCTGCGGTGACACCATTTTTTCCGGCAGTGACAGCGCACTGAAGATTCTGTCGGCGATGCCGAGGTCGCAATCCGAGCTGGCAAACACCAGCTCGATGTCCTGCGGGGCGAAACCGGACTGCTGCAGGGATTTTTCCGCTACGTGAAACGCCACGTGCATGTGCAGGGTGGTGCGGCGCTTGACGTTCGGCGTCAGGTAACCGCACTGCACCGGCGGCGTCCGCTCATACGTATAGGCGTGGCGTCCACCGAGTACAGCCTGCAGTGTTTCCCAGTCGGGAAGCCCCGGCCCCAGCACACTGACTGCTTCGATATAAACCGGATTCATTGCGGCGCTCCAAAAATCAGGGTGCAGTTGTTGCCACCAAAGCCCAGCGAGTTGGACAAACCGTAGCGGATGGCCATGGGCTCGTTCTGCAACAGGATTCGGCAACCCAATGCAGGATCCGGCTCAAGCGTGTTCATCGACGCCGGCGCAAAATTTTCCCGCATGCTCAGCAACAGCAATAACGCTTCGGTGATGCCGGATGCGCCCTGGGTGTGGCCAGTCCAGCCCTTGGTGGAACTGCAGGCAATGTCACGACCGAAGACACGCTGGATGGCGGCATCCTCTGCCACATCATTCATGGGCGTACCGGAGCCGTGCACGTTGATATAGTCGATGGCGTTCGCTGCCAGTCCGGCGCTGCTCAGGGCCTGTCGCATCGAACGCTCAACACCATCACCCTGCGGATGAGGCGCTGTCATGTGGTAGGCGTCGGTGGTTTCACCGTAACCCAGCAGACGCAGGTTATCGGGCGCTGTAGGGTGACGTTCCAGCAACGCAAAGCCCGCGGCGGCCCCCACGCTGATGCCATCCCGGTTTTTATCCCAGGGCCGGCAGGGCTGGGTGGACAACACACCCAGAGAACGGAATCCGTGCAACAGGGTTTCATTCACGCCTTCCACACCCGCCACCACTGCTGCGTCACACAGGCCGGCCTGAATGGCGCGCGAGGCACTGGCAAACACCTTGGCGCTGGAAGAACAGGCCGTACCGATGGTGGCGTGAGGCCCGGTAAGCCCCAGGTAACGGCGCACGAACAGCGTGGAGTTGATCAGGCTGCCGGCCTGGTGATACTTGTCCAGCCGCACCCGGATGCTGCGATCGTGAATGCTGCCGTCAAAATAACTCTGCTCCAGACAATCGATGCCACCGGTGATGGTGCCCAAGAAAAGTCCGATGCGATGGCTGCCGTAGCGCGCCTTGGCCGCTTCGACGGCATCAATCAGGCCATCCTGATGCAGTGCCGCCAGACTCAGGCGGGAACAGCTGCAGTCGAAAGCCGCAAACTCGCCTTCCGGTTTTCGGGTTTTGGATTCGTCGACAAAGCCGAACCAGGTTTCCCCCAACTCAGGCCCCATGTTGTAGTGGCGAAGTCCGGTGCGCATACTGCGCAAGGTTGCGAGGGTTTCGTCATTACCCACCCCCAACGCGCTTACCAGGCTGAACGCCGTGACATAACTCGGGTCGATTGCCATAGCCAATAGCTCCTGCTAGCCAGACTGCTATCCTTTCCACTGCACGCTGAACTCGCCCGACGCAATATTGCTCTGGCCAGCATCAACACACGAAAAGCGAAACAGGCGACTGTCTTTCGATGAAAGCCGTACGATCAGCTGATTGCCTGGCTTCAACGGGCTGGTGAATTTCACCCGATTGAAACGCTGCAACACCAGATCCGCGTCCAGCTGTGTCAGCGCCACGCGCACATACTCAAGGATGACCACACCCGGTATCAGCGGATTGCCAGCAAAGTGGCCGTTGGTAGCCGGGTGAGGATCAGAGATGTCAGCGCGGAACTCGAAATCACGCAGTGGCGACTGCATTTTTCATCTGCCCGGCTTTGCTCATGGCATCGCAGACAAACGCATGCAGATTGCTGACGCAGTACATGGCGTTGCGGCTGGCCTCGTCCTCGGCCTTCATTTGCACGCCAAAACGCTGTTTGATGACGGCGCCGATTTCCAGCGCATCGATGGAGTCCAGGCCCAGTGCACCTTCACCGGTATCACCGAACATCGGGGTGGTGGGGGTAAATTCAGAATCGATTTCCAGGTTCAGTGTGTCCAGCACCAGATCCAGGATTTCCTTTTCAGTGGGCATATTCATAGTGACATCCTTTTGGTCCATTGGCTTCGATAAAGTCGTGCATCACACCGGGCGCAGACATACCACGCTGCACACCGTTATTGCATTGATTATTATTTTTTTGCGGAAGAATCCGAACTGCACGAAACACATCCCAATCCAATCACGTTCATGCAACTCCTGATTCACAGGAAAATCAGTGCAATCAAAATATCCACTTTCCTGCACACCTTCTAGCGGCGTTAAAAAAAAATAACCAAATTTCCGAGTGTGCGTGATGGTCGTCTCATAAATTGGAGAATTACGAAGCAGTTTGATTAAGTTTTCTGCAAAAACGCGCTGAAATTTTCTGACCGGTTTCATTGTCACTTACAAACGTACAACAGAAATGCGCGGCGAAATTTCTGCGCGGCGTCGTTATAAATTCATCAGAAAATTTTCAGGATTGTTCGTCCAGACAGTCACGCATTTGTTCCTGATCAACACCAAAGAGTCAGATTGTTGTTCACCATTTTCAGCACTCAACGTCGGCAGCATCCAGCGCGAGCAATGGCACAGGAGCGTGGAGCGATCTTGCCTTCATTCACCCAGGAGCTGGACGCCAGCAGACCACGGCCCGTGCCACCGGCCAAGCCAGTCCCGACACGCCAGGAAATTGTGGGGATCTCTGCATATACTGAGAGGAAACTTTGGGAGGACATCAGGGTGGATCTGGAACAACTGCTCGCCATAGACCCCTACGACTGGAAACACATCGCCGTGGCATTGCTGTGCGGCACGATCGTGGGCCTGGAGCGGCAGCTACGGGGCAAGCCGGTGGGGATTCGCACGTCGTCGCTGATCACCCTGGGCACCTATGTGTTCATCACGTCATCCCTGTATGTGACCACCGACGCCCATGTCACCGATCCCTCCCGCATTATCGGCCAGGTCATCACCGGGATTGGCTTTCTGGGCGCCGGGGTGATGCTGGCGCGGGATGGCATGGTGATCGGGGTGACCTCGGCGGCCACCATCTGGGCGCTGGCGTCCATCGGGGTGTGCATTGCCGTGGCCAATATGGGCAGCGCCATCAAGCTGTCGCTGGTGGTAGTGGTGGTGCTGGTGGGCGTGGATCTGCTGGAGGATTATTCCCAGGCCATGACAAGGGGCGTCCATGCCCGCTACCGCAACTGGCGGGAAAAGGTTGGCAATGGTCACGGCGGCCAGGAGCGCCGCCGGGGCGGGGATCGGCGCCAGGCCTGAACCTGCGATCGATCCTCAGCGCCGACGGGCAAGCCGCACCCGCAAGCCCAGCAGCGCCAGCAACAGGGTCAGCCCCAACACCAGCGACAGCAGCAGGTCGCGGTTTTCACGCCCCAGGGGCATGACCAGAAAATTCCATTTGTGCAGGAACGAGAACGACAGGTTTTCCAGCCGCGACGCGGTGCTGCTGCGATCCACCAGCACACCGCTGGCCACGTCCACATAGAGTACATCCCAGGGACTGGCATTCACCGTTACCTTCCACACCGGCAGACGCTTGTTGCGAAAATCATAGCCCGGCCCGAAGTGCGTGATCTTCTCCACGGCTATCACCTGTTCGGATGCCAGGTTCAGATGCGCCATCACCAGCTGGCGTGCCACGGCTTCATCGGTGAGTGAGGGTTGCGCGTCATGTTGCAGCGACAGATAGCGACTGCCCTGCTCCCGCGGCACGCCGTCGAACCGCTGTTGTCGCACCGCGTGATGATCATGCTCGCCACCACCCGCCATCGCCGGCGCCAGGCTGGCACGGAAATACAGCTGGTCCGCCACCCGCAGCAGATTCACACCATGCAGATCCTGCGACAGCACGGCCAGCGCACCGGGTTGCAACGCGACAGCAGCCGGCACATTCAATGGCTGCGCGATATTGAAGTCGGTGGCGGTGGCGCCGTATTCGTTATGCAATAGATGATAGAAACCGCTGGCGGTAAACCCCAGCAGCGGAATCGCTACACCATGGGCCACCCAGCGGTGCAGACGGCGCGCGGGCGTCACTGCGCTTTTGCGCCTGAGCGCATACAGCAGACACAGGCCACTGATCAGCATCCCCAGCAAACTGAGCAACAGCAGCGCCATCAACACCACACGACCATGACGAAACGGTTCCAGCCAGCTGAAGGTATGCAACTGGCGAAACAGCCGTTGCACCTGCTGTTTGCTGTTGTCCGCAATGGCGGCCAGCGCCAGGGTTTCGGTGTGCAGGTAGAGGGTGAGGCTGTCACTGTCCGCCAGGCGGATCTTGTACACCGGCAGCAGCCGGTTCACCCAAGGATAGTCGCTGTCGAACGCAGTCTGGAATTGCACGTCTGCCACCGCATACTCACGCCCTGCCAAATAGTGTGTCGCCAGCCAGCGGGCCTGGATTTCATCGTAATCACGCAGCTCGGCGCCGCTGTGCAGATCGAAGTAACGGCGCGGCATCAGCGGATCGACAGTGACCTGCAGCAACGCACCCTGGGCTGACGGCACCAGTTTGACGATCCGGGCCTGCTGGATGTTGTGTTGCTGCAGTACCGGAATCACCGCCTGCAACTGCCCGGTGGTGAAGCGGTGTTGCGGTGGCTGCTGCACGGCTGTCTGCGGCCCCACCCAGGTCAGTAACACGTGCAGAAAGCCGGACACCACAAAGATCAGCAGCGCCGCCAGCGCACTCCACACCAAGCCACGGTGAAAACGGAATCCATTCTGGATCAGGTTTTTTCGTTGCCGCATGTCAGGTCACATCGCGTAGCGCAGGCCAAGGTAGCCGCCCAGAGGCAGGCCGGGGCGGTATTCCACCACGCCGCTGGTATTCTTCGATGTATTGGTGGAGTAGCGTTCGTCCGTAAGATTTTCGACGCGGGCATACAGCTCCAGTTGATCGGTCAGCCAGTAGCGTCCGCGCAGATGATAGAGGGTATGTCCGCTGTAGGACTCGGTATTGGTTTCATCCAGATAGTAGCGGCCGATCTGCTCCATCTGGGCTTCGATGCGCAGGCCCTGCAGCAGTGCAGGCAAATAGTGCACGGTGATGTTGCCGGTGTATTCAGGCGCCCGCGCCATGTCGTTGCCGCTGTAGTTGCGGGTGGCGGTGGGCACACAGGCCGGCGGTGAACAGATGTAGCTGAAATCCCGATACTCGTGATCACTCCAGGCCCAGGCCAGATTGAAGCCCCACCGCTCGGAAACGTCACCGCCCAATCCCATTTCCACGCCGCGATGACGGGTTGCGCCCGCGTTGGTCGTGTAGCGGATGCCATCTTCAATATAGCTGACGATGTCATCGCGAATATCCATCTGGTACAGCGCCAGCTCGTAGTTGAACCACTGCCACAAGGTGCCGCGAGTGCCCACTTCCACACTGTCGCTGCGCACCGGTTCCAGCTCCACACTGTTGACGTTGGAACCGGCCCGGAATAGCTGTCCTGCCGTGGGCACACGGAAGCCATGACGATAGTTGGCGTACAGATCCTGCTGCTCGTTGAGCGCATAGATCAGGCCCGCCTTGGGACTGAACTGGTCGTACTCGATATTCTGATCATCGGGCCGGTAATGCACGAACGCCGGGCGCCCCCCTTGAACTGGACCCGTTTCCACCACGCTGGCCGCCAGATTGTCTGCGTAGTCCACCCTGAACCAGTCGTAGCGCACCCCCAGCGATGCCCGCAGTTGCGCGCGCAGTTGCCAGTCCAGTTGCGCGTAGGGCGACACTGCATTCTGCGTGGCATCGAAGTCGTAGTTGGTGCGGCCGGTGTAGGTGAATCCGGTGTAGTAGCGGCCATCGCGGGTAACCGCAATCCTGTCCTCGGTATAGCGCGACGGCGTGACGTCCACATCCATCCCCGCAATCAGCTGCCCGTCGATCTGTGGCAGCGTGCGGCGATATTTGGTGAGCAGGCCGTAGGTTTGGAATTCCGTGCTGTAGTACTGGGGATCGAAATCCAGCATCCAGCTGGGCATCAGATCCATCTGGTTGTCGCGGAAGAACGGCGTCAGCGTCAGCGTGTCCTGCACGCCCAGATCAAAGGCCCACTCGCTGGACAGGCGCACTGCATACACTTCGCGTCGGCCGATATCGCCTTGGTAATAGTTGCGCTGCGGATGATCCTGGTAATCGTCCGCCCGCAGCCCCGACACGCCGCTCTGGTCGATCTGGTTCCAGGCCAGAATGGTTTTCACCTGCTGACCGGCATTGCGGGCAACATCCCAGCGCAGGGTGGCGGATTCGCGCTGGTAATCGCCGTTCTCCTGATAGCCGTCGCTGTCGGTGATATTGACGTTGAAGATGGCGCCGTCCCCTTCGCCATTGCCCACGCCGGCGCTGAACAGGCCGCGCTTCCAGCCGTGGCTGCCGCCTTCCACGTCCGCCTTGAATTCACTGCCGGATGCCGGTGGCGGTGCGGTGAGGGTATTGATCAGGCCACCGATGGCATCGGATCCGAACAGCGCTGATCCGGGGCCGCGGGTGACTTCGACGCCACCGGCCTGGGGGATATTCACTTCGTACAAACCGTTGTGATTGAAGTAGCCGGTGGGGCGGGTGGGAATGCCGTCTTCCAGAAACAGGTACACGCCGCCGGTGGTGATGGGCTGGCGGATGGCCGTCATGTGGCCTTCGCCGCCGAGGTTGTTCACATGCACGCCGGGCACCCGGTTGAGCAGTTCTGCCGGATGGGCCGGCGCCACATCCTGGATCGTCATGTCGTCCAGCACGGACACCGATTCCGGCAGATCGCGCTTGTGCTGGGCTTCGCGGGTGCTGGTGACGACAACGGTATCCAGGGTGGGCGTCTGCTTGCTGTCAGCAGCTGCCGGGGCGGCCACGATCAGCACCGCAAACAACACTGCAACACGACTTCTCGAACGACGCGACATAGGCCCCCCACTGCTTTTTCAGGGCGCCTATGGTTACAGCGAATGGCATCATTACCAATGCGGCATATTGTCGCACCCTCAGGTTTGCGCGCCCATCAACGCCTGCACATAAGGCTTGGCTTCGTTCTGCAACTTGAGGAGCGCCGGCCGCTGTGACACCCGCTCCCAGTAGCGCTGCAGATTGTCGATGGAGGCGAAATCGGCAAAGGCGCGGGCGTAATACAGCGGAGGAATCGCAGCGCAGTCCGCCAGGGTGAAATGATCCCCCGCCAGGAATTCCCGCCCTTCCAGATGATCCCCCAGGTAGCGGTACATCAGGCCCACCTTCTCGGTGGCATTGTCGATCACGTCCACATTCTGCTGGCCCGGCAGTTTCCAGCTCTCCAGAATCAGCGTCACCACCGGATCGTTGAGGAACTGGTCGCACATGCGATCCAGCAGACGCACGTGCAGCGCCTGTTCGTGATCGGCGGGAATCAGTTGCGGGCCACGGGGAAAGCGATGGTCGATGTATTCAAGGATGATGCTGGATTCGGGAATCATGCGGCCATCGTCGCGCACCAGCAGCGGCACCTTGCCGAAAGGATAAAACTCCCGGTAGCGGGCATGGGCCTGGCGGTCGCCCAGATCCAGCCGCTGGGGATTGAACGGCACACTCTTCTCGTAGAACCCAAGCAGTACCTTCTGCGAATAGGTGGAGGTATAGGAAAAATACAGATCCATGAAGCGCGCTCCCTTCGTTCTTGTTATATCCGACAGCGTCAAAAGCAAAACGGGCTGTCATCGACAGCCCGTGCTTTCAGCATAGAACGGTTTGGGCGCGTTTGCGAAGCGTAGCGCTTATACCAGCGGCAAGCCCTTGCGCACGCGGCGACGGAAATCCCACAGCATGGCGGTAAAGGGCAACTGGCGCACCGAGCGCGGCAGCAATGCGTTGACTTTGCCGATGGTGGACATGACACGATCGAACTTGCGCTGCTGTTCATCGCTCCATGACAGGTGCATCTGGGCACGCACTTCCGGCGGCAGAAAGCCGGTGGTGAAAAAGCGGTTGATCGGCCCCAGCCAAGTGCTGATCAGCGGATGCAGGAAACGCACGTCCACCAGCTTGGTGAGGAAGAAACGCACCTTGTCGTCGATCTCCAGTTCCTGCAGCCCCTTCTGCCAGTATTCCTCGAACGCCGCCAGATCCTTGGGCCACATGCCAGGACGCACCTGCAAGGTGGTGCCCAGGGGTTCCGCCAGACGGTAGAACTCGGCTTTCTGCTGCGGCGACATTTCACCGCGGAATACACGCATCGCATCGGCATAGCCCCAGTACAGACAGGCCGCCACCCACAGCTGCAGACGCGGATCAAAGGCGTTGTATTTCACAGTGGAATTGGCATCGGAACGCACCTGGGCGTGGGAGCGGTTCACCGCCTTGCGGTAGATGCGCTTTTCCTCGCTGGTGCCCAGCATGGCGACCGCCAGGTAGGTGAACGTGGTGCGGGCGCGCTTGACCGGGTGCTTGAAGATGGCTCCGCTTTCCACCTTGCTGTCCGCCACGCCGTGCCCCACGGGCAGACTGGCCAGCTGCAGAATGATGTTGGCAGCGCCGCCCAGCAGGGCAATGCCATCCAGCACACCGGGGAAACGCTCATCCCACTCCTTGGCCGAGAGGGGTTCGGGCCACTCCTGCTGCAGCGCAGACGAGGTGCCGGCATGTTCTTCCGGCAGGGTGGCGGGGTCAGCAGGCGATGCAAGAGACGGGCTGGCCTCAAAACTGGACATGGCGGGGACTCCAAGCGATTACAAAGAGACACATTATTATCAATGTTTCATTGTGGCCGCAGTGATCAAAAAGTTCAAATTATTGACCGTTGCAGTGAAGTCCCCAGCCAATCATTCCCGCAGGTAGGTGGCCCAGGGAAACGCCGGATCGCCCAGGGCGAAAAATTCGGGATTCAGCAAGGATTCCTTGCGGTTATAGGTGAGCGGCTGGAAGGCCGTATCCACCACCCGGCCACCGGCCTCGGTGAGGATGGCCTGGGCAGCGCCGGTGTCCCACTCCGAAGTAGGACCCAGGCGCGGGTAGCAGTCGGCCTTGCCTTCGGCGATCAGGCAGAACTTGAGGGAGCTGCCCATGCTGGTCATGTCCACCTTGATGCCGGCGGCTTCCATGCGCTGCAGGATCGGCTCCAGACGCTCGGCTCCATGGCGACGGCTGCCGGCAATGGCCAGGGCGTTGTCCGGCGTCTTGCGAATGGCAATGGAACGCCACTGGCCGGCATCGACACGGAACGCACCCACGCCCCGCGCCGCTACATAAGCCCACTGTTTCACCGGCACGGTCACCACCCCCAACACAGGTTCGTGGTCATCGATCAGCGCAATATTCACGGTGAACTCGCCGGTGCGGTTGATGAATTCCTTGGTGCCGTCGAGCGGATCCACCAGCCAATAGCGGGGCCACTGACGGCGCTCGGCGAAGGAAATCTGCTCGGATTCTTCCGACAGAATGGGAATTTCCGGCGTCAGTTGCTGCAGCCCGGCGATGATGATGTCGTGGGCGGCATGATCCGCCGCTGTCACCGGGGTATCGTCGGACTTGGTGATCACGTTCACCTGCTCCGGCGAATCGTAGATGCGCAGAATCGCGGTGCCGGCGTGTTCGGCAATCCTCAGTACGCCTTCCAGCAGCGTGCGGTTCAATTTCTCGGTCATGATGCGGTTTCCTCTTTACTGTCCGACCAGCGGTTCTCGACGTTTTTCAGCCACTGGATGCTGAGCCGGTGGGCCAGCACCAGAATCACCGCGCCCACGAACAGCCCGATGATGCCGCTGGCCAGGAACCCGCCGATGGCACCGACGAAAATGATCAGCATGGGCACCTTCACACCGCGTCCCAGCAGCAGCGGCTTGAGCACGTTGTCGATCACCATCACAAAGCCCATGTAGAGGGTGAACAGCACCGCCGGCGTGGTATCAGCGGTGGAAAACACATAGATGATCAGCGGCACAGCCACCAGTACCACACCCAGCTGCACGATGCACAGGATCAGACACACCAGGGTAAGCAGACCGGACATGGGAATACCCATCACCGCAAACCCGAATCCCGCCAGCACCGCCTGGATGAACGCCACACCCAGTATGCCGGTGGTGACGCTGCGAATGGTGGAACCCACCAGCTTGAGCGCCTCGGGGCCGGAATCCCCCATCAACCGCTTCACCACCCGCCGCGCCAGTTTCAGCGAAGGCACCGAATGCGCCAGCAGCGCTCCGGCCACTACAATGGAAAACACAAACTGGATGACGCCGAAAGACACCCCACCAGCGGCCTGCAGTACACCTTTGCCAGCGGCCTTCAACTGCGGCTGGAACGGTTCCAGCGCATGCACCAGATCCGTGGCCGCGCTGTACCAAAGATCCCACAGGGTTTCGCCGATCACCGGCCAGGTCTTCACCTTGTCCGGCGGCAGCGGAATGGTGATGTCGCCCTGTTTGATTTCCGCCAGCAGCTGACGCGAACCATCCAGCACAATATCGGTGATCATCAGCACCGGCACGATGATGGCGCAGATCAGCAGCAGCGACACCAGCGCGGCGGCAATGCCGTCCCGCAACGGCAACTTGCCCCGCAACCAGTCGTAAAGTGGAAAGGTGGCCACCGCGATGATCATGCCCCACACGATCATGATCAGGAACGGTTCCAGAATGCGATAGCACCAGACGATCAGAATCGCGAGCGCCCCGAGCTTGGTGAGCAGCTCGATACCCAGGCCCACCCATTTACTGTTGTCCTGTTCCATAAGGCTCCTGCTAACGGTTGGCTTTGCGTTGACGCACGATGTCGCGCACCATGTAGAGTGCCGCGAGCGCGCGGGCTTCGGTGAAATCCTCGTTGGCGAGCAGGCTGTCGATGTCTTCCAGCGGATGCTCGAACACCTCGATGGGTTCCGGCTCGTCGCCAGGCAGACGCTTTTCGAAAAGATCTTCCGCCAGAATGACGTGAATCAGATGGCCCATGTACGAAGGTGACAGCGACAGCTTTTTCAGTTCGGTGAACTGGCGGGCGCCGTAACCGGCTTCTTCCATCAGCTCGCGGTTGGCGGCTTCGAACAGATGCTCGCCGTGATGATCGAGCGCGCCCTTGGGCAGCGACAGCTGGTAATCATCGGTGCCGCAGGAATACTCCCGGATCAGTAGCACGGTGTTTTCATCTTTGAGCGCAACCACCATCACCGCAGGAATGCGCGGCGTGCGCAGCCGCTCGTATACCCGCTCCTCGCCATTGGAAAAGCGCAGCTCCAGCTGTTCAATGCCAAACAGGCGGCTCTGTGCCACAATAGCGTGATTCAAGATGGTCGGTTTTTCCGGCATGTTCCGTTCCTGACTGCCAAGGGTTTTGCAATGATTGACTGGAGTGCCATCGACACCGTGTTGCTCGACATGGACGGCACCTTGCTGGATCTGTATTTCGATAACTATTTCTGGCTGCACTATCTGCCGCAGAAATACGCCGAAGCTCACCATCTTAGCCTCGACGCCGCCAAAACTAAACTGTTTGCCGAGTTCAGCGCCCATCGCGGCACGCTGAACTGGTACTGCCTGGATTTCTGGAGTCGGGAAACCGGACTGGATATTGTGGCGCTGAAACGGGATGTCACCGAGCATATCGGCGTGCGCCCCAACGCGCTGACCTTTCTGGAAAAGGTGAAAGAGTCCGGCCGCCGCGCAGTGCTGGTCACCAATGCCCATCGCGGCAGCCTGCACCTGAAACTGGAGCACGTGCCGCTGGATCTGCATCTGGATGCGCTGATCAGCTCACACGACCTGGGCTTGCCCAAGGAAGATCCGCTGTTCTGGTCGCGGCTGGAGGAAATTCTCCATTATGATCGCTCCCGCACCCTGCTGATCGATGACAGCCTGGCGGTGCTGCGCTCGGCCCGCAACGCCGGCATCGCCTTCACCCTGGGCGTGCTGCAACCCGACAGCAAGGCCGCGCCGGTGGATACCGCCGAGTTCATTGGCCTGGATTGTTTCAGCTCCATCTATCCACCCGCCCGCTCCGCCGCAAACTGACGCAATTCGCCAGCAAGCTGGCGGGAACGACGATGGCGACCGGTTGGGGCTGGGCTAGGCTTGAATCACCCGTCATGAAGACGGGATCGACGCAGTCCCCACAACAAAAACCATCAAGGATGCTATTCCATGAATCGCCCCATCCGTGTGTCACGGGCTGCGGGCCGATCCCTGTTGTACGGCTTTGCTGCCCTGCTCTGTTTCCACCTCTCCCCCGTCCTCGCGGACAGTTACACCCAAACCCGCCATCCCATCGTGCTGGTGCACGGCATGAGTGGTTTCGACGACATTCTGGGCATCAGTTACTGGTATCGGATTCCACGCCAGCTGCGTGCCGGCGGCGCCCAGGTGTTCGTGCTGCAGGTGTCAGCCTTCAATACCACCGAAGTGCGCGGCGAGCAGGCGGCGCGTCAGGTCGAAACCATTCTTGCCACCACCGGTGCGGAAAAAGTGCATCTGATTGGCCACAGTCATGGCGGCCCCACGGCGCGCTATGTGGCGTCGGTGTATCCGCAATACATCGCGTCGGTGGCCAGTGTGGGTGGCGTGAACTGGGGAACGCCGCTGGCAGATATGGGACATGCCAATGGGGAGCGGATTCCCCTGATCGGTTCGCTCACCAACGGCGTGGCGAACGCGTTCGGCCGGCTGCTGGATTTTCTGTCCGCTGGCAATCTGCCGCAGAACGCCGGCGCCGGCATCAAGTCACTCACCACGGCGGACACGCTGCGCTTCAATGCGTTGTATCCGGAAGGCATGCCGACGGAATATTGCGACGAAGGCCCGGAGCAGGAAGCCAACGGCATCTACTACTATTCCTGGACCGGCAACCGCCTGATCACCAACCTGCTGGATATTTCCGATGTGTTCATGTTCGCCACCGGACAATTCATCCGCGAGCCGAACGATGGTCTGGTGCCCAGCTGCTCCACTCATCTGGGCAAGGTGATCCGCAACGACTACCGCATGAATCATCTGGATGAAGTGGATCAGCTGTTCGGCATTCACAGCAGTCGCGATACTGATCCCACGGTGATATTTCGCCAGCACGCCAACCGCTTGCAGCAACTGGGGTTGTGAGCGCTCGCGCGCACGGTCAGGGTTCCGTGCGCGCATCAACGGCGATGCGATCGAGAGCATCCACCCGCTTCTGCTCGGTCGGTGTGAACTGCTCTGCCCGCAGGCGCAGAATTTCCTCGGCTTTGTCCGCTTCATCCAGCGCGCTGGATTCGATGGCAGACAGCGCGCGGCGATAGGCATCGTAACGCTGCTGCCACTGGGCGCGCTGCTCGTCGAGACGTGCCAGCCGGTCGGCGGCATCGGCACCAAGCTGCTGTTCCCGATGCTGCCAGATCTCGCTGGCACTGGCGCCCTGATCACGCAACAGCTGTACCTGCTGCTCGGTCTGCAGCGGCACGCCGGTGGCCTGGATCTGGGTGCGCAGTTCTTCCGGCAGTGTGCTCAGCAATACTTCCGTGCGCTGTTGCCGTTGCGCCGCCGACAGCTCGGCATCGCGCAACTGATCCACATGCTGCAGGGCAAAATCTGCGTACTGGTCTTCTTCCAGATAAAACGCACTGACCAGTTCCGGCCCCAGCAGGCTATCGCGCAATTCACGCTGCAGGTTCAGGCTGGCGCGCATGCCGTCGTAAGTGCCGTCATGACCTGGCAGGCTCGCCAGCATGTTCTTGTAGTGCAGATAGCGATTGAGAACGTCCCAGGCCTGCACGGCCGCCGTAGAGGGCAAATGCTGTTGCAGATAGTGGGCGATCCGCGCGCGAATCTGTTCCAGCGACTCCTCGCCAAGAGTGGCAAGAAAATAATCGAACACCCGGCGCAATCCCAGCTCCAGCAGCAGATTGCCGTTGGCATCAGCGTGCAGAGCGCCATCCACCTGCGTGCCCGTGAGCGATGCCGGCAGCGCACCCAGCCCGGCGCCTCTTTCAGCCCAGCGTGCAAATGAATCCCGCGTCAGCGCCGATACGGCAGTGGACGCCTGCACCGGCAGCACTGACGTGGACGGCCGCGCCACTGTGATTTCCCGCCGTTCCAGCAGCGGTTCCATCAGTATCCAGAGCGACACGATGACAAGGGCCGTCAGAAACAGAAAGGTCTGAATGCGAGGATTTTTCATATGAGAACAACAACAGTCCATCGTCGTAAAAACAAGGCGATCACACCTTACTCCATTCACTTTCTGTTGCCCAGTGGGCTCATCTGATCAGGCCAAAGTGTTCGGTGTTTGTGGCCAAAAGACAGCGCCGCACTGGTCTGCGCCCGGCGCGCATTCTACTCTGGCCGCCACACGTCATTCACAACAACAAAAAGCGTGAAGGAATTTTCCATGCGGCGAAGCGGACTCGTACTGTGCACCCTTATCCTCGGCTTCTTTTCGGCCAGCAGCTTTGCCGAGGCCCCTCCCGGCTACACCCAGACCCGCCACCCCATCGTGCTGATTCACGGCATGGCCATGTTCGACGATCTGCTCGGTATCAGCGGCTGGTATCGCATTCCGCGCCAGTTGCGTGCCGGCGGCGCCCAGGTGTTCGTGCTGCAGGTGTCGGCGCTGAACAGCACCGAGCTACGCGGTGAACAGGCAGCGCGCCAGATCGAAACCATTCTCGCCACCACCGGTGCGGAAAAAGTGAACCTGATCGGCCACAGTCACGGCAGCCCGACGGCGCGCTACGTGGCCGGCGTCTATCCGGAGTATGTGGCGTCGGTCAGCAGCGCTCACGGCGTGAACTGGGGCACCCCGGTGGCGGACCGGCTGGAACAGGATTTCCAGCACCGCAATCTGCGCGGAACGCTCAACCGCTGGCTGCTGAACATCTGGGGTCGGCTGGTGAATCTGCTCAGCGGCAATCCGCTGCCACAGGATTATGCTGAGGAAATCCATGCGCTCACCACCGCCAAGGCGTTGACCTTCAATCAGGATTTTCCCGCTGGTGTGCCGCAGGAATATTGCGGCCAGGGCGCGGCGCAGGACGAGAACGGCATCCACTATTTCTCGTGGACAGGCAATCGGGTACTCACCAATTTCTTCGATATGTCCGATCTGCCCCTGCTGGCCAGCGCCAGCCTGATCCACGAACCCAACGACGGCCTGGTGCCGGTGTGCTCCACCGTGCTGGGGACCGTCATCCGCACCGATTACCGCATGAACCACCTCGACGCCATCGATCAGCTGTTCGGCCTGCACAGCAGTCGCGACACCGATCCCACCGTGGTCTACCGCCAGCATGCCAACCGGCTGCAAGGACTGGGGCTGTAGTTTTTGGCTTGAACCTGTCGTTTTTAGATTGTCCCTTGCAATCACACCATCCACTGTTAGGGTCCGAGAGGCGGTGGATGGTGTTTTTTTCTGTTGCCTGCTGATTCCCCGTATAATGGCGCATCCCGATTCCGCCGGATTCGCCCTGCCATGACACCGTCCGACGACGACCACGACGACAAGATCCGCCTCGACAAATGGCTGTGGGCGGCCCGCTTCTACAAAACCCGCTCCATCGCCAAGGACATGATCGACGGCGGCAAGGTGCATTACGAAGGCCAGCGGGTGAAACCCAGCAAGGAAGTGGCCATCGGCGCCAGCATCCGCCTGCGCCAGGGCTTGGACGAACGCACCGTGATCGTCACCGGCCTGTCCGGCAAGCGCGGCAACGCCA
>JAGUVW010000072.1 GCA_020062665.1 Pseudomonadales bacterium
AAGCCCTCCCGCACTGGCAGGTCAGCGGGCGGCAGCAAGTCACCCGGTGCCGGCAAAACCGGTAGCGGCCGGGGCGAAGTCCGCATCATCGGCGGGCAGTGGCGTGGCCGGCGCCTGCGCTTCAGTGCCGGCGAAGGTTTACGTCCCACCCTCGACCGCTTCCGCGAAACCCTGTTCAACTGGCTGATGTACGACGTCGAAGGCGCCCGCTGCCTCGACCTGTTTGCCGGCAGTGGTGCCCTGGGGTTGGAGGCGCTATCAAGAGGCGCCCAACAGGTGGACTTCGTCGATGCCAGCGCCACCGTGTGCAAGGACATCCGCGCCCACCTGCACACCCTGGGCAGCGACAAGGGCCGGGTCTGGCACAGCAGCGCCGAAGCCTGGCTCAAAACCCACACCAGTCTGGGCCCCTACACCCTGATCTTCCTCGACCCGCCCTTCCACCAGGACTTGCTGCAAGTCTGCTGTCATTGGCTGGAAAAAAACGGCTATCTGGCAGACAACTGCAAGATCTATCTGGAAGCCGAAGGCAGCTTCGAGCGCAGCAAACTGCCATACAATTGGCGCGTTCTGAAGCAAAAAGACGCCAGCAATAAAGTTTTTTTCCTGCTGGAACGCACCCCCTCCACCCCCGATTCCCCCGCCTGATCAACCACCTGCACCGGCTTTGTCGAATCCGCCTCAGCCGGGGCGTCGTTGCGCCCCGCCACCCCCCTACTATGCTTACAGGGATCCGCCGAGAGGTAGTCCCACCATGTCCATTCCGCAGAAAATCGTCGAGCGCCTGAATGCCCAGGGCATTGCGTATCAAGTCATCGAGCACGTTGCGATTTCGCCCCTGCATCCCCTGTGCAGCGCCGACCAGATCCCCGCTGCCCAGATCGTGCAGGTGGCGCTGCTGGAAGATGGCCTGGGCCGGGTGCAGGCCCTGCTGCCGTCGGACTGCCTGCTGGATCTGCAACGGCTCAACGATCACAAGGGCCGCAACCTCACCGCACTGAACCGTGATGCCTGCCGCCAGCTGGCCAGCAGCCTGGGCGTGGATACCCTGCCGCCCCTGCCCCTGAGCGACAGCCTGCCGCTGGCGGTGGATCGCCGCCTGCTCAAGCAACCCAACCTGTATCTGCAGATCAAGCAGAGCAACCAGTACCTGGCCCTGTCCCAGGTGGAATTCGCCAAGCTGGTGGAACAGGCCGAAATCAGCGACTTCTGCATTCCCCTGGCCAAGCTGACCCAGCCGACGGACGACCGCAGGGCCGTGGATCAGGCAGTGCAGCAGTTCACCAGTCTGCGCATCAAGCAGCGGCTGGAACAGACCCTGGAAATGCCGCCGCTGCCGGAAACTGCCGAGCGCATCATCAAGCTGCGCATCGATCCGGATGCCGGTGTGGGCGAACTGGCAGAAGTCGTCGAGAAAGATCCGAGCCTGGCCGCCCAGGTGGTGAGCTGGGCCAGCTCCCCCTATTACGCGGCGCCGGGCGCCATTCGTTCCGTGCACGATGCGGTGGTGCGGGTGCTGGGTTTTGATCTGGTGATCAACCTGGCGCTGGGCCTGTCGCTGTCCAAATCCATCGAACTGCCGAAAGACGGCCCCGGCGGCGTGCTGCCCTACTGGCAACAGGCGGTGTACAGCGCGAGCCTGATGGAAGGTCTGGTGAAGGCCATGCCGGCGGACTACCGCCCGTCGCTGGGGCTGGCCTATCTATGCGGCCTGCTGTCCAACTACGGCTATCTGGTGCTGGCCCATGTGTTCCCGCCGTATTTTTCCAGCATCAACCGCTGCATCGAAGCCAATCCCCACGTCGAGCACTTCTATGTGGACCAGCATCTGGTGAACGTGACGCGGGAAACCATCGCCAGCCAGCTGATGGAATGCTGGTCGATGCCGGACGAAGTGCTGGCCGGTTTGCGCTGGCAGCATCATCCGGAATTCAGCGGCGATTTCAGCGTGTATTCACGCCTGCTGTTCATCACCAATCAACTGCTGCGCAGTGTGGGACTGGAGCAAGGGCCGCTGCGTCCGCTGGAAGATCAGCTGTTCACGGATCTGCATCTGAGCCGCGACGAAGCGCTCGCCGCATTGGGCAAAGTGGTGAAACAGAAAGACGAACTGATGAAGATTGCGCGCACGCTGGGTGGGTGAATGTCCCGCTGAGTGCGCCGCACGCAAAAAGGGCAGCAGTGACGCTGCCCTTTTCTTTTGGCTTCAGAACACCGGCTGTTCCGTCACGATCAATCTGTCGGTATTGAAACCGGCCACGCGCAACTGCTGCAGAATCTCGCCATACAGTTCTGCATCCATCTGCGGCGTGCGGCTCAGCACAAACAGGGTGTAGCGCAACGGATCACTCACCACGGCGTACTGATAATTCTCCGCATCCAGAATCACGATCAGGTAATTCGCCCACGGAAAATTCGGCACACCGGGAAATGACACTTTCAGCTTGGCGTTGGTTTTCGTATCCACCACCACTGCGTTGCCGAGAATCTCATCCAGTTCGCCATCCAGCGTGTTGAGAGTGCCCTTGTTGTACACCTGCACGCTGCCATCGGCCAGCAACGTGTATTCTGCGGTCACACCCACCAGCCCCTGATTGAACGAGGTTTCGTAGGCCGAGATCTGGTACCACAAGCCCATGTAGCGCTCGATGTCCACGGACGGCACGGTAGGAACCGCCTTGCAGCCACCGAGCGCCACGGCCAGCAGCAGCGCCAGGGAGATTCTGATCAGGTTGGATTTCATGTTGGCATCCTCGCGCGCATCAGTTGGTGGTCAGCACCAGCCCGAAACCGGCCGGGTCGTTGTCCACACCGTCCGGGCCCACCGCAATGGCATTGGCCACCAAGCCGTTGGTGAGCGTCACCGTGGTGTCGATCGCGATCAGCGTGCCATCGGCTGCCACGACCCGCACATCGTAATCACCGGCGGCCAGCGACAGATAACCAGTGATGTCGGCGAAAGCAAAATCCGCCAGCGCCGGCGTCACGTCGCCGTTCAGGATCTGCTGATCGGTGACGGTGCCCGCGGCGTTCACGTACACATCCACCACACCGGCATCGGGCGCTGCATGAATCACTTTCACTCGCGCTTCGGTGGCGATGGCGCGATTGTCATCGGCCGTCAGCAGCAGTTGCGCTGCTTCACCGTTCGAACCGCCACTGGCAATCACGGTGTAGGCCTGGCCTGCATTCAAGCCAATACCGGCAACGTCAATCAGCGCTGCACCGGCGCCCGTATTATTTTGTGCAACCTTCACCTGATAATCGGCTGCAGCCACCACTTCCACCGAGGTGCTGGCCGACGGAATCACATCCAGATACCCGATCGAATCGATCAGTTCCACATCGGCCAGACTCAGCGACGCGCTGCTGACAAATACTTCGGCATCGCCCACGGTGGGCGCAGCATGCACCACTTTCAGCGCAGCCGGCGTGGCCGCATCGCGAATCACACTGGAACCGCTGCCATTGTCCACCAGCAGCGCGATGGGCGCAGCGCCGGGGCCGGTGTTGGCGATCGCGGTGATCAGCAGATCGCTGCCACTGGCAAGCGGCAATCCTGTGGCACCACTGTCGAACACCACCGTGTCATCGCCTGCCAGCGTCACGCGAATACGATAGCTGCCGGCCGGCACTGTCAGTGGACCCAGGAATTCCTTGAAGGCGAAACTGCCCGCCGGTTCACCCAGTGCATCGCCCGGTGCCGTGACATGCACATCCACGGCTGGCGCAGCGGCCGCGCCGTGCACCACAGTCACCCGCACGCTGCCACTGGCCACCCGCGTATCCGGCGTGGTGACAATAAGCGGCTCGATGCCTGCCAGCGTATTCACCGCCAGCACGTTGGTGATCAGATCGTCACGCAACGCAATATCCGCCGGGCCAATCACGGTGGCGGTGCCGCCAGGCACAATACCATCCACCTGAATGCTGTAGGTGCCGGGATTCACCGCCAGCAAGCCACTGGCGGCGGCATAGGGCACGTTGCTCAGCAGCGCGCCGCCATTGGCGAGTACATTCACATTGGGTGCGTCCGCCACCGCGTGCACCACCCGCACCTGGGCGCGGCCATCGGCTTCCGGGTTGGCGGCACGCTCGGTTGAGCGGCTGCTGTTGTTGTCATTGTCATCGTCGCAGCCGGCCATCAGGGCGATTGCAGCGGTCAGCGCCGTTAATTTCCATCCTTTGTTCATGGTGTCACCTATTGGGTTTGCCTGATTGGGAAGAGACACCTTAATGACCCCGCCGTGAGCGCGAGGTGAACGTTTCTGCCGCCCCGTTCACGCGCTGTTCACGCCCCCGTCGCCACACTGCTACCATGCATTCACCGCCTCACCGGAGTCCGCCTGCGTGCAACGTCCCCGCGTCACTGCCAAGCTGCTGAAAATTTTTCTGCTGCAGATCGGTTTGATCAGCGCCGTTACCGCTGTCGGCATTTACGCCGCCGCGCTGGTGGCCGAGGATCTGCTGGTGAATCAGGCGCTGCAGGGCGAGGCGGATTATTTCTGGCAGCGCTACCGTGCCGATGCGCAGGCCACGCTGCCCAACTCACTCAACCTGCTGGGCTATCTGGGCGATCCGGCGCAACCGGAACACACGCCCGCCTGGCTGCGGGGCCTGAGCATTGGCATGCATCGGGTAAGCCACGAAGGCCAACGCCCCATCGTGCATGTATCGCAGCAACAGGAGCGCGTTCTGTATCTGGTGTTCGACGAGGAGCAGGTGTCGCGGCTGTCGCTGTTCTTCGGCATCGTGCCACTCACCGCCGTGCTGCTGGTGCTGTACGTGCTGGCGTTTCTGGGCTATTTCCAGGCCAAGCGCGCCCTTTCCCCCATCGTGAAACTGGCGGAGCGGGTGCAGGAAACCCAGTTCGGTGATGGCGGCCTGCAGGCGCTCGATGTCACCGATCTGCGTCACAACGCCGACATGGAAACCGATGCACTGGTGGATGCCATCGAAGGCCTGATGGAACGCAGCGCGCAGTTCATTGTGCGGGAGCGCAATTTCACCCGCTACGCCAGTCACGAACTGCGCACACCGCTGGCGGTGATCAAGGGCTCCATCGCCAATCTGCAGCAACTGCATCGGGATGAAAAAAGCCAGCGCCAGCTGCAGCGCATGGCCGCCACCGTGCAGGACATGGAAGCGCTGCTGGAAACCCTGTTGCTATTGGCGCGCGAAGAAAATCTGCAGCAGAGCGCCGAACCGATCTGCGTGAACGACATGGCTGCGCTGGTGCTGGATCAGCTGCGGGTTTCGCTGCCCCAGCCGCAGGTCGCACTGGAGCAGAAGAACAGCGCCTTGCTGCAGGTGCAGGCGCCGCAAAAGCTGCTGGGGATCGTCCTCACCAACCTGATCAGAAACGCACTCATGTACACGCCGCAGGGTCACGTGCGCATCCAGATCGACGCGCAGGGATTTTCGGTGGAGGACACCGGCATCGGCATCGCGCCGCAGGATCTGGCGCACATTTTCGATCCTTTCTACCGCGGCCAGGCGAGCAGCGAAAAAGGTTACGGTCTGGGGCTGTCAATCGTGCACAAGATCTGTCAGCAACTGGGCTGGCACATCAGCGTGCACAGTGAGCCGGAGAAGGGCAGTTGCTTTCGCGTGGACGTAACATCATTCATGCCGCCAGCTTGACTCACGGCGCCAGTTTGAAACCCTGACCCGCCAGCGTGTGCAGCAGCGGCCGGCGGAACGGCTTGTCCACCGCGCGACGGATTTTGTAGAGATGGCTGCGCAGGGCGTCGCTGTCCGGCGGCAGATCACCCCACAGTTCCTGCTCCAGCGCTTCGCGCGTGACAACGTTAGGGGATTCCCGCATCAGGATTTTCAGGATGCGCAGACAGGTGGGCGACAGATGAATGGGTTGTCCGGCCCGCTGCACGTCCAGCGTACCGGTGTGAAAAACCAGATCATCCACCTGCAGAATATCCGCCGCCAGTTCACCCCGACTGCGACGCAGCAATGCCACCAGCCGCGCCACCAGCTCCGGCAGATCGAATGGTTTCACCAGATAATCGTCGGCGCCGTGCTGAAAGCCTTCCAGCTTGTCCTGCAGCTGATCACGGGCGGTGAGCATGATGATGGGTGTGGTCAGCGCTTTCTCCTGGCGCAGGCGCGCGCACAGCTCGAAGCCACTGAGGCCCGGCAGCATCACATCCAGAATGATGGCGTCGTAACGTTCACGGCTCGCCAGATGCAGGCCGCTGAGGCCATCCGCCGCGAAATCGGTTTCAAAGCCGACGGTCTGCAGAAAATCCAGCACGGTTTCCGCCAGCGCCCGGTGATCTTCCACCAGCAGCACCCGCGCATTTTTCACCGTGAGACTGGTAGTCATCCCTGACGCTCCACCCTCACGGCCCCGCGAGGCGCGAATCCTGCAACATGCGCTGGCGGGCGTTGCGGAAGGATGTCTGCAGGGATTCCTGGCACAGCGCCATGAACTGCAGGTACACCGGATCATGGTAGGTCGTGATCAGCGCCTGCACGTCCGGGCTCGGCGTGCGCTTGAACAGGTACAGATAGGCGTACACCGCGTTGCGGCTGATGCTGTCTTCCACATCGCGGCGATACTGTTGCAGCTGGGCATCGATCTGGGATTCCGAAAACGTTTCTTCCGTTTTCAGCTCGGTCACCAATGCCAGCAACTGCTTGCGCAATTCCACCTTCAGCTCGGTTTCCAGTGCGGTGTGCTGCAGGCTGTCGTCCAGTTCGGTGATCAGTTGCACCCGATGGTTGTTGGGTGCCTTTTCGTTCACCTGCACTTTGTAGGAACGCATGGCCTCGCGCACCACGGCGTCATCCAGCTGCGCCTGCAGGGTGTGCAGAAAGCGCGTGCGCGGTGACTGCAGCAGCGCCTGCAGGCTTTGCTGCTGTTGCGGATCGAAGCGCTGTTGCAGGCGGGCGATGATGTCCGCCTGCAGCTGTTCCGGCGCCAGATAATCCAGCAGCTGTTGACGCAGGGTCTGCAGTTCCGTCGCATTGAAACCCAGCGGAGTTTTTTCCAGATTGGCCACTTCCTGCTTGATCAGCAGATCGGTCTGGGCCAGCACGGTGCTGACACCCGCCGCGTCGAGCAGTGCCTGCCAGCGCCGCGCGTCGTCGAGCGGATCGGCGGACACCGGCAGCGTGCACGCGCCCAACAACAGCAGGATCAGCAGAACCGGTTTCATGCAGCGCGCCTGGTTTTTCATCGTGTATCCGCCGCAGGATCGTTGAAGACCGTCATATCCAGCGCCTGCTCGCTGCGCGCGACGGCGCAGGTGACCGCAGCATCGCCGGTGACATTCACCATGGTGCGACACATATCCAGAATCCGGTCGACCCCCAGAATCATGCCGATGGCTTCCACCGGCAGCCCCACCTGTCCCAGCACCATGGCCAGCGTGATCATGCCCACACCGGGCACCGCCGCCGTACCGATCGAGGCCAGCGTGGCGGTCAGAATCACCGTCAGAAAATCCCCCAGCCCCAGCTCCACGCCATAGGCGCCGGCAATAAACACCGTGGCCACACCCTGCATGATGGCCGTGCCGTCCATGTTCACCGTGGTACCCAGGGGAATGGTGAACGACGCCACCGAATTCCTCACGCCCAGGCGCTTTTCGACGATTTCGAGGGTGATGGGCATGGTGGCCGCACTGCTGGCGGTACTGAAAGCCGAGATCAGCGCCATCCACATCTTGCGCAGAAACATCACCGGATTCACCCGCGCCAACAGCTGCAGGATGGAGCCATACACCAGCACCACATGCAGCAGCAGGGTGAACAGCACGCAGAACACATACTTGCCCAGCCCCAGCAGAATGTTCGGCCCCTGCTCGGCAAACACCTTGGCCACCAGCACGAACACGCCATAAGGCGCCATCAGCATGATCAGGTGCACCATCTTCATCACCACCACGTTGAGGTCGAAAAACACCTTGGTGATGCGCTGGCCGTGCTCGCCGGTATGAATGAGTGCAAGGCCCAGCAGAATGGCGAACACGATGACCTGCAGCATGTTGCCTTCGGACATGGCCTTGATGGGATTCGAGGGAAAGATGCCGATCAGCATCTCGCTCAGGGGTGGCGGCGGCGCCGGATTGAAGGCGACGTTCTCGTCCAGGGCGATGCCCACGCCGGGCTGCACCAGCTGCGCCACCAGCAGGGCGAGCGCCACCGCCACCGCCGTGGTGGCCACATAGAGGACGAAGGTTTTGATACCCAGCCGGCCCAGGCTGCGCACTTCCTGGGTGGACGCCACGCCGCACACCAGGGACACCAGCACCAGCGGCACGATCATCAGTTTGAGGACATTGACAAAGATCTGGCCGACGACGTGGAAGACGCCACTCACCAGATTGTCGTTCAGAAAGACACTGACAAGGGATTCGGGCCAGAGCCGGCCAACGTAATGGATGAGGATGCCGCAGGCGAACCCTGCCAGCAGGCCGATGAAAATACGCGCCGTGAGCGTGTCTTTGGTGCTTTTGTTGGCGTCCTGCACTCCATTCCCCGGAATTGGTCAAAACCCATGCAAAATAAGGCTGGACGCCAGCTTAGCAAGCGCCCGGGCGATCTGACTACCCAGGAATCAGTTTCGTCACACTTTCGCTACAAAACAAGTAACAAAGGCGGCTTATGGCGCCGCTCACTTCTTCTTTTTCTTGGGCGGCAGAAACTTCATCAGGCTCATGAACCACATCATTTCCGCCGGATCACCGGTAACCACGATGTCCTTGCTGCCCATGCCTTTCATGAACACCATCTTGTCCTTGCCGGCCTGCAGGATGGTGTCATAGGCGTATTTGGCATCGCGGAAACTCAGGGCAATGGAAGGCCTGGCATGGACACCACCATGGGGCGCCACCTGCTGATCCTTGACGACGTAATAACGGGCCACCTTGCCACTGGCGGTGCGCAATTGCAGCACGATGTCCTTGTTTTCGAGCCTTTCCCTGAACGAACCATCGTGTTTTGCCAGCCAGCGCATGCGCCAGCCCAGGACCAACAACAGAATCCAGAACCTCATAACACCATTCCCACAGATAGAAAAAAATCAGGCAATACTGTCTTTCAACGCCTTGCCGGGCTTGAAGTGCACGTTATGACCGGCGGGGATCTCGAGCGGTTCGCCGGTTTGCGGATTGCGCCCCTTGCGCGGGCCATGGGCCCTGACTTCGAAGATGCCAAAGCCCGGCAACGCCACCCGATTGCCCCGGCTCATGGCCAGGGTGATCTCGTCCAGAATCACGTTCAGCAGATCGCGGGCAGCGGTTTTGCTGATTGCGAGACGGGTTGCCAGTTCAGCTTCGATGTCCGATTTCTGCATGGTGCCTTCCAGTCCGTGCCAAAGGCGGCGATTGTATACCGGTTGGGGTGCCAGCGAAACCGCGCCAGCTGATGGGTCGATCAGCCGCGAATCAGCCGCACCCGTGCGGCACGGCCTTTGAGTTTGCCCTCGCCCAGCTTGGCCAGTGCGGCCTTCACCACACTGCGCTGCACCGCCACATAGGCGCAGTTGTCGAATACCTGGATCTTGCCCACCTGATTGCCGGCAATGCCGTTGTCGCCGGTGAGGGCGCCGAGGATGTCGCCTGGGCGGATTTTCTGTTTCTTGCCCACGTCGAGTTGCAGGGTGGCCATGGGCGGTTCGGCCGGGGATTTGTTGAGCACGCTGCGCGGCGGCAGCGGTTCGGCGCTGATGATCTGGCCCAGGTAATCCTGGATCAGCGCCACCTTGTAGTGATCCCTGTCGGTGAACAGGGAGCAGGCGAAGCCCTTGTTGCCGGCCCGACCACTGCGACCGATCCGGTGCACGTGAACATCGGCATCGTGGGCCAGCTGGTAGTTGATCACCGCTTCGATGCTGTCGATATCCAGGCCACGGGCGGCAACGTCGGTGGCCACCAGCACACAGACACTCTTGTTGGCAAAGCGCACCAGCACTTCATCACGCTCGCGCTGTTCCAGATCACCGTGCAGGGCCGCCACGCTGAAGCCGGACTGGCGCAGGGCATCGGCAATGTCCTGGGTTTCCTTCTTGGTGTTGCAGAACACCACGGCGGATTCCGGCGCGAACTGCAGCAGCAGCAGACGCACGGCCTGCAGGCGCTGGTCGTCGCTGCCCACGTTGTAGAAATGCTGGACGATGCTGCCCGCGTCGTGGGTGGATTCCACTTTCACCGTTTCCGGTTGCTGCAGGATGCGTTTGGCAATGCGCTGGATCTGGTCGGGAAAGGTGGCGCTGAACAGCAGGGTCTGACGCTGTTGGGGGGCCTTGTCGACGATAGCATCCAGCGCCGGCGCAAAGCCCATTTCCAGCATGCGGTCGGCTTCGTCCAGCACCAGGGTGGTGAGGTTGTCCAGCACCAGCGAGCCTTTGCGCAGATGTTCTTCCACCCGCCCCGGCGTGCCCACGATGATGTGGGCGCCATGCTCCAGCGAACCCAGCTGGGGGCCGAACGGCATGCCGCCACACAGGGTCAGCACCTTGATGTTGTGGATGGTGCGGGCCAGCTTGCGGATTTCCTTGGCCACCTGATCCGCCAGTTCGCGGGTGGGACACAGCACCAGGGTCTGCACGCAGAATCGCTTCACATCGAGCTTGGCCAGCAGCCCAAGGCCGAAGGCGGCGGTCTTGCCGGAACCGGTTTTCGCCTGGGCGATGACATCCCTGCCCGCCAGAATCAGCGGCAGGCTGGCCGCCTGGATCGGGGTCATAGCGGCGTAGCCGAGCGAGTCGAGATTGACGAGCAATTCGGGGGCAAGCGCGAGCGCGGAGAACGGGGTCTGGGTCACGGGCATCAGGCCAGCAGCGACAACAGCAGATACAGCATGACGTTGCCTTTCACTTCGGATCAGTCCTGCACCAGTTCGAAGTCTTCCTTGCCCACGCCGCAATCGGGGCAGACCCAGTCATCGGGAATGTCTTCCCACTTGGTACCGGCGGGGATGCCGTCATCGGGCCAGCCCAGGGCTTCGTCATAGATATAGCCGCACACGATGCACTCGTACTTTCTCATGGTTCTGCTCTCTTCAACGTGACTGCGATTCACTCGCCATTTTCGGGAATCCGGCAAATTACGTGCGCGCCCCCCAAAATGCAAGTCCGCGGGCGTCAATGTCGCCACAGGCCAGGCGCAAAGCCCCTAATTTCGCTAGAATTCCTCACCCGCTTCCGGAATTGTTTCAGTGCGTAATCCGTCCCGCTCCGCCGTACCGACCACCGTCATGCCGCAGATCCTGCACGACGCCCTGCGCTTTCGCAGTGGCGAGGGCAGTCGGGCGCCCTGGCAGGTTCCCCGCCACCTGCGGGACTGGCTGCTGGATGCCGGTTCCCTCACCCGCCGTCTGGTGGCGATCAGTGCCGGGGACTTCCGGGTGCAGGTGCTGCGTCAGGGCTTTCTGCATGCGCTGCCGGTGGAGCGGCAGGAACTGGGACTGGGTCAGCGGGAATGGCCGTTCGTGCGGGAAGTGCTGCTGCACTGTCACGGCCAGCCCTGGGTGTTTGCCCGCACCCTGATTCCGGCTGCCAGCCTGCAGGGGCGGGTGCGCGCGCTGACGCACCTGGGCACCAAACCCCTGGGCGCAGTGCTGTTCAGTGACCCCCAGGTGCGACGCGGCCCCATCGCGGTGGCCCGGCTGCGCGCCAACACCCTGGGCATCGCGGGCCAGCCCAATCCGGAGCTGTGGGGGCGGCGCTCGATCTTCTATCTGGCGGGCCAGCCGCTGCTGGTGAGCGAATACTTCCTGCCGGAATGCCCCATGTATTCCGCGCTTTGAGACACGTTAAAGGAGCATGCCATGGCCACGTTCAAGGAACTGCAACTGTCCAATTCCCGCCTGCGCCGGCTGCCGGATTTCATCGCCCTGGGCCGGCTCGACCGCCCCATCGGCATCTATCTGCTGCTGTGGCCGACACTCTGGGCACTGTGGATCGCCAGCGAGGGCCAGCCGTCCTACAAACTGATTTTCATCTTCGTGATGGGGGTGATCCTGACCCGCACCGGCGGCTGCATCGTCAATGACTATGCGGATCGCGATTTCGACGGCCAGGTGCAGCGCACCGCCAACCGCCCCCTGGCCACCGGCCGCATCAGTGGCAAGGAGGCCCTGGCAGTGGCGGCGCTGATCGGCCTGCTGGCCTTTGTCCTGGTGCTGTTCACCAATACCTTCACCATCATTCTGTCGGTGGGCGGCCTGCTGCTGGCCTGCACCTATCCTTATATGAAGCGCCACACCTACCTGCCCCAGCTGGTGCTGGGAGCGGCCTTCGCCTGGTCGATCCCGATGGCATTCGCGGCGGTGAAAGAAGAAGTCCCCGCCATCGCCTGGATCATCTACCTGGCCACCCTGTGCTGGACCATGGCCTACGACACCCTGTACGCCATGGTGGACCGGGACGACGATCTGCAGGCCGGCATCAAGTCCACCGCCATCCTGTTCGGCGATGCGGATCTGGTGATGGTGGGGCTGCTCAACGGCATGGCCCTGCTGGCCCTGGTGCTGCTGGGCAACAAGCTGGGGCTGTCGTTCTGGTATTTCGGCGGCCTGGCCATGGCGGTAGCGATGTGGGCCTGGCAGCTGTGGCAATGCCGGGAACGGGATCGTGACGCCTGCTTCAAGGCCTTCCTGCACAACCACTGGGTGGGCGCCGCCATCTTCGCCGGCCTGTTCCTGCACTACACCCTGAGGTAGAACGCACCGGGCACGCTGTCTAAAAAACGTCATAATTATGTAACATTGACAGCGTTAAATAGGGCACGCTTATTTGGGGAACCGGAACGTGCAGCCATGCCTGAAGCCAAAATTCTGATCGTTGACGACGAAGAAGCGATTCGCGAGATGATATCCGTCGCCCTGGAGCTGGCGGGTTTTCAGTGGATCGAAGCCGACAATGCCACCAGCGCCCACGCCCGTATCGTGGATGAGCGCCCTGACCTGATCCTGCTGGACTGGATGTTGCCAGGCACCAGCGGCATCGAGCTGGCCCGCCGTCTCAAGCGCGACGAGGCCACCAGCGAGATCCCCGTGATCATGCTCACCGCCAAGAGCGAAGAGGACAACAAGATCCAGGGCCTCGACGCCGGCGCCGACGACTACATCACCAAACCCTTTTCCACCCGCGAACTGATTTCCCGCGTCAATGCCGTGCTGCGGCGCGCCAAGGGCAATCCGGGCAAATCCATCATCGTGGAAGGGCTGGCACTGGATCCTGTCAGCCACCGCATCACCGCCAACGAGCGGCCGGTGGAAATGGGGCCGACGGAATACCGCCTGCTGGAATTCTTCATGACCCATCAGGATCGCGCCTACTCCCGCGCCCAGCTGCTGGATCAGGTGTGGGGCGGCAATGTCTATGTGGAAGATCGTACGGTGGACGTGCACATCCGGCGCCTGCGCAAGGCTCTGGCGCCCTACCAGTTCGATCATCTGGTACAAACAGTGCGCGGCACGGGTTATCGTTTTTCCACCAAGATCTGAGCCAAACCTTGCTGTCACGCAATGGTCGCCGGGAATCGGTTAGGCTAAGATCCTGGACTCTGATCAGGCAGGTGTGAAGCGCGTGCTACGAGAATGGAACCTTGAGTTCAACCAGTTGCTCGTCCTGGTGGCCATCGGCGCCTTTATTGGCTGGGCCGTGGGTTATCCGGGCTGGGGCATCGCCCTGGTGACATCAAGCTACTCAGTATGGATGCTGGTACGCTCGCGGGAATTGTTGCGCTGGTTGCGTGGCAATGCCGACGCCGAAATCCCCGAAGGCAGCGGCCTGTGGGGCGCCATCTTCGATAACCTGTACCAGCAGCGCAAACTGCAGCGGCAACAGGTGCAACAACTGCAAACCATCATCGCCCGCGCCCAGCAATCCACCAACGCCATCACCGATGCCGTCATCGTGGTGAATCATCACGGCGAGCTGGAATGGTGGAACCAGGCCGGCAGCAGTCTGCTGGGACTGCAGACCAAAACCGACAGCGGCCAGCCCATCACGAACCTGGTGCGCGATCCTCGCTTTGTGCGCTATTTCACCCGTGGCCAGTTCGAATCGCCGCTGGAAATTCCCTCCTCGCGCCGCCAGGGCACCATGCTGCAATTCCAGATCACCACATTCGGTGAAGGCGATCGTCTGATTGTCGTGCGCGATGTGACGCGGCTGCATAACCTGGAACAGATGCGCAAGGATTTCGTCGCCAACGTGTCCCACGAACTGCGCACACCGCTGACAGTCATCAAAGGTTATCTGGAAACGTTTCTGGACATGCTGGGGCCGGACAATGCGCCGCTCAAGCGCGGCCTGTCGCAGATGCAGCAGCAGGCCTTGCGCATGGAACTGCTGGTGAACGATCTGCTGTTGCTGTCACGGCTGGAAACCGAGAACACCACCCAGCCACTCAAACCCGTGGCGGTGGCGAAGCTGCTGCGCCAGGTGTACAACGATGCGCTGGCCATCAACGACGACAAGCAGCACCGCATTCATCTGGACGCCGATGACAATCTGCAGATCTACGGCGATGAAAATGAACTGCGCAGCGCGTTTTCCAATCTGGTGGTGAATGCGGTGAAGTACACACCGGAGCAGGGCGAAATCCATATCCGCTGGTGGGCCGATGCCGACGGCGCCCACATGGCGGTGACCGACAACGGCATCGGCATCGACGCCAAACATATTCCACGGCTGACCGAACGTTTCTACCGCGCCGATCCCAGTCGCCACATCAAGACCGGCGGTACCGGGCTGGGCCTCGCCATCGTCAAGCATGTGCTGATTCATCACGGCGCCAATCTGCTGATCGACAGCACGCTGGGCAAGGGCAGCACGTTCACCTGTCACTTCCCCGGCAAGACCATTGTCAGTCAAGCCACGCCGCGCAGTGCGGCCGGTTGATTTCTTTTCCGTAACGTAACTGCAATATAAATTTAATACTCTGTTCCCCGTCTTGTGATTATCTGATCCACGAGTCACTTCATTCATTCCAAGGGGAACCACCCATGACACGCATGCACACCTGCGCCGCCCTGCTACTGGCGGCAACCGCCTCCATCAACCTGGCGCACGCCCGCGACATCGTCAAGATCGACGGCTCCAGCACCGTATTTCCTGTGACCGAAGCGGTGGCCGAAGAATTCCAGAACGCCGAAAAAGGCAAAACCATGGTGACTGTCGGCGTGTCCGGCACTGGCGGCGGCTTCAAGAAATTCTGCCGCGGCGAAACCGACATCTCCAACGCTTCGCGCCCCATCAAGGATGAAGAAAAAGCAGAATGCGCCGCCAACGGCATCCAATTCATCGAACTGCCCGCGGCGCTGGATGCGCTGACGATCGTAATCAACCCGAAAAACGACTGGGCCACTGAACTGGCGGTGGAAGATCTGAAGAAAATGTGGGAGCCGGCAGCCCAGGGCAAGATCACCAACTGGAAGCAGGTGAACGCGAAATTCCCGGATCGCCCGCTCAACCTGTTCGGCCCTGGCACCGATTCCGGAACCTATGATTATTTCGTCGAAGCCGTGGTAGAAGGCAAGAGTTCGCGCGGTGACTACACTGCCAGCGAAGACGACAACATCCTGGTGCAGGGCGTTGCCAAGGACATCAACGCACTGGGCTTTTTCGGCCTGGCCTACTACGAGGAAAACAAGGACAAACTGAAGGCAGCGAAAATTTCCTGGAAAGGCGGCCCGGCGGTTGCTCCCTCCGTTGAAAACGCCAAGAACGCCAGCTATCAACCGCTGTCACGTCCGATCTTCATCTACGTGAACAAGAAAATGGCGGACGAGAAAGCCTATGTTGCGCGCTTCGTGGAATTCTACATGGACAAGACACATGCCGCGCCGCTGGTGAAGGAAGTGGGTTATGTGCCGCTGCCGGAATCCGCCTATGACGCGGCGCTGGCGAAATTCAAGGCCCGCACCGTGGGCACCGTGTTCCACGGCGCTGAAGTGGGCGTTGGCATCGAAGAACTGATGAAGCGCCAGCCCAAGTAAAGCGCAACACCCGCGCCGTTCATTGCGCGGTCTGGCAATCAGGGACGGGCCAGCAGCACTGCTGGCCCGTTTGTTCCCGCCCGCCGCCCGAGGTTCATCATGACCATATCATCCCTGCCTGCAAGCGCAGCCGATTACGGTGGTGCCAGTGCAGCATTCCTGCGTCGGCGCGCATTCTGGAATCGCGTGTCCGGCTATATTCTTGCCCTGGCTGCTGCCACGTCCGTGCTGGTGACCGTGGGCATCGTGTACGTCCTCATCAGCCAGTCGATTCCCTTCTTTCAGCATGTATCGCTGTGGGATTTTCTGACCGACACCCAGTGGACGCCAGTGTTTGAAGACGCGCACTTTGGCGTGATGACATTGGTATCGGCCACCGTCACCGTCGCCGGCATAGCGCTGGCGCTGGCGATTCCTGCCGGCCTGATGCTGGCGATCTATCTGAGCGAGTTTGCCAGCCCACGGGTGCGGGAAACCATCAAGCCTTTCCTGGAGCTGCTCGAAGCAGTACCCACGGTGGTGTACGGCTTTTTTGCACTGCTGCTGGTGACGCCGCTGCTGCAGACCTTCATGCCGAATCTGAGCGGATTCAATCTGCTGGCGCCGGGTCTGGTGATGGGCATCATGATCCTGCCCTACACCGCATCGGTGAGCGAGGATGCCATGCGCAGCGTGCCCATGGGTCTGCGCGAAGCCGGTTACGCGCTGGGTTATTCGCGCTTTCGCGTTGCCACCCATGTGGTGATTCCTGCTGCGCTGTCTGGCATTACCGCTGCGTTCATTCTCGGCATGTCGCGGGCCGTGGGCGAGACCATGGTGGTGGCCATTGCCGCCGGCCAGAATCCGCGTTTCGGTTTCGATCCCACCCAGGGCGCGTCCACCATCACCGCCTACATCGTGCAGATGACCATGGGTGATCTGCCCCACGGCACCGTGGCATACCAGTCAGTGTTTGCCGCCGGCCTGACACTGTTCGTGATCACGCTGTTTTTCAATCTGCTCGGGTTCTACCTGCGCCGCCGTTTCCGCGAGGTGTACTGATGTCTGCGCCAAGTCTGCACAGCATTGTTGCTGCCAATAAACGTACCGACATCATCGTTGCCAGCATTGGGGTGCTGGTGATGGCGATTGCGATGATCCTGCTGGCCGGCGTGATGATCGATCTGCTGGCGAGCGGCTGGCCGCGCCTGCTCCACGGGGAGTTCTACACCAACTTTCCGTCGCGCCATCCGGAACGGGCCGGCATTCTGTCGTCCATCGTCGGCACTTCGCTGGTGATGCTGGTGACGGCATCGATTGCAATTCCCCTGGCGGTGGCCGCCGGTCTCTATCTGGAAGAATATGCGCCGCGCAACTGGTTCACCGATCTGATCGAAATCAACGTGAGCAACCTGGCCGGCGTGCCCTCGATCATCTACGGCCTGCTGGCGCTGGGATTGTTTGTACACGCCTTCGGCCTGGGTGAAACCATTCTCACCGCTGGCCTGGTGCTGGCGCTGCTGATTCTGCCGGTGATCATCGTGGCCACCCGCGAGGCGATTCGCAGCATTCCGCTGGAACTGCGCGAGGCCGCCTATGGCCTCGGTGCCGACAAATGGCAAACCGTGCGCCTGTATGTGTTGCCCGCCGCGCGCCCCGGCATTCTCACCGGCGCCATCGTGGGCCTGGCCCGTGCCATCGGCGAGGCGGCGCCCGTCATCACCATCGGCGCGCTGACGTTCATCGCCTTTCTGCCACCGTCGCCGCTGCAGTCCACGCCGCCGTTCATCAATTTCGAATGGCTGTGGAGTCCGTTCACACTGATGCCGATCCAGATGTTCAACTGGGTGTCGCGACCGCAGGAAGCTTTCCACGTCAACGCCGCCGCTACCGGCGTGGTGCTGATGGTGATGACGCTGATCATGAACGGGCTCGCCATCTACATCCGCTATCACTTGCGCAAATTGCAGCGCTAGTTCCCGAGGGAGCACGTTCACATGCAAACCACGACAAAACTTGCCATGAATGCCACGCCAACATCCCAGCCTGCCGTTGCCAGCCACAGCGCAGCGCAACACCCGGCCGAAACCGCAACGCTGCGGGCGGAAGTCCGCAACCTGGATTTCTGGTACGGCGAAAAGCAGGCGCTGAAAGCGGTGAATCTGCCGATCCACGATTGCAAGGTCACCGCGCTGATCGGGCCGTCGGGCTGCGGCAAATCCACCCTGCTGCGCTGCTTCAACCGCATGCACGATCTGTATCCGGGCAATCGCTACAGCGGCGAAATTCTGCTGCAGCCGGAAAACCAGAATCTGATCGACATGGATCCGGGCCTGGTGCGGCTGCGCATCGGCATGGTGTTCCAGAAACCCAATCCGTTTCCCAAATCCATTTTCGAAAATGTCGCCGCGGGTTTGCGGGTGCGTGGCGTCAACAACAAGGCACTGGTACAGGAGCGGGTGGAAACCGCGCTCAAAGGCGCCGCCATCTGGGACGAAGTGAAAGATCGCCTGCACGAATCCGCCTATGGTTTGTCGGGCGGTCAGCAGCAGCGCCTGTGCATCGCCCGCGCGCTGGCACCACAGCCGGACATTCTGCTGCTGGACGAACCGACCTCGGCCCTCGATCCCATCGCTACCGCCAAGATCGAGGATCTGCTCACTGAACTGCACAAGCGCGTCACCATCGTGATCGTCACGCACAACATGCAGCAGGCGGCGCGGATTTCCGATTACACCGCCTACATGCACATGGGCGACATGGTGGAATTCGGTCGCACCGAAGATCTGTTCACGCATCCCAAAGAACAGCGCACCAACGACTACATCACCGGACGGTTCGGCTGATCCGCCGCCGCAAGAGACGACGCCATGACAGAATCCCACACCCTGCGCATTTTCGACGAAGACCTCAAAGCCATCAGCGATGAAATCCTGCTGCTGGGCCAGCAGGTGGCCAAGGAAATCAACCTGGCGCTGCAGGCGCTGACCACCCACGATCTGGCCATGGCCCGGGTGGTGATCGACAGCGACCGCAACGCCGACGCCCTATTGGACAAGATCAATCATCACACCACCCGCACCCTGGCGCGGCAACAGGCCATGGCGGGTGATCTGCGGGCCATTCTGGCAGCGGCGCGCATCGGGCCGCATCTGGAGCGCATCGGCGACTACGCCAAAAACATGGCCAAGCGCACTGGCCGGTTGAGCGCACCGCTGGATGCCGAACTCGCGGCGCAGTTCCACTGGATGGGTTCACGGATTCAGTCGATGCTGGATCGGGTGATGCTGGCCTACCGCAATCACGACGCGGCGATGGCCAACGTGGCCTGGGCCGACGATGCCGAACTCGACGCCCTGTACGCACGTCTGTTCGAGCATCTGTTCAACCACATGCACGCCGACAAGCAGCACATCGCCGATGGCATCCAGCTGATGTTCATTGCCAAGGGACTGGAGCGCGCCGGTGATCATGTCACCGACATCGCCGAGGAAATCTATCTGATGGTGACCGGCGGCCCGCTGCAGGGGCCACGGCCCAAGGTGGATGAAACCGGCCGGCCGCAGTGAGCGTTGGCGCCGGGGAGCGCGGTGTGCCAACCCGGCCACCACGCCCCCTGGCAATCAATCGCGGAAGTTCTCGAACTGCAGCGGCATTTCGAATTCGGATTTGCGCAGCAGCGCGATCGCTTCCTGCAGATCATCTTTTTTCTTGCCGGTCACCCGCACTTTTTCGCCCTGGATCGACGGCTGCACTTTCAGCTTGCTGTCCTTGATCAGTTTCACCAGCTTTTTCGCCTGATCGGATTCCAGACCCTGGCGCAGGGTGACTTTCTGTCGCGCTTCCGCCAGATTGATTTCCGGATCGGCCTTGTCGAGGCAGCGGATATCGATGCCGCGCTTGATCAGCTTGCCTTCCAGAATGTCCAGCAGCTGGCGCAGGTGAAAATCCGCATCGCCGACGATGGTCACCACATTCTTGTCCTGTTCGAACTTGGCCTTGGTGCCCTTGAAATCAAAACGGGTGTCGATTTCGCGATTGGCCTGATCCACCGCGTTGGTGACCTCGTGCATGTTGAGTTCGGATACGATATCGAATGAAGGCATAAGCAGTTCCGCCTGAAAGAGAGAAGTGACATAAACGCAACGCGAGCCCATGGTAAACCATCACGGCAGCACTGAATAGCGGGCTATACTTGGCCCTGGGCAGCGGATTTTCCGCGCAGCGGCACGGGGTTACCATGTTCAAACTGTTCGTCAAACTGATGGGGTTTCTGCTGATTCTGGCGGTGGCCGGGCCGTTTCTGTTGAAGGGCCCCGATGGTCGCCCGCTGCTGTCGCTGGATGATTTGAGACTGCCCAGCCTGTCCCTGCCCACGCTGCCGGGCAACGCCACCGTCAATCAGGGCGGCGAAGCGCCCCTCACCGGCGGTGGCCAGCAGTGGATTCAGTGGAGTGAAAAGCAGGGGCCGGCCTTCAACCCCGACGTGCTGACCCGCGAACAACTGGCACAACTGGATATCAAGGAACAGGCGAACCTGTACTATCGCTGGAAGGATGGCAACGGCGTCTGGCAATTCAGCAGCCTGCCCAACCGCAACACGCTGAACCACGTGGTGCGCACCGATCCCAATGCCAACGTGCTGCAAAGTCTTTCTGCAGAGGAAATCGACCGGGTGTTCGGCCGGGTGGCGGTGAATGAAAACAAAATAACCAAGGACAATCCCATGGCCAACGGCAAGGGCCTGGAAAACACCCTGCCGATTCCCACCACCGTGCCCATCACGGAAATTCCCAAACTGCTGGAGCAGGCCAAGGACGTACAGCGGATTGCGGAGGAGCGGGTGAAACAGATGGACAGTATGACGCACTGACCATCGCGCCGGCAGCGCCTTGCCCCGATGGCGTCACCATCAGGGCAATCGCAGCAGGACTCAGCTCTTCTTGCCCGTAATCCCCTGCTCCTCCAGCGTCGCAATGGGCACGTGGCGGATGTCCTTGCCTTTCACCAGATAGATCACCTGCTCGGCGATATTGCGGGCGTGGTCGCCGATCCGCTCCAGCGCACGCAGACTCCACAGCACGTTCAGCACCCGCTTGATGAAACGCGGATCTTCCATCATGAAGGTCACCATCAGGCGCATGGCAGATTCATATTCCAGATCCACCGCCTTGTCTTCCTTCACCACGGACATGGCCAGTTCCACATCGAAGAGGGCAAAAGCATCCAGCGCCTGCCGCAGCATGGAACAGACGTGATTGCCGATGTGACGCACCTCGATGTAACCACGAGGCACCGCACCTTCTTCGGTCAGGCGGATCGCCATCTTGGCGATCTTGCTGGCTTCATCGCCCACCCGTTCCAGATCGGTGTTGGCCTTGGTGGCCGCCACCAGCAGACGCAGATCGCTCGCCGCCGGCTGCCGCAACGCGATGATGCGGGTGCACTCCTCGTCGATGCGCACTTCCATGCCGTTGACCTGTTTTTCATTGGCCAGCACTTCCGACGCCAGCGCGCTGTCGCCTTCCACCAGCGCCTGCACCGCGTCGCTCACCTGCTTTTCCACCATGCCGCCCATGGCCAGGATGTGGCTGCGGACTTCCTCCAGATCCTCATTGAACTGGCGGGAGATGTGTTGGGTATATTCTTCGCTCGTCGGCATTGTCTTCGCTCCTGATGGCGGGTTCCGGGTTCACGCGTGTGTAAGCGCGGGGTCAGCCATAACGTCCGGTGATGTAATCTTCGGTTTTTTTCTCGCTGGGATTGGTGAACAGCGTATCGGTGTCCTTGTACTCGATCAGATCGCCCAGGTACATGAAGGCAGTGTAGTCGGAAACCCGCGCCGCCTGCTGCATATTGTGCGTGACGATGACGATGGTGTAACGCGCCTTCAGATCATTGATCAGCTCTTCGATCTTGAGGGTGGAAATCGGATCAAGCGCCGAGCAGGGTTCGTCCAGCAGCAGCACTTCCGGCTCCACCGCAATGGTGCGGGCAATCACCAGACGCTGCTGCTGACCGCCGGACAAGCCCAGCGCATTGTCGTTGAGGCGATCCTTCACTTCTTCCCACAGCGCCGCGCCCTTCAGCGCCCACTCCACGCGCTCGTCGATCACGCGCTTCTTGTTGATACCCTGGATGCGCAGGCCGTAGGCCACGTTCTCGTAAATGGTTTTCGGGAACGGATTGGGCTTCTGGAACACCATGCCCACCTTGCGACGCAGATCGGTGATGTCGACGCTGCGCTCGAAAATATTGCCGCCCTCGAACAGGATCTGGCCTTCCACCCGGCAGATGTCCACCAGATCGTTCATGCGATTAAAACTGCGCAGCAGCGTGGACTTGCCGCAGCCGCTGGGGCCGATGAAGGCGGTGACGCGCTTCTTCGGAATCTTCATGTTGATGCCGTGCAGCGCGCGTTTCTCACCGTAAAACAGTTTGAAGTCCCGCACTTCGATGCAGATGTCTTCCTGCTCCATGGAGCGGGTATTGCCGCCGAGAGTCACACTGCGCGGACTGGACGGTGTGCGGTTGGATTCTGCCGCTGTCATGCTGTCACCCTTTGCTGCTGTGGTGTTGAATTCGTTCATCGGAATGCTCCTGTGGCCGCCTCAGTTTTCCAGCGCGCGGTATTTTTCCCGCAGACGGTTGCGGATGGTGATGGCGGTCAGGTTGAGCACCACGATCACCGCCACCAGCAGAAACGAGGTGGCATACACCAGCGGACGCGCCGCTTCCACGTTGGGGCTCTGGAAGCCCACGTCGTAAATATGAAAACCCAGGTGCATGAATTTGCGCTCCAGGTGCAGGAACGGAAAGTTGCCATCGAGGGGCAGTGTGGGCGCCAGTTTCACCACGCCCACCAGCATCAGCGGCGCCACTTCGCCGGCGGCGCGGGCGATCGCCAGAATCAGGCCGGTCATCATCGCCGGGCTGGACATGGGCAGCACCACTTTCCAGATGGTTTCAAACTTGGTGGCACCCAGCGCCAGCGAACCTTCGCGCACGGATTTGGGAATGCGCGCCAGGCCTTCTTCAGTGGCCACGATCACCACCGGCAGGGTCAGAATCGCCAGCGTGATGGACGCCCACAGCAGACCCGGCGTACCAAACACCGGCGCCGGCGCCGCTTCCGGGTAAAACAGATCGTCGATGTTGCCACCCAGGAAATACACAAAGAAGCCCAGACCAAACACGCCGTACACAATGGACGGCACGCCTGCCAGATTGTTCACCGCGATACGGATGACGCGGGTGGTGGCATTCTGCTTGGCATATTCACGCAGGTAGAGCGCCGCAATCACACCAAACGGCGTCACGATGATGGACATCAGCAGCACCATCAGCACAGTGCCAAAAATCGCCGGGAACACGCCGCCTTCGGTATTGGCTTCGCGTGGATCGGATGACAGGAACAGCCAGAACTGGTGAACGTAAAAAGCGATCTTCTGCAGCAGCGACAATTCATTGGGGAAATGGAACTGCACCACATCCGCCAGTTTGATTTCCTTCTCCACCCCGTTCATGGCAACGGCGATAATGGTGTCGCGGGCGACCTGTTCGTGCAGCTGGCGCAGCTCCTGATACAGCGCCTGATACTCCGCGTCCAGGCCAGCGCGCTCCTCGGCGATTTCCCGCTGCATGTTGGCATCGAGCTGACCTTCCCGCTCAAGGCTCTTTTCGCGCAGACGCAGGCGTTCCATCTCGTAGTTGACAGAACCAATGGCACCGCGCTCGATATAGCGGATATCGGCGTGCAGATCCAGCGCGCGACGCAGGCTTTCTTCAAATGCCGCCTTCGCTTCTGCGCCCTGCGCCACCACCTGCCCCGCTTCCTTTACCGAGAGCAGACGGCCGTAGAAATTGCCCCACTCGCGGCGCTCGATCACAATGATGTCGTCCGGCGTGCTGCGCTGCTGCAGGCGCTCGGCAATCAGCCAGCGAAAATCCAGGCCCGTCACGTCGCGGTTACCGGTCTTCACCAGAATGCGTTTCACCACCGGCTCGTCGGTATCAATCTGCACGCCGGATTCCCGCAGGCGCGACACCGGCACCCACTCTTCATCGGTCACTTCACCGATGATGTTGATCTGGCTGCCGTCTTCCTGCGTATAGATGCCTTCCACCACCGCGTGGGGCCAGAAATGCGACAGCCCCCGCGCCGCCACCAGAAACAGAATGCCCAACACCATCACGATGCTGATGGACAGCGCGCCGGCGTTCAGCCAGACCCAGGGATCACCCTTACGAAACCACACTCTCAAACTGTTGTTCACGCTTGAATTCCCCACTTACAACGAACCGTACTTGGCGCGCAGGCGCTGACGCACACTTTCCGCCGTGGTGTTGACGATGAAGGTGAAAATAAACAGCACCAGGCCGGACAGGAACAGAATGCGGAAGTGGCTGCTGCCCACTTCGGCTTCCGGCATTTCCACCGCGATGTTCGCCGACAGCGTGCGCAGGCCCTCGAAGATATTCATGTCCATGATCGGCGTGTTACCGGTGGCCATCAGCACGATCATGGTTTCACCCACGGCGCGACCCAGGCCCATCATCAGCGCCGAAAAAATACCGGGGCTGGCGGTGGGCAGCACCACCCGCACCAGGGTCTGCCAGGGTGTGGCACCGAGGGCCAGCGAACCCTGGGTCAGGCTTTTCGGCACCGCGAAAATCGCATCTTCGGCGATAGAGAAAATAGTTGGAATCACCGCAAAGCCCATGGCCAGTCCCACCACCATGGAATTGCGCTGATCGAAATCGATGCCCATGTCGTGGGTGAGCCAGTGGCGCATATCGCCGTTGAACAGCCACAATTCCAGCGGCTCGCTCAATGACATGGAAACTGCGCCGGAAAACACCACCACCGGCACCAGCAGCACGGGCACCCAGCCGGTGGGCACCAGCAGACGAATATTCAGCGGCAGACGCGACCAGCCGATCGCCGTCAGCAGAATCAGCGTCGGCGTCAGCACCAGAATCGCCGTCACGCCCGCCAGATTCGCTTCCATCAGCGGCGCCAACCACAGGCCCGCCAGAAAACCCAGAATCACCGTGGGCAGCGCTTCCATCAATTCGATGGTGGGCTTCACGTAGGTACGCAGGCCCGGCGCCATGAAATAGGCCGCAAAGATGGCACCGCAAATCGCCAGCGGCACCGCCACCAGCATCGCGTAAAAGGCAGCCTTGAGCGTGCCGAAGGTGAGCGGCATCAGGCTGAATTTGGGTTCGTTGTCATTGTTGGCCGACGAACTCTGCCAGACATAATCCGGCTCCTGATAGCGCTCGTACCAGACTTCTTTCCACAGCGATGACAGTGACACTTCTGGATGCTCGTTGTGCACGCTGTAGCTGACCGGCACCGCGTCGCGCAGCTTGAACGCCACCATGTCGGCACGGGGCGTCATCGCGATCCATTCCACCGGCGCAGAACCGATGGATTCCGTCATCACTTCCCGTTCCGCCGTGGTGTTGTAAATGCCGATGTTGCCCTGCGCATCGCCGGCAATAAAACCCTTGCGCCGATGCTCGGCCTGGATGGTGGTAATCGCAACGCCGGGTTCCAGCGTCAGCGTGCGCACCTGCGCCAGGTAATCATTGCCTTTTTCATCCCGCGCCATGAACCACTGGCTGATATGGCCCTGATCATCGCCCACCAGCAGCGAGAATCCGCCCAGCAAAAATTCCACCCGCGTGATGTTCACATCCTGCGCCACCGCATCCAGCAGGCTGAGGCGCATTTTCGCCGCGGGCTTGCGCATGTCGTAGGTTTCGATCTTGTGCTGATCTTCCACCAGAAACAGCCAGCGCTGATCCAGGCTCAGCAGTATCTGGTTGACGTTGCCCGACGGCGTGGGCAGCTCGCGGGTGTCCAGTTCGCTCAGTTCCACTTCGTCGGACAGGAAGCTGGTGACTTTCTCGAATTCCTTCAGATATAACCGACCATCGTCATCCAGCACGATCAGCTTGATGCCGTCGTCGGATTCGCGAAATGCCAGCTGGCGAATGGCCTTGCCAGGCAGCACCGGGATCGGTTCATCGCTGGCGGCTTTCAGGCGCGGCGTGACGATTTTGTCCTTGCCCTCCAGCGCCACGTGATAATCATGCTTGAACAGCTGCACACTGCCGTCGGCAAAGCCCAGCGCAAACGCGCGGGTGGACGGCGCATCCTTGGCAAACGCCGTGATGGGTGCGGCAAAGGTCAGCGGCGCCGGCTCGGCCAGCGCCGCACCGGTGCGGGCGTCGAAGAACAGCGGGCCGCGCTGCCCATCAATGGCTAGGCCAACGCGGCTCTGTTCTTCCACTTCCACGTGCAGCGCGCCGGACAAGCTGAACTGGTTCAGAACGGCGCGCTGCTCGATCGACGCCGGCACAAACAGCGGCATCACTTCGTACAGCAGATAAAAGAAAATCAGACTCACGGCCCCAATGACGCTGATGCCACCCAGCGAGATGGTGCGCGCGGCGATCTGGTCTTTCAGGCGCCGGCGCCGGCGGTTGCGTGCCAGGATTTTCTCGGACACGCCAAACAGAACTTCGCTTGATGTAGCCATGAGGACTCAGAATTCTCGTGATGTTGCTGACAAAAATGCGGAGCCACACCCACGTGTGGCTCCGCATCCGGATCGCGCTGCAATCCTGCTTACTTGATGCCCAGTTTCGCCAGAGTCTTCTCGGCCATGGCGGCCGGCAGTGGAATGTAGCCGTCCTTCACCACGATTTCCTGACCCTGTTTGGACAGTACCATTTTGACGAACTCCCGCTCCAGCGGTGCCAGTTCCTTGCCGGGCGCCTTGTTCACATACACCAGCAGCGCACGGGACAAAGGATATGCACCCGACAGCGCGTTGTCAGCGGTGGCTTCCACAAAGGGGCTGCCGGCTTTCTTGGCCAGCGGTAACGCACGCACGCTGGACGTGATGTAACCAATGCCGGAGTAACCGATGGCATTCAGGGACGCGGCGGTGGACTGTACCACAGAAGCCGAACCGGGTTGCTCGTTCACGTTGCTCTTGAAGTCACCCTTGCACAGGGCGTGCTCCTTGAAGTAACCGTAGGTGCCGGATACCGAGTTGCGGCCGAACAGCTGCAGGTCGCGGCTGGCCCAGGGGCCGGTCAGACCCAGATCGCCCCACTTGGTGATGTCCTTGCTGGCGCCACAGGTGCGAGTGGATGAAAACACCGCATCCACCTGTTCCATGGTCATGCCCTTGATCGGGTTGTCCTTGTTCACGAACACCGCCAGGGCGTCGATGCCAACTGCCACTGCCGTGGGCTTGTAGCCGAATTTCTTTTCGAAGGCTTCGATTTCCTGATCCTTCATGGGGCGGCTCATGGGGCCGAAGTTGGCGGTGCCTTCGGTCAGTGCCGGGGGAGCGGTCGAGGAACCGGCGGCCTGGATCTGCACCGCCACGTTGGGATACTGCTTCTTGAATTCTTCCGCCCAGAAGGTCATCAGGTTGGCCAGGGAGTCGGAACCGACGCTGGACAGGTTGCCGGACACGCCGCCCACTTTGGCATAGTCGCGCAGCTTGGGATCAACCTTGGTTTCTGCCGTTGCAGCGGTAGCAAGCATGGCCGCACTGGCACTCACCACCACAGACGCAAACAGTTTCTTGAAATTCATGGTGTTTCTCCGAGATGAAGGGGGAGGGTCGGGAGGCGGCAACATATCCGTCTCCCTTCTGGGCTCGGCACTATAAGACGGCAATGTGACAATTGTATTACATCTCTGTTGCATGGCCGGCCAGCCCGCTGCGCCCCGCCGGATCGGCGTTTTGCCGGCACCACCCCCTGCCGCTATAATGCGCCGCCTGCGTCGGGGTTCTGCCCCGGCCCACTGGGGGAAATCTACATCATCATGGTGACAAACATAATAAACGCCCTGGATCGCCTCACCGATCTGGGAGGCCGTATCCTGGCCCTGCTGACCCTGCTGCTAACCGCCACCCTGTTCATCACGGTACTGATGCGCTATGGCTTCAGGATCAATGCGTTGCAGCTGGGCGACCTGAGCCTGTCACGGCAGGCCCTGGAAGAATCCGTCCTTTATATGCACTGCATCCTGTTCATGCTGGCAAGCGCCTACACCCTGCGCAGCGACGGTCACGTGCGGGTGGACGTGTTCTACCGCCGCTTCAGCCCGCGCAACCGCGCCATCGTCGATCTGACGGGCAGCCTGTTTCTGTTGCTGCCCATGGCCGGCTTCATCCTGTATTCCAGCCTGGACTATGTGGCGTTCGCGTGGAAGCTAAAGGAAAAATCCCAGGAAGCCAGCGGCCTGCCCTGGGTCTACCTGCTGAAAACCCTGATTCCCCTGATGGGTGCCCTGCTGATCTGGCAGGCCCTGGTGGAAACCCTGCGTAATCTGGCCCGGCTGCTGGGCTGGCTGCCACTGCCGGCCACCACGGGGGAGGCTCACTGATGGAATGGCTGGCGATCCTGATGTTCGCGGCGGTCTGTGTGGCCCTGATGGCGGGCTACCCGGTGGCCTTCACCCTGGGCGGGGTGTCGCTGCTGTTTGCCTTCATTGGCGCCGGCCTGGGGGTGTTCAACCTGGCCGACCTCAATTTCCTGCCCGCGCGCCTGTTCGAAGGCGTTATGTGGAACAACACCCTGCTGGCGGTGCCCCTGTTCGTGCTGATGGGGGTGATGCTGGAAAAGTCGAAGGTGGCGGAAAACCTGCTGGACACTATGGCCCGGCTGTTCGGACGCTTTCCCGGCGGGCTGGGAATTTCCGTGACGCTGGTGGGTGCCCTGCTGGCGGCCAGCACCGGTATCGTCGGTGCAACCGTAGTCACCATGGGGCTGCTCGCCCTGCCCACCATGCTCAAGCGCGGTTACGATCCGGCCCTGGCCACCGGCAGCATCGCCGCCACGGGCACCCTGGGCCAGATCATTCCGCCCTCCATCGCCCTGGTGCTGCTGGGGGATGTGCTGGCCAACGCCTACCAGCAGGCCCAGCTCAAGCAGGGCATCTTCAACGTGGACACCGTGTCGGTGGGGGATCTGTTCGTGGGCGCGCTGATTCCCGGCCTGATCCTGGTGGCGCTGTACGTGCTGTACGTGGTGGGTCGCGCCCTGCTCAACCCCGCCAGTGCGCCCGGCATGCCCGACGATCATCAGTACGAACGCTCCCTGCTCAGCGATTGCGTGCGTGGTCTGCTGCCGCCCCTGCTGCTGATCGTGGCCGTGCTGGGTTCCATTCTCACCGGCTACTCCACCCCCACCGAAGCCGCTGCCGTGGGTGCCGTGGGCGCTGCCCTGCTGGCCCTGCTGCAGAAACAGCTCACCCGCAAGAACCTGTGGGAGATCATGCTCTCCACCACCAAAATCACCAGCATGGTGTTTGCCATCCTGATCGGTGCCGCGCTGTTCTCGCTGGTGTTTCGCGGTTTCCACGGCGACGACATGATCCACGACTTTTTCAGCTCCATGCCCGGCGGCGCCTTCACCGCAACACTGCTGGTGATGGTGGTGATCTTCCTGCTGGGGTTCATCCTGGACTTTATCGAGATCACCTTCGTGGTGGTGCCCATCGTGGGGCCCGTGCTGCTGGCCATGGGCGTCGATCCGGTGTGGCTGGGGGTGATGATCGCGCTGAATCTGCAGACATCATTCCTGACGCCGCCATTCGGCTTTGCACTGTTCTATTTGCGGGGCGTGGTGCCGGAATCGGTTCCCACCTCGACAATTTACCGGGGCGTGATACCGTTTATTGTGATGCAGCTCCTGACAATGGGGATTGTGGCACTTTTACCTTCACTGGCGACATGGTTGCCGGATATAGTTTATAACTCAGTGCAGTAAGACAGGCGGATCCTGACAATGGACGAACAAGAAAAGCTCGACGACACCCCCAGCCCGAACGGCGAACTGGCCCTGCAGACCATCGCCATGCCGGCGGATGCCAACGCCGACGGCGATATCTTCGGTGGCTGGCTGGTGTCGCAGATGGATCTGGCCGGTGCCGTAACCGCCAACCGGCTGGCCCGGGGCCGGGTCGCCACCGTGGCCATCGATTCCATGGTATTCCTGCGGCCGGTGGCGGTGGGCTCCGTGATCAGCTGCTACACCGACGTGCTCAACATCGGCCGCAGCTCCATCACCATCCTGGTGGAAGTCTGGGCCCAGCACCATTCCGATCGCGAATGCCGCAAGGTCACCGAAGGCCAGTTCACCTTTGTGGCCATCGACGAAAACCGCCGCACCCGCGTCGTCCCACGCAGCACCACCTGACCACGGCTGAAACGGTCTTCAGCGACCGGCAGACACCTCAGGGTGCCTGTCGGGTCTGCAGGAAGGCTTCTTCGGAAATGCGGGTGTAAGGTTCCACATCCCGGCGAAAGGCATCGAAGGATTCATAGATTGCCTTCGCATCCGCATCGGCCGCAATCACCTCACTGATCACCTGATCCGACGCACTGCGCAGCGCCGCCAGCACATCATCCGGCAGGCGCCGCAGCTGCACGCCGTGCTTGTCCACCAGCTCTTTCAGTGCCGCGTTGTTGCGCGCCGTATATTCATCCAGCATGTCCTGATTCACCGCGCGGGCGGCATGGGTGACGATGGCCTGCAGATCCGGCGGCAGGGAATCCCAGGCGCTCTGGTTCATGATGAATTCCAGCATGGCGCCGGGCTCGTGCCAGCCGGGGTAATAATAGTACTTGGCCACCTTGTGCAGACCGAAGGTGAGATCGTTGTAAGGCCCCACCCACTCGGTGGCGTCGATGGAACCGGTCTGCAGCGCGGTGAAGATGTCACCGCCAGGCAGGGTCACCGGCACACCGCCGATGCGCTGGAACACCTCGCCCGCCAATCCGGGGATGCGCATCTTCAGTCCCTGCAGATCCGCCACGCTGGTGATTTCCTGCTTGAACCAGCCCGCCATCTGCACACCGGTGCTGCCGCCGGCGAACGGCACCAGATTGTATTTGGCGTAGAGTTTGCGCCACAGCTCCAGACCGCCGCCGTAGTGGAGCCAGCCATTCATTTCCTGGGCATTCATGCCGAAAGGCACCGCTGTCATGAACTGCGAGGCGGGAATCTTGCCCTTCCAGTAGTAGGCGGCGCCGTGACCCATCTCGGCCGCACCACCTGCAACCGCATCGAACACGCCCATGGCCGGCACCAGCTCGTTGGCGCCATAGACCTTCACCTGCAGGCGACCGTTACTCATATCGTTGACGATACGGGCGAAGTTTTCCGGCGCGGCCCCCAGGCCAGGGAAGTTCTTGGGCCAAGTGGTGACGAGTTTCCAGTGGTAGGTTTTCTGGGGGACGCTGTCGCCGGATGTGGCGGCCGGCTTGTCACACTCCTGGCCGCAGGCACTCAGCAGCAGGCCCAGCAGCACCGCCAGAGGCGCCAAAAGGATCCGTTTCATGGGGGACTCCGTGAAAGACTTGTCGGGAAAGCCTGCAAGGGTGGGGAAAGCGCGGGCCGGCGTCAAGGGTGAACCGGCAGCGGGGCTTACTTGCATCAGGTGGGGCTGCAGTTCAGGACACGCTTCAAGCCCATCCATGGGACGCTCAACAGCGGCCATCCATGGCCGCCGATGGTCCTGAACTGCAGCCCCACCTGATGCAAACTGATTTTGAGCGTTTAAAGCATTTCCAGCCGCGCGTACTGCGCCACCAGCCGCTTCTCGCCGACGCCGGCAAAATTCACCCGCACCTGGGCATTGGGGCCCTGGCCTTCACACCCCATGATCACGCCATCGCCAAACTTGGGATGCCGCACCGAACGCCCCAGCTGGTAGGGCGAATCTGCCGCCTGCATCCGCGCGCCACCGTAACTGCGCACCGGCTCCCGCACGCCGCTGCGCCCACCACTATAACTGTTATCACTGGATGACATGGGCCGGGTGATACGCGCTGCCGCCCGCACTTCCTGCAGCAGGTGTAGCGGAATCTCGCGAATAAAGCGCGACGGCGCGTGCAGCGCCTCAGTACCATAGATGCGCCGGCTTTCCGCATAAGTCAGATAGAGCTTTTTCATCGCCCGCGTGATGCCCACGTAGGCCAGACGGCGTTCCTCTTCCATGCGGCCAGGATCATCGACCGATTGCATGGACGGGAACAGGCCCTCCTCCACGCCGGCCATGAACACGATGGGAAACTCCAGCCCTTTGGCAGAATGCAGTGTCATCATCTGCACCGAATCCTCGTCCGCATCCGCCTGGGTTTCGCCGGCCTCCAGCGCAGCGTGATCCAGAAACGCAGCCAGTGAGGGGCTGTCCTGATCCAGCGACGCCTCGAATTCCGCGCAGGCGTTGATCAGTTCCTTCAGGTTCTCGGCCCGCGCCTCGCCGCGATCATCCTTTTCATTCTGATGGAACGTCAGCAGGCCGGTGCCGTGGATGACACGCTCTGCCTGTTCCGCCAGACCGACGCCGCGGGTTTCCTGATCCAGCTGTTCGATCAGCGCCAGAAAACCTTTCAGCGCGTTCGCCGCCTTGGTGGCCAATTCCTTGTGATGCAGAATCTGCAGGCTCGCCTGCCACAGCGGCACTTTCAGTTCCCGCGCCACCGCGCGAATGCGCTCGATGGATTTGTCGCCCAGGCCGCGGGTGGGCGTGTTGACCACACGCTCGAACGCCGCATCATCATCCCGGTGCTGCAGCAAGCGCAGATACGCCAGCGCGTTCTTGATTTCCGCCCGCTCGAAAAAGCGGTGGCCACCGTAAATGCGATACGCAATGCTGGCACGCAGCATGGCTTCTTCCAACACCCGCGACTGCGCGTTCGATCGATACAAAATTGCAATATCGTCTCGCCGAAAACCCTGCTGCAGCGCCTGCTGGATACGCTCGGCGATGAAACGCGCTTCATCCACTTCGTTGAAGCCGGCGTACACCGAAATCGGCTCGCCCTCATCGCCGGTCGTCCACAGATTCTTGCCCAGGCGATCACGATTGTGCGCGATCACGCCGTTGGCAGCGTTGAGAATCACCGAGGTCGAGCGGTAATTCTGCTCCAGCTTCACCACCTCGGTGCGGCCGAAGTCATCGCCGAACTGGCGGATATTCTCGATGCGGGCGCCGCGCCAGCCGTAGATGGACTGATCGTCATCGCCGACAATGGTGATGCCGGTGTGGCCGTCGTTGCCCACCAGCACCCGCAGCCAGGCGTACTGGATACGGTTGGTATCCTGGAATTCGTCCACCAGCACATGGCGGAAGCGCTGGCGATAATGCTGCAGCAACGCCGGCTGCTTCAGCCACAACTCATGGCTGCGCAACAGCAGCTCGGCAAAATCCACCATGCCGCCGGTGTCGCAGGCGTCCTGATATTGCTGGTAGATGGTGAGCAGGGTTTTCTGGTGCGGATCGCCAAAAGTATCGATGTGCTCGGCGCGCAGCCCCTCATCTTTATTGCTGTTGATGAATGCCTGGGCCTGCTTGGGTGGCCAGCGGGTTTCGTCCAGCTCCAGCGTGCGGATGATGCGCTTCACCAGCCGCAGCTGATCGTCACTGTCCAGAATCTGGAAATTCTGGGGTAGTTTGGCCTCCTGCCAGTGCAGCCGCAGCAGACGGTGTGCTATACCGTGGAACGTGCCGACCCACATCGCGCCCAGGGGCGCGCGCAGCAGATCTTCGATGCGATGTCGCATCTCCGCCGCCGCCTTGTTGGTGAACGTCACCGCCAGAATATTGTGCGGCGCCAGCTGCCGTGCCTGGATCAGCCACGCGATGCGATGCACCAGCACCCGCGTCTTGCCGCTACCGGCCCCGGCCAGCACCAACAAACGCTGGGCATCCGACGCCACCGCCTGACGCTGTGCACTGTTAAGATGATTGAGAATGGAATCTGCAGACATGGCGCGCATTGTAGCGTCCACTGCCGCAAAGCGCGAAACATAATAAAAAACCAGCGTTTCTGCCCCCTTTATCTCTAAAGAAGGGCGGATCTGCCAAAAATCAGGCGATTGGCGGCCAATTGAAAAAAATGTTCCAGGAAAATTTCACGTTCTGTAAATAAACGTATATATTTTTTGCTAACCAAAGTGCGAAGGTGCGTCTATTGGTCGGGTAAACAACGAGATAACAAGAAAGTACCTGGATTGCTCCGCTTCTTAACTCCTCCTTTCTTGCTGTCCCTCCCTCCGGTTCATGCGCTGTTTGGTCTCAATAAAAACAAACTGAATGGAGTTTGACTCTGATGGCAAATCACAACCCCTTCAAGGTGAGCGCCCTGGCAGCCGCGATTGCAGCCGCTGGCGTCGCGACACCGGTCTATGCGTTGTTTGATTATGAAGAAGGCGATTTCAAGGTGCAGGTGGACGCCAACGTGTCCATCGGAGCCGGCTGGCGTGCAGATGATCTCGATTATCGTTATGTGGGCAATGCCAACGCCACCGCCGCATTCCTGGATGGCAGGAATCCCAACAACTATCGCCAACCGGATACCAGCTCCATTGATAACGCCGACCAAAACTGGAAAAAGGGTTCAACTTATTCCGAGGTGGTGAAGGCGATTGTCGAAGTCGAAATGAACTACAAGAACTACGGCGCCTTCGTTCGCGGCAGAACATTCTATGACCATCGCATCATCAACGGCGACGGCGTAACAGATCGGGCTACTTTCTATCCCAGCCCAGACAACGGCAATTCCTATGAGCCGGTTCAAAGTACCGGCACCGGCGGCGAAATCCTCGACGCTTTCGTTTGGGGCGACTGGTGGGTTGCCGACCGCCCGTTGAACGTGCGCCTGGGTAAGCAGGTGATCAGCTGGGGTGAAGGTCTGTTCTTCGCTAACGGCATCAACACCATCAACCCGGTGGACGTAAACGCGTTGCTCGCACCCGGCTCCGAGCTGAAGGAAGCCCTGATTCCTGTGGAATCCCTATTTGGCTCCTTCGGTATCACCGACAACCTGAGCGTTGAAGCGTTTTACCAGTTCAAGTGGCGCGAAACACAGGCGCCCGATTGCGGCACCTTCTTTTCGACCAGCGATCTGGTTGGACCTGGCTGCTATGCTGGGTTCTATGCGGGTGGGCTTGAAGCGGGAGCCCCCAGCTCACAGTACGTTCGACTGCCTCGTGGTAACGATATTGAAGGCAGTGATGATGACCAATACGGCTTAGCATTGCGTTACCTGATCGAACCCATCGGCACTGAAGTAGCTTTCTATCACATCCGCTACAACTCCAGACTGCCAGTGGTCAGTGGTACCGCCGGAGACTTCTCAAATACGACAGATCGCGCGACCATTCAAACCGTCGCCTACCTGCAGCGTGACGCCGCGATCGATGCTGCACTGGGCCCCCTGGCTGCGCTGTATGATTCTTCCGCCTGGGCTCCCAATCTGGTGGGCACTGACGGCAGTAACCTGGCGGTAAGGGATGCGCTGATCAGCACTGCTTCGCTGCTGCCAGGTATTGGCAGCCTGACCACATTCCTGGCCTCCAACCCTCTCAGTCCTTATTTCGGCAATGCTGCAGCTGCCCAGGCAGTTGCAACCCAGTTTGCAAGAGCCTTTGGCGGGCAGCAGGGCGCACTGCTTCTGCCTTATGGTGAATACAACGTCGACTACCCTGACGACATCCGCCTGTGGGGCTTCAGCTTCAATACCAACATCGATTTCGGTCTGCCCGGTGGCGAGACAGCGGTTTCAGGTGAAATCAGCTATCGCGAAAACCAGCCCATGCAGATTGAAGACTCGGTCACTCTGACTGCTGCGATTGGTCTTCCCTCGCAATATTGCGCGGATGCCGGATTCGATTGCTATCAGGTGTACGAAGCAGGCGACTACATGCCGGGCTACATCCGTGAGGAGTTCTGGCAGGCCGAATTTGCCTTCATACACTTCTTCGAACGCGTTCTGGGTGCCGACCGCTGGACTGCCATCCTGAATATGGCCTACAACTACGCCACCATTCCGGACAAAGACGTGCTGCTTATGAACAGCACTTACAACGCAGACCCAACCAACCCATACTCACCTGGCAGCCTGTATACGCCGGTATTCAGCGTGGAAGGCGCCGGAAGCTATTACCCCACCAACAATTCCTGGGGTTATCGCATGCGCTTCGCGGGTGACTACAGCAACGTGTTTGCCGGCATCAACCTGCGTCCGTCCATCAGCTTCAACCACGACGTACAAGGCGTAACACCGGGCCCGATGTCCAACTTCCTGGAAGACCGCAAGTCCGTCGGTCTGGCGCTGGAAGCGGACTACCTCAACACTTACGTCATGAAAGTGGGCTACACCGACTTCTTCGGTGCTGAACCATTCAACCAATTGGCTGACCGGGACTTCTACTCCCTCAGTTTGTCTGCTTCGTTCTAAGTCGAGGGGGGAACTACGACATGGAAATGACAACAATGTTCAAGAAGAAAATACTGGCGGCTGCCCTGGTGGCCGCGAGCCTGGCCGCGGCGCCCGCCATGGCCAAGGTCGATGCGGCGGAAGTCGCGAAACTGGGTAACGAGCTGACGCCTACCGGTGCGGAAAAAGCTGGCAATGCAGCCGGCACCATTCCTGCCTGGGATGGTGGCATCAAGCAGCCGCCTGCGTGCTACAAGGGTGGCGATTTCCTCTGCAACCCGTTCCCGGATGACAAGCCGCTGTTCGTGATCACTGCCCAGAACATGGAGCAGTACAAGGCCAACCTGACACCCGGCCAGATGGCGATGATGAAGAAGTATCCCGACACCTACCGGATGCCGGTTTACCAGACCCGCCGTTCCCATGCAGTGCCGGATTTCGTGGCAGAGCGGACCAAGAAAAACGCCGTCGAAACCGAGACCGTGGGCAACACCGGACTGAAGGGCCTGAACCTTCAGGGCTATCCCTTCCCGATCCCCAAAAACGGCCTGGAAGTGATCTGGAACCATATCGGTCGCTACCGCGGCAGCAGCCTGGAGCGCACCATTGGCCAGGTCACCCCGCAGGCGAACGGCGTTTACAGCATGGTGATGTTCAAGGATCAGGTCGCGGTGCGTAACACGCTCACCGATATCCAGCCCGGCGAGGAAGAGAACGTCATGTTCTACTTCAAGCAGCAGGTGGTGGCGCCTGCCCGTCTGGCCGGTAACGTGCTGCTGGTACACGAGACCATCGACCAGGTGAAGGAACCCCGTCTGGCCTGGATCTACAACGCCGGCCAGCGCCGCGTACGTCGCGCTCCCCAGGTCGCCTATGACGGCCCGGGTACTGCGTCCGATGGCATGCGGACTTCCGACAACTTCGACCTGTACAACGGCGCGCCCGATCGCTATGAGTGGACGCTGGTGGGCAAGAAGGAGATGTACATCCCCTACAACTCCTACAAGCTGGACGAAAAGGGCCTGAAGTACGACGACATGATCAAGCCCGGCCACATCAACCAGGATCTGGCCCGTTACGAGCTGCACCGGGTCTGGGTGGTTGAAGCCAAGCTGCGTCAGGGTACCCGCCATATCTACGCCCAGCGTAACTTCTTCATCGACGAGGATAGCTGGGTAGCCTCTGCCATCGATCATTACGATGGCCGTGGCAACCTGTGGCGCGTCGCTGAGTCCCACAACATGTACTACTACAACGGCGGTGTATCCGGCTACGCGCTGGAAACCCTGTACGACCTCAACGCCGGCCGTTACCTGGCACTGGGCTTCGAAAACGAAGAAGCCAAGGGTGCGAACTGGGATGTGAAGTTCTCCAAGGTGGAGTTCAAGCCCAACGCCCTGCGTCAGGAAGGCGTCCGCTGAAATCAGCCTGTGCGCTGCAAAACCAAGGGGTGCTTCGGCACCCCTTTTTCATTCCGGCCAGAACGTGACCAAACCTACACACCACTAAACAGTCTGTAACAGTTGTTTATGGCACCATAAGACCATGGACAAACTCCCCCGGGCCATTGTCCCTTGCACTGGCGAAAGGGGGGAATTATTCTGGGGCGTGACGCACCTCACAATAATGAAACAGCGCAGTGGCTGGCATTTCCGACACTTTTTACGCCACCAACGAGCGCCCGATACGACAATAACTAAAAAGAACTTGAAGTCATCATGGTTAGATTGACACTTTCGCATCAGGTTAACGCTGTCCTGGCGGTCTTAGGGAAACGCACCGTCGCGATCCTGGCTGTTGCAGCCGCTTTGACCACCCTTCCTGCCCAGGCTGTCACCCGCACCGACCTGGACAACACCCAGGCCCAGATTCAGACCCTTAACCAGAGCCTCAGAGCCAGCGAGGCGCGTATTGCCGCGCTCGAAAAGGACATCTGGACGTTCGACCGCCAGATCCAGGATACCCGCAAGCAGGTGCGGGAAGAGCGCCTGGCCGGCCGCAAGCAAGTATTCGACGCCCGCCGCGAGCTGAAACGGCAGGAATTCGAGATCGAGCGCATCGAAAAGGACATTGCCGTGGTGGACGCGGACATCGATGTGGTGAACCGCAATATCGCCCGCGACAAGCAGCGCTTTGCCGAACTGAATGTCCTCAAGCAGAGCCTGGAAGAAGGCGAATTCAAAAAGCGCCAGGACGAATCTGCCCGCCAGTTAACCCTGCTGAACGATAAGAAGGCGCCACTGGTTGATGAACTGTCCAAAGCCCAGTCCAGCAAATCCCGCCTGCAGGAATTGGTGACTTCGATGGAGGGCGAAGTGGATGATTCGTCTCTGGACAATGATCCCCGCCTGGCTGCCTTGCTGCAAAAGCGCGACCGCGCCAGCACCGAGCTGGTGAATCTGCGCAACCAGAACCGCAACGATCGGGGACGGGTGGCGCGCCTGCAGGACGAACTGCGCACCCTGAACGCCCGCTACAAACAGGAACAGCTGGCCCAACAGGCCCGGCTGGCTGCCGCCGCGAAACCAGCCCCTAAACCGGCACCGGTGGCACCGGTCACCACCAGCACACCTGCCGTGACCCTGGATCGCACCGACTACGGTTCCTACGTATTCGTGATCTCCGGCGATCAGGAACCGGATATCGAGCAAACCCTGCACCTGAAAAACTGGGTGGAATCCTATGGAGCGAAGTACATTCAGGCCAGCTGGAACGGCTTCAACAACGGTAACGGTCCCCGCTCCACCGCAGGCTTCAAGGAGGCCTTCCGCAGCTACATTCGCCAGATCCCCAAAGATGCCAAGATCGTGCTGATCGGCCATGGTCTGGGTGGTGGTGCCGCGATCGAAGCCGCCACCGTGGTTGCGTTCTCGGAGTCCCGCACCATCGATTTCCTGGCGGTGCTCGATCCTATCGGTGAACAGAACCTGCGCGCCAACATCGTGTACAAGACCGATGGCGCCTGCGCCCGCCCGGACACCAAGGACGAGATGACCAATTTCGACTACGTGGCGTGCATCAAGTCCGCCCAAAAACGCATGATCACCGGCAACATCAAGTATTTCTACAATCGCTGGCAGAAAGACGCCCAGGGGCCGCTGGACTATCAGCGCCAGATTCCCAGCCTGGACAGCAACGGCAAAGTGGTGAACGTGCCCACCGCCACCGGTCGCTTCGAGATTGCCGAGAACACTGGCGCCGACCAGAAGCGCCTGTTCTTTGCCGGCGACAAGAATGCACACCGATTGCTGCTGACCGAAGAAGCCAAGCAACTGCCCAAACTCTTGGTTCAACATTTGCGATAACAGGAGAGCATCATGAAAACGACAATGACAGGTATCTCTCTGCTGGCCACTGTTCTCTGCTCACCCCTGGTGCTGGCCGAGAACACGATCGTGAAAGTGCCACGCGAAAATGGCGCCGTGCACCAGGAATTCAAGAATCTGCTGAACGACACCATCAGCAAGTTCCGCTCCGGCGTGGGCAGGATCGAAATGAAAGGCATCGCCGGCAAGGAAACCTGCTCCGCCAATTTCTACACCACCAACGAAACCACGTTCGTGACGCTGGATGTGGACAACGGCCATTACTACACCGAGTTCTACATCGATCACCCGCATCAGTCATTCAAGAAGATCCTGTTCCAGAATCTGATCATGAGCGACGAAAACGTGGAGCTGAAAGTGGTGGAACGGGACGGCGGCTACTCCATCATTACGGATGGCAATACACTGACCATGTCCTCGAAGAGTGGCCAGCAGCAAAGTCCGGACTGTCGCTTCGCGCTGGCGCAAGCCACCCTGCACGAAGGCGAAACCGAGTAACAGCCACCTGAAACACTGATAACAAAAAGCCGGTGCGCCATTGAGGCTGCACCGGCTTTTTTGTTGTCGGGAACGGGTTGCTCAGAGCGCGTGGTTGGGGCTGCCGACAAAGTAATAGGTCGTCCACTCATCCTTGAACAGGCCAGGGGTGGCCACCGCATGAATGCCGACGACAGTCTTGTTGCCGGCCTGCACGAAACTGGTTTTCAGACCTTCTCCCAGCTCACGCTTGCCTTCCTGTGGTTGCCACTGTGCGCCCAGACATTCGGCAGTGAGCATCTTGGCTTTCTCGTAGTAATCCATTGCGGTCTGCTGGTTCGGTGTGCTCAAGGCGCACATATAGCTGAACTGGCCCTGGCCCCATTGCCACACCTGACAGGCATCACCCACCAGGTGGTAGCGGGCCTTCCACACATCCAGCAAACGGGCTTCGGTTTTCTGCAGCTTGAGCATGGGAAAACCTTTGGAATGGCCCTCGATCAGTGCATGAACCTTTTCGCACGGTGTCATCGCTGCCACCTTTGCATCGATTTCCTTCATGTCGGGCTTGGCGCCACCCTGGGTGGCGCAGGACAGCAGCGACACCAGCGCGGCCCCCAACAACATCCGTTTCTTCATCGAATCACGCTCCTGCACAATTGAAAACCATCACTGAGGCCGCACCTGCAGTTCCGGAATGGTGCGCATCTGCCGGGTGAACACTTCCGGCTCGCCATCAAAGCCGTCGCTGATATTGATGCTGACCACGAAGCCCACGAAGCCATCCATGGGGAAACTGTGGATCTTGTATCCCACGTTCGGCAACTGACCCGGGAACACTTCCGGCGGATCTTCCTTGTTCATGTCGTCATCCACGAACGGCGACAGCGGTTCATTGAAGTCGCCCAGATAATTGATGAAGGCCACCACATCCAGATTGCGCTTGGTGCTCACCCAGATCCAGTTTTCCTCCGGTGTGAAGGTGATGTTGCGCATCTGCCGCTCGATGTCGCCCACCTGTCCATCGACGATGGCCGGTTCCTTCGGGCCGTTCGCCATGTGGATGGTGGAGCCCAGCAGGCGATTGGCATCGAGCGACATGATGATGCTGGGGTCGGACAGCAGGCGCCGGCGCACTTCCGGCATGATCACCCGCACGTCGTACATCACCGTTTTGGGGTAGTGGTGAATCTGCAGGCTGAGTTTCAGCAGTGGCAGCTTGAGCAGGTAGAGCGTGGTTTCCAGCTGTGTGGTGGTGCGGATGGGGCCAATGCGTTCGCCTGTCGGCAGTGCCACCAGATCGTCGTTGTTGAGTTCAGTGGGAATGATTGAGGTGACCAGACCGGTGTTGAGTCGCAGCTTCATGGAATCCAGCGGGCGCTCGCCGACGAAATTGGTGGCCTGGAAATCGTCCCACTTCAGGTGGTTTTTCTTGTTGTAGCGCAGCGTGTAGAAATCGGTTTCCACCAGACCCATTTCCGAGCTGTAGCGCACATACTGTTCGTCGGAGCGCAGGCGCGAGCCCTGCACCAGATAAACGAACCGTTCAAACCCGGCGGAATCCTTGAGCATGACTTCGGCCAGCACCTTGCCGTCGTACACATCGCCTGGCTTGCGGCGCGCGCCGGCATCCTTGAACAGGAACAGCAGCTTGTCGGTGGCATCGAGCAACTTCAGGTCGCCGGCCAGGGAGACATCCCAACCTTCGAAATATACTGCGCCACCCACGTTGTACTGGTCGAACTGATAGGGAATCGGCTCCAGCACGTTGTCCACCACGGCCGCCAGCGACAGCTCGTCCAGAGACAGGCCCAACGCCATGGGCATATCCTCCCCATCGACGGTAATGACCTTGAAGGCATCGATGCTGCTGAGCGGAGGCGCCATCGCCGCCAGGGCGCCGGTACTGAGGAAGAGGCCGAGAAGTAATCCCGTCAAACGTTGAAGCATGGCACGGTATTCCTTTTTTATTGTTTTCCTTCCTGATTTTACACACTGTCCTGGCAAAGATAACCCCCTGATTCACAGGTCGTATCTGTACTGACGTTCTGCTGGCCTCTGCCAGCTGGCCGTTGTCCCTCACCCTTTGGCCCACTTTGATGCCGGCACCCTGCTAGCCTGCGGTTCCCTTGCGTTTCCCGCGGTTACAGGCAGAATGGCACGTAAAATCAAAGCGCTCGTTCAAGGCAGACTTCCCATGCAGGCATTCGCGTTTTCCACCACCCGCACCATTGTCAACGAACCGGGTAGCGCCCAGCGTCTGGCGCAGATTTGCAAGGAACAGGGCGCCACGTCCGTACTGATCGTCACCGATCCCGGCATCCGCAAGGTGGGTCTGCTGGAGCGGGCGTTGCCGGGATTCGCCAGCGAGCGCCTGCCGGTGGCGGTGTTTGATGAAACCGAAGCCGATCCCTCGGACGCCACCGTGTTGAAGGCCACCGCGCTGGGCCGCCAGCACAAGGTGGATCTGGTGGTGGGTTTTGGTGGTGGCAGTTCCATGGATGTGGCCAAGCTGGTGGCACTGCTGGCAGCGCCGGACTGCAAACAGGAATTGAAGGACATGTACGGGGTGGGCAATGCGAAAGGCCGGCGCCTGCCGCTGGTACAGGTGCCCACCACTGCCGGCACCGGATCGGAAGTCACCCCCATCGCCATCGTTACCACCGGCGCCACCACCAAGGCGGGCGTGGTGTCCCCCGTGCTGCAGCCGGACATCGCGCTGCTGGATGCCGAACTTACCCTGGGCCTGCCACCTCAGGTCACGGCCGCCACCGGCATCGACGCCATGGTGCACGCCATCGAAGCCTTCACCAGCAAGCACAAGAAGAATCCCCTGTCGGACATGCTGGCAAAGGAAGCGCTGCGCCTGCTGTCGAACAATCTGCTGAAAGCGGTGAAGGAAGGCAGCGACCTCAACGCCCGCAGCAACATGCTGCTGGGTGCACTGCTGGCGGGCCAGGCATTCGCCAATGCGCCGGTGGCCGCCGTGCATGCGCTGGCCTATCCGCTGGGTGGCCATTTCCACATTCCCCACGGCCTGAGCAATTCCCTGGTGCTGCCCCATGTGATGCGCTTCAACGCGCCGGAGGCGCAGCATCACTACGCCGAACTGGCACCGATCATCATGGGCAAGTCCTACAAGACGGGTACCGCCGCCAGGGTGACGTCATCCCTGATCGATTTCATCGAGGATCTGATCATGGAAGTGGAACTGCCGGCACGGCTGCGGGATTGCAAGGTACCGGAAAATTTCCTCGGCAAACTCGCCAGCGACGCCATGTTGCAGCAACGTCTTCTGATCAACAATCCGCGCGAAGTCACCGAAAAGGATGCGCTGGATATTTACCGGGCGGCCTATTGAATGAGCAGTACGCAACCGATCAACCGCAGTGATTACGCGCTGTTTTATCCCATCACCACCCGCTGGATGGACAACGACATCTACGGCCACGTCAACAACGTCACCTATTACTCCTACTTCGACTCCGCCGTGAACCGCTATCTGATCGAGGCAGGCGGGCTGGATATTCACAACGCACCCATCGTGGGATTCGTGGTGAATTCCGGTTGCCAGTACCGCAAACCCATTGCCTATCCCGACAGGATCGAAGCCGGCTTGCGGGTGAACAAGCTGGGCAACAGTTCGGTCACCTACGGGGTGGGGATTTTTCGCGAGGGTGAGGATGAAGCCTGTGCCTTCGGTGATTTCGTCCATGTGTTCGTGAACCGGGCGGAAAACAAGTCGGTATCCATCCCAGAACCGATCCGGATCGCGCTGACCAAGCTGCTGCGCCTTCCCAGCTGACATTCTCCTCCTCTCAAACTAAATAAATTTGGCTTATTTTTAGCCAGATCTGCTACTCTTTTCACATCGCCCTCAATAAAGCAGTCTCAAAAGTGATACATATTTTTTGCGTTGTCTCAAAAAAGCGTTACTCTGTCATGGCACTTTCTTTTGCTTCCATTTTTTGGACTGAGGGAAAAAATCAATGACAACAACAAATTGTGCGCTGGTCAGCCCGGCAGGTACGGGTATTGCCCGCATTCAGGCCAGTGATCTCACGCAGAAAGCCTTTATCAGCCAGTACTTTCTCAGGAACCAGCCTGTCATCATCGAAAATGCCGTGCCGCACTGGCCTGCGGCCCGCTGGGATCTGGAAACCATCAAGGACGCGATTCCGGATCAGAAGGTGGCCATCCGCAACAACAGCAATGGCCAGCTGTTTGACGCCCAGACCATGTCCCAGTCCAAGACCGAGATGATGCTGCACGCGTATGTCGACCTGATTCGCGAAGGCCGCAACACCACGCCCCTGTACCTGGCCCAGGTCAGCCTGCGCCAGCTGCTGCGGGAAACCCGGACGGTGCCGCCGCGCTTCCCTTACCTGCGCCGGGGCGACTATCTGATGCGCACCAATCTCTGGATCGGCACGCCCGGACTGGCGACGCCTGCCCATTTCGATTTCACCCACAATTTCTACATTCAGATCAGCGGCCATAAACAAATCACGCTATTCGCGCCAGACGACTCGCCTTACCTGTATCCTAATCCCCGCTACCCGGTGGTGAGTCAGGTGGATGTGGGTCATCCTGACCTCCACACCTACCCGGAATTTCCCAACGCCAGCCCTGTTACGTTTATGATAGGGCCCGGTGATGCGGTGTTTATTCCTGCCCGTTGGTGGCATTACATCGTGTCTTGCTATGACAACAATATTGCCATCAACCAGTGGTTCCTGCGGCCCTGGAGCCGCAACCTGACCCAGGCCCGGATGATTCCTCCGTTGCTGGGCCACAGTTTCCGGACGTGGTGGGGGAAAAATCCCTGATGGCGCCAACCTGCCGTGTGCATTTGACGGATCAACGCCATGATTCAGAAGCAATACCCCTACTACCTCGCCAATCAAGCCGTCTACGCCAACACTGATCTGAAGGTGTACGACAAATTCAGCGGTGAACTGGCCTGCGAAGTCGCGCAGGCCGATCCCGCCACTCTCGACCAGGCCATTGCCGCCGCTGTTGCCGCCGCCGAACCCATGCGCAAGATGCCGGTGTTCGAGCGCCAGGCCGTGCTGGAACATTGCGTGAAGCGTTTTCGCGAACGCAGCGATGAACTGGCCTACGCGCTGTGCGTGGAAGCGGGCAAGCCGATCAACGATGCGAAAGGCGAAGTGACCCGCCTGATCGACACCTTCAAGATTGCGGCGGAAGAAGTATCACGCCTGTACGGTGAAACGATTCCGCTCGATATCAGCGCCCGCGCCAAAGGCTATTCCGGCATGACCAAGCGCGTGCCGATCGGGCCGTGCGCCTTCATCAGTCCGTTCAATTTCCCGCTCAATCTGGCGGCGCATAAAGTGGCGCCGGCGATTGCAGTGGGCTGCCCGTTCGTGCTGAAACCGGCGAGCCTGACGCCCATCGGCGCGATTGTGATCGGTGAAATTCTGGCGGAAACGAATCTGCCCAAGGGCGCGTTTTCGATTCTGCCCTGCCGCCGCGACAGTGCAGATCTGCTGACGGAAGATGAGCGGTTGAAATTGCTGAGCTTCACCGGCTCGCCGGATGTGGGCTGGAATCTGAAAGCCCGCGCCGGCAAGAAGCCGGTGATCCTGGAGCTGGGTGGCAACGCCGCCTGTGTGGTGGACAAGGACTGGGATATCGACGACGCGGTGAAGCGCATCATCATCGGCGCGTTCTACCAGTCTGGCCAGAGCTGCATCAGCGTGCAGCGCATTTTCGCCCACGCCGAGATTTACGATCAGCTGAAAGCAAAACTGGTGGCGGCGACAAAGGCGCTCAAGAGCGGCGACCCGAAAAATCCCGCCACGTTTATCGGCCCGATGATCAGCGAAGGTGAAGCGAAGCGCCTGCACGGCTGGATCGAGCAGGCGGTGGAAGCCGGTGCCACGTTGCTGTGCGGCGGCAAGCGCAGCGGCAACATGCTGGACGCGACGCTGCTGGAGAATGTCGATCCGATGCAACCCGCCTGCGCGGAAGAAGCGTTCGGCCCGCTGGCGATTCTGCACAAATTCAGCGATTTCGATCAGGTGCTTAAAGAAGTGAATAACAGCCGCTTTGGTCTGCAGGCCGGCATTTTCACCCGTGACATCTACAAGGCGCACAAGGCGTGGGATGAGCTGGAGGTGGGCGGTGTGGTGATCGGCGATGTGCCGAGCTGGCGGGTGGATCACATGCCCTATGGCGGCGTGAAGGACAGCGGCCTGGGCCGCGAAGGCATCCGCTGGGCCATGCACGACATGACGGAGCTGCGCCTGATGGTGATGCGGACGCCGGTATAGGGCGGTTCCCCAATGGGATTCCGTTTATCGCGCGTAACAATCGGTTAAGATTGGTCAAAGAGTGAACTTCTGCCGTTGACTGGGAAGGCGTCCTGGCGTTTCATGCGCGCCAGGAAATCGTTCGTCAGAAGTACAGGTAGTCGATGTCAGGGAAGCATGTCGGGGCTGCGGCCGGTTATTCGCAGACAACGGATGGGCGAGCGGCGCCAGCCCTGGTGGTGGCGCTGCTGTGGCTGGCCATGCTGCTGCCGGGCGCGGCGGTGCAGGCCGCCAACCCACCCCTGCGTTCCACCGCCGAGGAGTACCTGCGCCAGATCGAACGGGAACGCCAGTTGCGCGAACGCAACGAGCCAGCGCCGGATGTCCGCACCGGCCCCCAGCCGGTTCCCGATAGCGGCCACTTTCCCGCACAGGAATCGCCCTGCTTTGCCATTGACTCCATCACGCTGGACGGCGAGGACGCCGAGCGCTTCCAGTGGACGCTGCACTACGCCTTTGTGAATGGCGATGGCGACGTCGATCTGGAACTGCCCCGCTGTCTGGGCGCCACCTCCATCAACCTCATCATGCGGCGCATGCAGCATGCGCTGATTGCCCGTGGTTTTGTCACCACCCGGATTCTGGCGCAGCCGCAGGACTTGAACAGCGGCCGGCTGACGCTGACGGTGCTGCCGGGTCGCATCCGTCATATTCGCATGGCGGACGAATCCCAGGGCCGCGCCGCCTTTCGCCACGCGCTGCCCATGAGGGAGGGCGCGATTCTGAACCTGCGCGATCTGGAGCAGGCGCTGGAAAATTTCCGCCGCGTGCCCACCGCCCAGTCCAGTCTCGACATCGTGCCCGCCACGGAAAAAACCGCGCAGCCCGGTGAAAGCGATGTGGTGGTGGACTGGCGCCAGACCACGCCCCTGCGCGCCACCTTCAGCGTGGATGATTCCGGTTCGGAAACCACCGGCAAGTATCTGGGCAACGTGACGCTGTCCGCCGACAACTGGCTGTCGATGAACGATCTGTTCTACGTCAACTACATGGAAGACATGGGCGGCGGCATGGGCGGTGAGCGCGGCACACAAGGTCACACCCTGCATTATTCCTTTCCGCTGGGTTACTGGCAGTTCGCCATCACCGCCAGCGAGAACGACTACCACCAGTCGGTGGCGGGCCTGAATCAGACTTATTCGTACAGCGGCGAAAGCAGCAACGGCGACGCGCGACTGTCGCGGCTGCTGTATCGCGATTCGGTGCGCAAGGTGTCGCTGTCGTTCGGTGGCTGGACCCGTTCGTCGCGCAATTTCATCGACGATACCGAGGTGGAAGTGCAGCGGCGGCGCATGGCCGGCTGGCTGGCGGGCATCGTGTATTCGGAATTCATCGGAGCGGCAATGCTGGATCTGAATCTGGATTTCCGCCGTGGCACTGGCGCGCACGAATCGCTGCAGGCGCCGGAGGAAAATTTCAACGAAGGCACGGCGCGGCCGGAAATCATTCTCGCCAACACGCGCTTGCAACTGCCGTTCATGCTGGGTGAGCAACGGCTGCGTCTGAACACATTGTGGCGTGCCCAGTGGAATCGCACGCCGCTGGTGCCACAGGATAATTTTTCCATCGGCAGCCGTTACAGCGTGCGCGGTTTTGATGGCGAACAGGTGCTGGCGGCGGATCGCGGCTGGCTGCTGCGCAATGATCTGGGCTGGCGCATCGGCGGCCAGGAATTGTATCTGGGCGCGGATTACGGCCAGGTGAGCGGTGACGACGCCGATCGTCTGGTGGGCACCCATCTGGGTGGCGCGGTGATTGGATTGCGCGGCCAGTATCGCTGGATCGCCTACGACGTTTTTGCCGGCGCGCCCTGGAACAAACCCGAGCGCTTCATCACCGACAGCCACACCAGCGGTTTCAACATCAGTATCGGATTCTGAGGGACAGGACAACACCATGAGCAGTTTGATCAGGACGGTCATCATGGCATTCAATCATTTTTCACGTTTGGGCATTCATCCCGCTGCATTTGTGTTGGGAATGAGTGTGATCCTCTGTCCGGTGGCCGCCCGCGCCGACGTGGTGGCAGATGCCAATGCTCCAGCTAGCCAGCGCCCCACGATTCTCGACGCCGGCAACGGCGTGCCGGTGGTGAACATCCGCACGCCTAGCGCGGCCGGCGTTTCCCGCAACACCTACAGCGAATTCAACGTCGACGCGAACGGCGTGATCCTCAACAACGGCCGCACCGATTCCAGCACGCAACTGGGCGGCTGGGTGCAGGCCAATCCCTGGCTGGCCACCGGATCGGCGCGGGTGATTCTGAATGAGGTGAATGCCTCTGATCCGTCGCGTCTGAATGGTTTTGTGGAAGTGGCTGGCAGTCGCGCTCAGGTGGTGATTGCCAATCCTGCCGGCATCAGTTGTGAAGGCTGTGGATTTATCAACGCCAGTCGCGCCACGCTGTCCACCGGTACGCCGATCGTGAACAACGGCCAGCTGCAGGGTTATGACGTTGCGCAAGGCCGGGTGGAAATCGGCGGCGCCGGCCTCGACAACAGCACCGGCTACACCGATCTGATCGCCCATGCGGTGGACGTGAATGCAGGCATCTGGTCGCAGCAGCTGGCAGTAGCGGCCGGCGGTGGCACCGTGAACGCGGATGTCAGTGCGGTGAGCAGCAACGGCAGCAGCGCACCGGCAGTGGCCATCGACGTAGCACATCTGGGCGGTATGTACGCGAACAGCATTCGCCTGATCGGCACTGAGGCCGGTGTGGGGGTGCGCAATGCGGGCCAGATCGGCATTGGCGCCGGTGATGTCACACTCACCGCCGATGGCCGCATCGAAAACGCTGGCGTCATCAATGGTGGCAACACGCGATTGAATGCGGACGCCCTCGACAACACCGCCAGCGGACGTATTTATGGCGATCACGTAGCGGTTGGCGCAGACACAGTCGATAACATCGGCGCTGGCGATGCTGCATCGGTGATCGCTGCACGCGAACGCCTGGACATCGGCGCCACCACCCTCAACAACCGCGAGCACGGCCTGCTCTTCAGCGGCGGTGACCTGGCCATCGGCGGTGTGCTGGATGAAAGCGGGAATGCCAGCGGCCAGGCCGGCACGCTGAACAATGCCAGTGCCAGCGTCGAAGCGCTGGACAATATGAATCTGTCAGTGCGGCAGATCAACAATACCGACGAACATTTGCAAGTGGCCGACGTGCTGATCGATGCCGAGCGTGTGCGGGAATTCCGCGGTGATGGCGCGCAGAATCGCTACAGCCGCGACGAAGTCGGTTTCGTGCGCCACGATCAGTCCCGCGACCTGCGCACACCCGAGGACACCTACCGGGTCTGGTATGAATACAACTACACGCACACCGTACACGAAACCCAGGTGCTGGAAGCCGATCCCGCCCGTATCGTCGCCGGTGGCGACCTGCAGCTCACCACCGATCTGCTCAACAACAGCAACAGCCAGGTGCTGGCCGGTGGTACCCTGGGTGGCGATGTGGGCAACATCGTCAACACCTCGGCGGAATTCCGCACCATCGACGCCAGCCATGGCGAGGTCACCCGCTATCGCCGGGTCGAAGAAGATGATGCTGCCGGCACCAAATCCCACTGGGAACAGCGCAGCAGCACCTCTGGTTACCACCCGGTCGACATTACGCTTCAACCGGAACGCAGCCTGGCCATCGTACAATCTGGCGCGAACCTGCCGGCTGGTACACTGCCGGATTCCAGCCTCTACACCGCCAATCCCAACGCACCCCGTGGCTACCTGATCGAAACCGATCCGCAATTTGCCAACTACCGCCAGTGGATTTCCAGCGACTACATGCTGCAGCAACTGGCATTCGATCCGGCGCTCACCCAGATGCGTCTGGGCGATGGTTTTTATGAACAACAACTGGTGCGGGAACAGATGGCGCAACTCACCGGCCGCCGTTTCCTCAGTGATTTCAGCGACGACGAAGCACAGTACATCGCGCTAATGGACGCCGGCGTCACCTTCGCCCAGGCACACAACATTCGCCCCGGCATTGCGCTCACCGCCGAACAGATTGCGCAGCTGACCAGCGACATCGTCTGGCTGGTGGAAGAACAGCGCACGCTGCCCGATGGCAGCACCGCGAACGTATTGGTGCCGCGCCTGTACGTGATGGTGCGCGAGGGTGGCATCAACGGGAGCGGCGGCTTGATTGCAGCGGACACCCTGCAACTGGACATGTCTGGCGATCTGGACAACAGTGGCACCGTTGCCGGCCATCGCATCACCGCGCTCACAGCCGACAACATCCACAATGTGCGTGGCACGCTGGCGGGTGCTGATGTACAACTGCAAGCACGGCAAGACATCAACAGCATCGGCGGCAGCATTCGTGCACAGGACAACCTGCAACTGGATGCAGGCAACGACATCAACGTCATCAGCTCCACCCGCAGCGACAGCAATCAACAGGGCACCCGCACCTACATCGATCGCGTCGCGGGCCTTTATGTCAACAGCGGCAGCCTGCTCGCCAACGCGGGCAACAATATCAACCTCACCGGCGCCGCCATCGTCAACGACAGTCTGGTGTTGGATGCGGATCGCCTGGGCAACACGGTTCTCACTGCCGGCAATGATTTCATCCTCAACAGTGTGCAGGAAAGTGAGACACAGCGGATTGTGTGGAGCGATGGCGGTGCACTGGCCGTAAGCAGCGCACAGGACAGCGGCACACAGATTCGCACAAGCAGCGATCTGACGCTGCAGGCAGGCCGCGACCTGAATGGCAGCGCCACCCGCATCAACAGCCAGGGCAATGTCGAACTCAGCGCTGGCAACGATCTGACATTGGCTGCCGGCAGATCCACCTATTCAGAAAGTGATTACGCCAGCGACTTCAGAACTGAAACACAGGTGACCCGCCACAACCTGGTGGAAATCAACAGCGCGGGGGACAACGGTCTGCATGCAGGCAATGATCTGGTGCTGACCGGCAGCCAACTGACATCCACAGGCTCCACACGCCTGAGCGCCCAGGGCGATACCACCATCACCGCAGTGGTCGACAAGGAATACCATTACGACTATCACAAAACCGACCGCTCCTACGGCCGCAGCGAAAAAACCACCGACGAAACGCTGTCGAGCACTGTCGTGGGCGGCACACTCGCCAGCAGCGGAGAAATCCTTATCAATGCCCACAAAACTGAAGACGGCCGCATCATCGGCAGTCAGAGCCGCAACGTCACCCTCACCGGCACCCAGCTGCACAGCGGCGGTGACATCGTCGTCAGCGCCGACGGCGACATCAATATCAGCGCCCTCCAGTACAACACCCTGGAGTATCATCAAACCCAAACATCCGGCACCGGCGGCCTGAGCAAATCCGACGAAGGCAGCACCAGTGTCGAAAGCCGTTTGCAGAATGCCGTGCTGGCCAGTGCTGGCAACACGCACATCCTGTCCGGCAACAACCTCAGCCTGATCGCCGCCGACGTGGTGGCCGATGGCGATATCAATCTCGAAGCACTCGATCAACTGCTGATTGCCGCCGGGCAAGTGCTCACCCAGCACGATCAGTGGATGCAGGAATCCGACACCTTCAGCAGCGGCAACCTGTATGAAATGCGCGAACAGCGCGCCGGTGAAAGCGTTAGCAGCGCGCAGGCCTCAACCCTGATCGCCGGTGGCAGCGTCACCGCCCGCGCCGGCACTGGCCGCATCATCGGCTCTGATATTCACGGCGAACAGGGCGTCAATCTGCAGGCCGACGCTGGTGATTTCAGCGTGGAAGCGGCCCAGAACACCCACAGCAGCTATTTCTATGACAAGGAAATCACTGTTGGCCTGGGCGACAGTGTCATCAAAGGCGCCATCAATCCGGCTCTGCTGGTGCAAGTCAACGACGGCCGCGCCACCGTGCATATCGCCGATGCCCATTACCTCGAAGACCAATCCACTTCCCACGACACTTGGATGCGCGGCACCAATATCAGCAGCGGGAATGACATTGATATTCGCGCCAACGCCGGCAACGTCAACATCATCGGCTCCCATCTTGCCGCCGATGCCAACGACGATGGCAGTGGTGATGTCAACCTGTCCGCCGCTCACCAGATCAACATAGTGGAAGCCACCGACACCGCCCGCAGTAACAGCCAACACATCAGCGGCGATGCGGAAGTCAGCCTGGTAGTACAACACCAGGCGGTGGAAGTGGTGAAAGCCTACGAGCGCCTGGTAGAAGCCAAGGAACAACTGGAAGAAGCCAAGCGCCAGTACAAGGATTACGAACGCAATCTGGATCAGCTGAAGCAAAGCCTGCGCCAGCTGGAGCAGGATCTTGCGGATAAAAAGCCTGGCGTCAATCAGGCGGATCTGGTGGAACTGCGCGGGCTGATCGAGGATGTGGAGTCGGACAAGGAATGGTATGTGGCGGGCATTGCGCTGGCGTCACTTAATCTGGTCAGCGCCAGCAACGCTTTGGCGACCCAGATCGTGGCGCTCTCGGCCAGCGGCCAAACCCTGGGTTTCAACGCTGGCCTGCAATTGGACATCGACGCCAGCCAGACCCAGAGCGAATATCAATCCACAACTGCTGTGGCGTCCACCGTTTCCGGCCAGAACATTCGCATCAACACCGGCAATGGCAATACTGAAAACACCACCACTAACATCCGCGGCAGCCAACTGCTGGCGAGCAACAATATCGCCATCACCACCGGTGATCTCAACATCACCGCCAGTAAGAACACCGCCCAATCCAGCAGCGAAACCCAGCACGGGCACATCACCGCCCAGATGACCGTGTACGGCGCCGCCGGTGGGGCTAGCGTCAACGCCAGCTTCGATCGCAACCAAAACAGCGCGAAGGAAACCACCTACAACAACAGCGTCCTGCTGGCCGATTCCATCGACCTCATTACCAGCGGCGACACCACTTTGCGTGGCGCCACCGTGCGTGCGGAATCCACCCTCAATGCCGACATCGGCGGCGACCTCACCGTGGAATCCGTGCAGGATCGCAGCTCGAGCCGCAACAGTAGTGCAGGCGTCAGTGGCGGCTTCAGCCTGGGTGGTGACGGCGATGCCAATCAAGGCAATGCCTTTACCCGAAACCTGCAATCGGCCAACGACATCGGCAGCCTGTCTGGCCTCAACGTCGGCGCCAACACCGGCAACGGCGTGAGCGACAGTCGGCAAACCGTGCTAACCAGCCTCACCAGCGGTGGCACCGCCAACATCAACGTCAACAACCACACCCAGATCACCGGCGCCCTCATCGCCACCACCGATGAAAACGGCAACGACCTGAACCAGCTCAATCTGAACACCAACACAATCAGCTTCGCCGACCTGCGCGACCGAAATGTCAGCAGTCAGACCAGTGCGGGCCTCAGCGTCAACTTCAACATGCAGCCCGTCAACCCGCCCGGCCAGGCATCATCAACACCGTCACCGGCAGCGCAAAGCGCGTCCCAGCCAGCCGTGGCCACCGGCGCCAATGGTGAAGAACTCAAACCTGGCACCACCAACATCGTTTACAACAACAGCCAGCAGAACAGTGCCAGCAATGCGATGGCCACCTTGGGCCACGGCACCATCACCGTGGGCGGCACCGTGCTGGAACAGAATGGTGAACTCACGGGTGCAGGCAAAGCCGAAGGTTCCGCGCTCGCCGGAATCAACCGCGACACCACCGACACCAAAAACGAACTCTGGAGCAGCGACTACAGCCAGGAGCTGGATGTCACCATCGACAACCGCCTGCTTGATCCAAACCGCTGGGATGAATTTGGACAGGATTACGTGAATGCCACCAATGTCAGTAAGGAAATGTTCAATGCTGCTGTTGATGAGGTGCAGCAATTTCGGCGCGAGCTGGCCGCCATGGGCCAAGACCTGCCGGAGCACTTGGGGCAATTGCTCGGCGAAAGGGGCGAGCAATTTGTGGATGAACTGATTCGTGCAGGTTTGTCTGATGAGACCATTGAGCGCATTTTAGCGGACGACAGAATCACAGCCAGCCTGCTGGGACTGAGCGACGCCATAGAGCGCTGTACCTCACAAGAAGTCTGTACAGCTGCGCCAGAACGTAAGCCGCAAACAAACAGCCTGAATCAACAAGAAAATGCCGACAATCTGATTGAGATCGTTGATCAGAGATCGCCTTTACAGATTGGTGTCCAAAGCTTGGGCTATTTATATGGCGAATTGCAGCAATTGGCTATCATTGATCCCCAGGCGGCACGTGCGCTGGAACTGGCTATTCGCACCTTCACCGGAGGCCCTTTCAAAGTCGCGCTGAGCGAGGCATCCAGCGCGCTAACCGCGTATGTGCTTAGCAATACCTATGGGGAAGCAATAGACCGGCAGGTTCACGAACTCATGCTTTTTGCCAGCAGCAAGGTGCAAGGCACGGACGTTGAACAGTTCACGAATGGATTGGTGTGGGAAAAGAATAATCTGACCCAAGGCGAGATTGCAGATTTTGGTGGTAACAATTTAACGCTGGACGGTATTAGACTGTCTGGATTCATCATCGGCGCGATGGGGAGTGTTGTTGGTTCAGGGAATGGAAGCTCTAATCGGGTAGCTGGGAATGGTGGTAGGGGTGGTGACGGCAGTGGCGGTTCTGTTGCAAATGGGGACGTCAGCGCAAGCACGCCCGTAGGCAGAACCGGCAGTTGGACTGAAACATCCCAGTTCACTGGAAATCCTGTAAAAGCTAATCGAGAACTTAATGTGGCTGGAGCTGAAGCCGGAAAGCCACCGGTGAACGCACCTGCCACAATCGGAAGCAGAGAATATTCTGGGCACGCATTGGATCGAATGCAGCAGAGAGGTTATGTTCCGTCTGTAGTTGAGGATGCCATTCAAAATGGGGCGAGAACGCCTAGCTATGGGGGCGCATCTTCTTATTACAGTTCAAGCAATAATGTAACGGTCATTATTAATGATTCTACTGGAAAAGTTGTAACTGTGAGGGGAGGTCGATAATGAATGAATTGGATCACCTAAATTTGCTTAAAAAGACACTCGAAGACTCAAATATCAGCACGGCTCAGAGCATGGGGGACTTAGCAAGCGATATCGAATCGATTCGTTCTTTGCTGGACGATGTGTCCGAAGAGTTTGTCAATAGCTTTTCAATTCTGTGGGCGGCTCTTGAAGTTGTAGCGGTTGCGCATCAGGAGCAAAATACTGAGCCGAGTAAGAATGAAATAGATGATTTGGAGGCTTTAAAGCACACGTTAATGAAGTGTACTGAACGTGAAATTGCCAGCAGGGTTCGGTAGGCTGGTACAGCCCTCTCCGCAAGGGGGGTCAGGGCACTACCACCAAAATCCAGGGCAACCAACTGCTGGCCAATGACAGAACCAGTTTCGACACCTGACCTGAACATCACCACCAGAAAGAACACGGCCACGTCTCTCCGCACAGATGACCGTATACGGCGCCGCCGGTGGTGCCAGCGTCAACGCCAGCTTCGACCGCAACCAAAACAGCGCATGGGAAACCACGCACAACAACAGCCTGCTACTGGCGGACAACATCGACATCACCACCAGCGGCGACACCATCGAGGCAGAATGGAGAAGGAAGGCCTGCTATACAACGACAAGACATACGAAATATACCCTTACTGATCAGAACACGTATCGGCAACCCCACACAGAAACCCAGCATGAAGCACACGATAGCCATTCTATTTCTCACTCTCCTGTTATACGGATGCAGCAGCATTCCAGCCAACCACGCCACCACAACCGTGCACCTTTCCACGCCTGCTGTGGAACTCACTCTCCAGCAAGCACTGCACTATGAGCAGTATCCCGATCAGGCGGGTTTGTCTGAGTTGGTAAGATCCCAATTGGAAGCAGCACTGAAGGACAAAGGGTTACTCGCGGACAAGAACGACGTCAGCGCCCAAACAATTGTCGTCCGCATGGATTACCAACGGATTTTTGCAGGGGAAGCGACACCCATCAAATCGTCATCCGTTGGGCCACCTCGGGTGAACTACACAATCGAGATTTCACAAGACGGCAATACGGTAGCCGTGATCAAACGACGCAATCTGACTGTAAATCGCGGACTCGTGAGCAATCTCAAGACGCTATTCACGTTCTACCTCGGAAACACTCCTGAAACCGAGGCGAATGATGTCGCAATCCTCGTGAGAGGTATGGCGGAAGATATTTCCAAGGTGAAAATCAGGCAATGATTTGAATCGGTGGATCACCGGGTAGTGCCTCTGAATCATCCGGTGGTCTTCCCGCTCCACAACCGATCAACCTCGCCACAAACTCACACTGACTGGACTTGGTACGCTCCTGCTGTAGAGCAGGAGCGCCCATGCGCTACTTGCGCGCAATCGCCTCGAATTCGAGGAAGTCGTATGCTCTGCCGTTTTGTGAGGTGATACGCACATAACGGGTTGGCCGTTCAGCCATGTTGCATTCCATGACCTCGGCATTGGCAGTCTGACTGGTGCAGGCGATCCCGCCCGTAATGACAGACACATTGGAAGCGGTATAGTCGACACCATTGCTGGAAAGCTCGATTAGAATATCCGGATCAGTTCCCAATGTTGCAGGTGAAGGTAAACGTGTCAGTTTTAACTTCCTGATATTCTCGACAACACCGAACGTGATGACAATCGGATCATCAGAGTTGCTGACCCAAGCCGTTAGACTATTACCATCAATCAGATTGACTGCCGTACCGGAATTGTGCACCGAAGTAGCACTACCACCATTGCTGCTGCGCGCAACGTTCACATCGGAAACACTGTCTACAGCATCAGATGTGTTTCCGCCGCCACTGCCACCACCACCACCGCAGGCCGCCAGTATCAAACAGGATGACAGCCCTAACATTATTTTCTTTTTCATTTCGAGAGTCCTTTAATACCACTAGAAGTCCAGTCAAACCCACGTCGGATCAGTCCGTACGCAGCGCGCGATTATAGTGGTGTCCTCCGAAAAAAACAGTGGAGTTCAGTAACCCCGCAGCGCCCGACTCACCTGCAGCATGTCAAAAAAACCATCCATCATCCGGTTGCCATCCTGCTGCAGATCGAAGCTGTGGGGCTCCAGCAACCAGCTGCGCAGGATGCCTTTCACGAATGAGTGGTAGCTGTTCACTGCCAGACGCGGATTGATGTCCGCCGGTAGTTGCCCGCGCTTGATCGCGTTGCGGAAGGTGCGTTCGAAGCGCTGCTCAAATTCCCGACGCACCCGAGCGTCCCTTTCCAAGATCGGCCCCAGCTCCACCACAAATTCGCACCTGTTGAACAGGATGTCGAATACACGCCGCGTATGCTCATCCGTCGCCACCCGTTGGAACAGGTAGCGCGCGGTTTCGCGCAACTCTCCCAGCGGATCGGCCACGTCCTCGCTGGCGCTGGCTTCGCTCATGCTTTCGAGCGGCAGCGTCACCCGGTCGCACATGGCGTTGAACAGGTCTACCTTGTTCTTGAAGTGCCAGTAGATGGCGCCCCGGGTCATGCCGGCGGCACAGGCGATGTCATTGAGGGTGGTCTGCGACACCCCTTTGCGATGGAACACGTCTTCCGCAGTGTCGAGCAGGCGATTGCGGGTTTCCTGCGCTTCTTCTTTGGTTTTCTTGACCATGATGGACTGGCGGGTCTGAATGGGTGGGTTTACTATTATACATACAAGAATGTATGATTAAGCAAGCCCTGTGTTACAAGGTGTTTCATATCTGCCCATGGAAGCGCACTCAGCCTCGTCGCGCAGCTGCTCCAACTAACGGTTTTATTTGGAGAATTCACCCATGCCCCTGAATCCCCGCCTGCTCGTTTCCGGCCTGCTGGCCGCCCTGCTGCTCTCTGCCTGTGGCGAATCCGGCCAGGGTGGCGGCGCACAGGATGACCACGTGCCCGAAGTGGTGGTCGAGGTGGTACAGCCAGAACGGGTGGTGGTGAAGACCGAACTACCGGGCCGGGTGCAGGCACTGCGCACGGCAGAAGTGCGGGCACGGGTGGAAGGCATCATCCAGAAACGCCTGTTCACCGAAGGCAGCGAGGTAAAAGCCGGCGATCTGCTGTTCCAGATCGACCCCGCTACTCTGCAAGCCGATCTGGATGCGGCCAAGGCCACCCAGGCCCGCGCCGAGGCCGACCTTGCCATCGCCAACATCAAGCGGCAGCGGATAAGAAGCCTGCTCGAGCGCAAGGCGGTGAGCCAGCAGGAATATGACGAAGCCCTGGCCGGATCGAAGCAGGCCGAAGCGCAGGTGGCTGCGGCCAAAGCCGCGGTGATGCGGGCCCAGATCGACCTGAACTATGCCAGTGTGCGGGCGCCCATCAGTGGCCGCATCGGGCGCGCACTGGTGACCGAAGGCGCGCTGGTGGGCAAGAACGAAGCCACGCACCTCACCACCATCGAGCAGCTCGATCCGCTCTACGTGAATTTCACCCAGTCCTCCAGCGAGATTCTCAAATACCGGCGCAAGCGCATGGTGGATTCCTCTTCCGGCGTGGATGAACCGGATGTGCTGGTGCTGCTGGAAGACGGTACCGACTACGATCATCACGGCAAATTGCTGTTCTCGGAAATGACGGTGGATCCCGGCACCGGCGAAGTGCTGCTGCGCGCGGAAGTGCCCAATCCGGATCGTCTGCTGTTGCCGGGCATGTTTGTGCGGGTGGATGTGGAGCAGGCGGTGTATCAGCAGGCGTTCACGATTTCCCAGCGCGCGCTGATCCGCACCGCTCAGGGCGAGCAGGTGATGACGGTGCTGCCCGACGGCAAGGTGGTGCCGCTGCCGATCAAGACCGAACGCGCCCACGGCAACCGCTGGATTGTCAGCAGCGGACTGAGCGGCGGCGAACAGGTGATTGTGGAAGGTCTGCAAAAGGTGCGCCCCGGCGCGCTGGCCAAAGCCGTGCCGATGAAACAGGCGCCAGCATTCGTGCAGCCGCTGTAAGGAGCACCCCATGGCCCGCTTTTTTATCGATCGTCCGATCTTTGCCTGGGTAATCGCGCTGCTGATTCTGCTGGGTGGCACGCTGTCCGTGCGCCAGTTGCCGGTGGCGCAGTATCCCAACATCGCACCGCCTTCCATCGCGGTCACCGCTGCCTATCCCGGTGCGTCGGCACAGACGCTGGAAGAAACCGTCACCGCTGTCATCGAGCAGGAACTCAACGGCATCGAAGGCCTGCTGTACATGAATTCCAACAGCAGTTCCGATGGCAGCGCCACCATCACTGCGTATTTTGCCTCGGGCACCAATGTGGATGTTGCACTGGTGGAAGTGAACAACCGCGTGAAACGGGTGGAAGCACGTCTGCCGGAAGATGTGCGCCGCCAGGGCGTGCGCGTGGACAAGGCCACCCGTAATTTTCTGCTGATTGCCACCATCAGTTCCAGCGACGGCAGCATGGATTCCACCGCGCTTGGCGACTACGCCAACACGCGCATTCTGGATCAGTTGCGACGGGTGAAAGGCGTCGGCGAAGCGCAGGTGTTTGGCACCGAGTACGCCATGCGGGTGTGGCTCGATCCGGTGAAGCTGACCGCGTTCAGCCTGTTGCCCGCGGACATCGTGCGGGCGATTCAATCCCAGAACGTGCAGGTGAGTGCCGGCGAAATCGGTGCGCTGCCTGCCGTACTGGGCCAGCAGCTGAATGCCACCATCGTCACCGACAGCCGCCTGTCCACGCCGGAACAATTCGGCGAGGTGTTGCTGAAGGCGAATCCCGACGGTTCCAGCGTGCGCCTGCAGGACGTCGCGCGCATCGAACTGGCCGGTGCCAGTTATGCCCGCGCTGCCTTCATCAATGGCCAGCCAGCGGCACCGCTCGCCATCAAGCTGTCGCCTTCCGGCAATGCAGTGGAAACTGCGCGCCTGGTACGCGAGCGCATGGCGCAACTGGCGCAGTTTTTCCCCGAGGGCATGCAGTGGGATGTGCCTTATGACACGTCCGATTTCGTCGAGATTTCCATTCGCGAAGTGGTGAAGACGCTGCTGGAAGCGGTGCTGCTGGTGTTCCTGGTGATGCTGGTGTTCCTGCAGAATTTTCGCGCCACGCTGATTCCGACGCTGGTGGTGCCAGTGGCGTTGATGGGCACCTTCATCGGCATGCAGCTGTTCGGTTTTTCCATCAATGTGCTGACATTGTTCGGTCTGGTGCTGGCCATCGGTATTCTGGTGGACGACGCCATCGTGGTGGTGGAGAACGTCGAGCGCATCATGCACGAGGAGCATCTGTCGCCCAAGGAAGCGACGCGCAAGGCCATGGGTCAGATTACCGGCGCCATCGTCGGTATTACGACGGTGCTGGTGGCGGTGTTTGTGCCGATGGCGTTCTTCGCGGGTTCAGTGGGGAATATTTACCGGCAGTTTTCGCTGGCGCTGATCGTGTCGATTCTGTTCTCGGCCTTTCTTGCGCTGAGCCTGACGCCCGCCCTGTGTGCCACGCTGCTGAAACGTCACGAGGGCGAAGGTCCGCGCAAGGGTTTCTACGGCTGGTTCAACCGCATGTTCAATCGCACCACGGATTTTTACGAGCGCGGCGTGCATCATGTGCTGCGACGCACCGTGCGCTATTTTCTGATTTTTGTGGTGCTGGTGGGTGGCGTCACCTGGTTTGCGCTGCGCCTGCCTACTGCGTTCATTCCCGAGGAAGATCAGGGCTACTTCATTACCATTGTGCAGTTGCCGGCGGGTGCAACGCAGCAACGTACGCTGGATGTGCTGCGGCAGATGGAAAATTATTTTCTCAAGGAAGAACCCAATGTGTCGAAGATGGTGACGGTGGCAGGTTTCAGCTTTTTCGGCGCCGGCCAGAACAACGGCATCGCCTTTGTGCGGCTGAAACCCTGGCACGAGCGGCCCAACCCGGATCAGCATGTGAAAGCGGTGGTGGCGCGCGCCTTCGACCATCTGTCGCAGATCAAGGACGCGGTAATTTTCCCGCTCAATCCGCCGTCGATTCCGGAACTGGGCACCGCCACGGGTTTTGAATTCCAGCTGCAGGATATTGGCGGCCACGGCCACCAGCGTCTGGTGGAAGCCCGCAACCAGCTGCTGGGGCTGGCCAGCAAACATCCCGCACTGAAGGCGGTGCGCCCCGAAGGCCTAGAAGACACGCCACAACTGGATGTGCAGATCGATCGCGCCAAAGCGAGTGCGCTGGGCATCGCCATTGCGGACATCAACAGCACGCTGTCGGTAACGATGGGCTCGGCCTATGCCAACGATTTCGTGCGGGGTGGCCGCGTGCAGAAGGTGATCGTACAAGCCGATGCGCCGGCGCGCATGCTGCCGGAAGATATCCTCAAACTGCGGGTGCGCAATAATCGCGGTGACATGGTGCCGTTCTCGGCGTTTGCCACGGTGACTTGGAAAATGGGTTCACCCCGGCTGGAACGTTTCAACGGCCTGCCCGCCATGAAAATCGGCGGCCAGGCGGCGCCAGGTCACAGCTCCGGTGAAGCGATGACGGTGATGGAAGAACTGGCGGCGCAATTGCCGGAAGGTTTCGCATTCGAGTGGTCGGGCGTGTCGCTGGAAGAACGCATCTCCGGCGATCAGGCGCCGGCGCTGTTCATGCTGTCGCTGCTGGTGGTGTTCCTGTGTCTGGCCGCGCTGTACGAAAGCTGGAGCATTCCGGTGGCGGTGATGCTGGTGGTGCCACTGGGCGTGCTCGGCGCACTGGCAGCGGTGTATCTGCGCGGCATGCCCAACGATGTGTATTTCAAGGTGGGCTTGATCACCATCATCGGCCTGTCGGCGAAGAATGCGATTCTGATCGTGGAATTCGCCAAGGAATTGCAGGAGCAGGGCAAGGGTGTGATTGCGGCGACGGTGGAGGCATGCCGCTTGCGTTTCCGCCCGATTCTGATGACGTCGCTCGCCTTCACCTTTGGTGTGCTGCCGCTGGCGATCAGCAGTGGTGCCGGCGCCGCCAGCCGTCAGGCCATCGGTACCGGCGTAATGGGCGGCATGATTGCCGCCACGGTGCTGGCGGTGATTTTCGTGCCGGTGTTCTTTGTGGTGGTGCGGCAGCTGTTTGCCGGCAAGCGGGTGAATCCGCTGGTAAACGGTGAGGCTTGAGCGGCCTCACCGCAGCAGCCACACCAGTCCCGCTGTCACGCCCATTTCCTCCAGATCGAAGGGACGGCGGGAATCTTCAAAATAGTCCTGCCGCACGCGATACGTGAAGCCCAGATCCAGCAGCAGTTCAGGCGCGGCAGCATAACTCACACCTGCTTCCAGGTAGTAACCAATGCCTTCTTCGATCTCCTCGATTTCGCCGCCGGGCTTCAGGCCAAAAAATTCCTCGGCAAAATCGATTTCCGAGCGGTAGTAAAGCAGTCCGCCGCGGCCATACAGCGACCATGCACCAATCGCCTGACTCTGCAGGCGCACGCCGCCATAGAAATCGTCGCTGGTGATGTCGATGCTGTAGGTACCCTGATTGTCGGCGCCTTCTTCTTCGGTGGAGGTGGAATGGGCGTAGCCCAGCTCGAACGCAAGGTGGGGATTGAAACGCAGCTGGCCGAAGAGTTCGCCACGCAGGTTGGCATCAAGGTCAGACCCCGAGCCCGCATCGTTGGCCACATACGCCAGATGGGCGCCCACACCGGTGCCGGCCGGTTGCGCCTGCAGTGGTGTGATGCTCAGGAGGGCCAGCGGAAATACAGCAATAAAACGTTTCATGAAGGGGCCTCGGCTCAAGGGGGATCAAAACGGAAACGCACGGTGTCGCTGGTACTGCCAATCACAAAGCCACCCGCCACGTTCTGCGGCAACGGATAGCCGATCTCGCGAAACACCGTCAGATCCACATCACAGTGCTGCACGACAAACGTTGCCAGCGGCACATTGCTTACACTCACCAGGCCGTAGCTGTAATACTCCAGCAGCGCCACCGTAATCAGTGTGGACACTTCGTGCACGAAGGTCGCCACTGCATTGATGATGTTGGTGTTAGGGATGATGTCATTCACCTGCAACGTGAAGGTGCCGGCGCCATCCACATTGCCCAGCACATTGAAGCGCGGATAGCGGTAGCTGCGGCCACTGGCATCGACACAGGTCACCACCGCGTTGCTGGTCATCTGCTGGCCGTTGCCCGGTGTCCAGGTCAGCACGATGTTGTCACTGCGCGAGGCATAAGTGGCATTGCGGGCCGAGGTGATTTGCAGCGGCGCCGGGATGAGGATTTCACCACTGTAGCCCACCAGATCGGGATTGGGGCCGGGATCAATCAGCAGTTCATCCACCGGATACCAGCGATCCTCCCGCGCGCGTATCGGATCGTATTCGGTGCTCAGCGTCACCGGATCGGTGGGGCCGGCGACAGCCAGTCGGCCCAGATAATCGCCGCTGAGGTTTTCCAGGGATTTCAGCACCGCTTCATCCACTGTCGAGCGCGCCATGAAAAAATCACCGCCCACCAGGGGCTGGCGCTGCGCATTTTTAAAAATGGTGGCGGCAGCATCGGCATTGGTCGCATCCCGCGGCAGATTCACCTGCAGGCCCACGGAAATACCGGTTTGCGAAATGGGATCGCGCAGTTCGTCCTGCTTGCCGGTGCCACCGCAGGCCGCCAGCAGCAGGCCAACGCCCAGCAGGGTGCCGACGCGAATGGGAGAAGTCATGGTGTCCTCGTGATGGGAAGGGAGAAATTGAAAGGCGGCGCCATTGTTTCACAGATCGTACTTTCAAAGAATGACGCCCGCCACAGTCACCCCGTATTCCGCATCCCCGCCGCAATGCCTGCCACGGTGATCATCAGGGCGCGGGTCTGCTGGGGATCTTCCGCCACCTGACCGCGACTGCTGCGCATCAGCTCCACCTGCAGCATGTGCAGCGGATCCAGATAGGGATTGCGCACCTCGATGGAACGACGGATCACCGCGTTGTTCTGCAGCAGCACGCTGTGGCCAGTGATGGTGATAACCAGATCGATCATTTCCGCCAGGCGCGTGCGCAGCGTCTGGCCCAGCTGGCGATCCTCGTCTTCCCCCAGGCGGCGTTCGTAGTAGGCGGCGATCTGGGCGTCGGATTTTGCCAGCACCATTTCCTGCATGCCGATCATCATGCGGAAGAACGGCCAGCGCTCGTACATTTCATGCAGCTGTTCGCCGTGCCCCTGCGCCAGTGCCTGGCCAAACGCCACGTCCACCCCCAGCCAGGCGGGCAGCATCAGGCGCATCTGCGTCCACGCGAACACCCACGGAATCGCGCGCAACGTATCGATGCCGCCGCGCTGACGCCGTTTTGCCGGGCGACTGCCCAGCGGCAGGCGCTGCAGTTCCTGCTCCGGCGTGACGTGCTGGAAATACTGCAGAAAATGCGCATCGCTTTTCACCAGCTGGCGATAGGCTTCCGCCGACGTCTGCGCCAGTTGTTCCATGCGCTCGCGCCACTGCGGCTCCGGTGCGATGCGCGGCAGCAGCGTCGCATCCAGCATCGCCGCCACGTAACGTTCCAGACTGCGCACAGCGACACCGAACGGACTGAACTTGGCGCGAATCACTTCACCCTGTTCGGTGATGCGAATGCGGCCGTTCACTACACCAGGCGGCTGCGACAGAATCGCCTCGTGGGACGGCGCCCCGCCGCGGCTGGTGGAACCGCCACGGCCATGAAACAGTGTCAGTTGCACGTCGTGCTGGCGACAGATCTGCGCCAGTTGTTCCTGGGCCTGATACTGCATCCACGCCGCTGCCAGAAAGCCACCATCTTTCGCGGAATCGGAATAGCCGATCATGATTTCCTGGCGGCCGTTGATGCTGGCGCGATATTCGGCGAGCTGCAGCAGTTGGGTCAGTGTCTGCGGCGCGTGCTGCAGATCGTCGATGGTTTCGAACAGTGGCACCACCCGCATGAATGTTTTCATGCCGCTGGCTTTTTGCAGCAGCTGCACCGCCAGCACATCCGACGGCGCGTGCGCCATCGAGATCACGTACGCACCGAGCGCTTCGTGACGCTGCTGCGCCAGCATGCGGAAGGTGGCGAGCACTTCGGCCACTTCCGGTTCCGGGGCAAAATCCGGCGGAATCAGCGGTCGCTTGCTGGTGAGTTCCGCCAGCAGAAATTCCTGGCGTTGCGTTTCATCCCACTCGGCGTAATCGCCCATGCCCAGATCGCGGGTGATGGCGGCGATGGCGTCGCGATGACGGCTGGATTCCTGCCGCACATCCAGACGCAGCAGCGTCACGCCAAAGCCGTGCAGGCGGCGGATGGTGTCGAGCAGTTCGCCATCGGCCACTTCGCGCAGATTGCACTGCACCAGCGAACGATGACACAGCAGCAACGGCTCCAGCAATTGATCTGTCGTCTGGATCGGTTCCAGACCACGCCAGGTGTCGCCCTGCAGCAGCGCATTCAGCCAGAGCTTGGTGTGCTGCAGACGATCCCGCAGCGGTTTGAGCAACGCGCGGTAAGGTTCGCGCACATCACCCACCTGCTCGCGCAATTCTGCACTGCACGCCTGCATGGATAGTTCGTGGTAGAGTTTTTCCAGATCGCGGCCAAACAGATCAGCCGCCATCCAGCGCGCCAGTCGCAACACTTCTTCGGTGACGTCCGCCGTGACATTGGGATTGCCATCGCGATCACCGCCCATCCAGGACGCAAAACTCACCGGCGCGAAATCCATCGGCAGCCGACGCTGCAGATTTTGCTGCAGCCAGTCATCAAGTTCGCGCAAATAAGCAGGCAGGGCGTGCCAGAGTGTCTGCTCGATGGTGACAAAACCCCACTTGGCCTCGTCCACCGGCGTGGGGCGTTCGGCGCGGATTTCATCGGTGTTCCACGCCGCCACGATATTGCGTTTCAGGCGCCGTATCACCTGCGCCTGTTCCTGCGGCGTCAGCTTGCGGGTGTCGAGTGTTTCCAGACAATCGGTGATGTCATCGTGCTTCTGGATCAGGGTGCGGCGGGTGACTTCGGTGGGATGGGCGGTGAGCACCAGTTCGATGGACAGCTGCTGCAGCGTGTTGAAAAAAGCGTCTTCGGACACGCCGGCCTTCTGCAGGCGCGGCCACAGTTCATTGAGAGTGGCGCGCTGATTCTTGCGACCACTGGCCTGATACGCACGACGCCGGCGCACACGGTGATACTGTTCCGCCAGATTGGCCAGGTTCAGAAAGTGGCTGAAGGCACGGGCCACCGGCACCAGCTGATGCGGTTGCAGGCGGGACAACTTTTCCAGCAGCTGCTTGTGCTGTTCCTCGTGACCTGCGCGCGCGTGCTTGGCCAGATTGCGGATCTGCTCTACCAGATCCAGCAGCAGGCCACTTTCCTGCTCCTGCAGCGTATCGCCCAGCAATTGTCCCAACAGGCGCACATCCTGGCGCAGGGGCGCGTGTACATCGGTTTCGGCCATCGTGCTGTCTCCCGAACGGTACAAGGGTTACAGCATAGCGCGATGGCGAAGCTGATGCTACGAAGCCCGTTTTTCCAGCACGGTCGCCAGATGCTGGAGAAAGAATCGGTACGTCTGCTGTACCTTGGTGCCTGCCTTGTCTGCCTTTTCCGGTGGCAGGTCGGCGGGCAGACTGAACTGGGCCTGCCAGATCACCTCACACTGCTGCGGCGCCAGCGACACCACCTGGAAGGTGGCTTCGAAACGCGTATTGGCATTGAAGCCCTCGGCGGACAGAATGGCGTAACGATAGCGGCGTGCGACGGCGTCAAACGACTCCAGCGATTCCCGCGCCACACTGCCATTGACGAACGTCACCACGCGCACGGCATTGCCACCCTGGTCGCGCGCACCACTGCCTTCCACCGAACACTCCACCACACCGGGCAGCCAGTGATGCAGGCCGGCGAAATTGCCGGTCAGATCCCATACCTTGTCGGCGTCGTGTTCGAATACGTGGCGCGCTTCAACCTGCGGCATGACGGACTCCTTTTTCCTGCGTGACGTAATGGTGGGAAAGAAACTGCTGGAAACTGATCAGGCCCGGATGGCACTGACGCAGCGGCTCGATCGCGAAATTCCAGCCTTGCTGATTATTCCATTGGAACTGGCGGGCGGATTCCGGATTGATCAGCCGCAATGCCAGGCGCGTGAGCAGTTTCGAGGTGGGCAGCAAACGCCGGCCGGTCACCTCTCGGAAAATGTCGCGCATCTGGGTGCCGGTGAGTACATCGCCCGCCACATCCAGATGGGTGCCCAGGTACTGCTGGGGATGGGCAAAAATATCCGCCGCAAACCACGCGATGTCCGCCACCGAAATCATGTGGAAACGGATATCGCGATCGAGCAGGCCAATGATGGTGGGCAGAATCCAGTAGGGACCCATGGCCTTCTTCACGCCGGAACTCATCACCGGCTGGGTGAAGTTTTCCATGAAGAAAACCTCCCGCAGAAAGGTGCGCGGCAGGCCGAGGGAGTCGATGTACTGCTCGATTTTGTATTTGCTTTCGAAATGCAGCACGCCAGGGGCGTGATCGCAGTTGGCCACCGAGGTCTGCACGAAATGCTGCACACCGGCTTTTTTCGCGGCGCGGGCCAGCTTGCAGCCCTGCTCCACTTCACGGTCGTGACCCACGCCCTTTTCCCAGAAGTTCTGCACCGAGAACACGCCATGACAGCCGACGCAGGCCCGCTCCAGCGAGGCTTCGTCGTCCAGGTTACCGGGCACCACCTCGGCCCCCAGGGCAGCCAGGGCGCGGCCGGCCGGCTTGGCAGGGTCGCGGGTCAGGGCACGCACGGCAAAACCGCGCTGTAACAGCAGCGGCACCAGGGCGCCACCTTGGGCGCCAGTAGCGCCGGTGACCAGAATACGTTGGGTCATGGGGCCTCGTTGGGGTATAGTCTGATCAGTCAGAACCGATGAGTTCCGCATCATAACAACCGACGGTGCTGATTTGAAGCGCCTTTGGCCGGCCTTTCATCATTTCCCGCGCGCGTCACTCACGCCATAATGACCCCACGCCCGCGCAGGGCGCTCGACAGGAATCCGACATGAAAAAGCAGATCATTTACGGCGTACTGGCCCTGCTGGGGATCACACTGACCTGGTTTTACAACATCCAGTTCGCGCTGCAGTACGGCGCCATGGACATGGGCCAGTTCATTGCGGACTGCTTTGTGAATCATGCCGCCAGTTCCATCAGCTGGGATGTCATCATCGCCGCAGCAACTTTCCTCACCTGGTCGAACGTGGAAGCCAAGCGCCTGCAGATGAAGCACTGGTGGCTGATTCCGATTTTCACCCTGGGCATCGCGCTGGCGTTCGCGTTTCCGCTGTTTCTGCTGCTGCGGGAACGGCATCTGGCGGCGCAGAAGGCCGCTGCGTAGGTATCGCCATGCTGCTGGTGGCGCCTGCTCCTGCCCTGCGTCCCTTCATCCAGCATTACTGGCTGAGCCGGGACAATCTGGCGCCGCTGCACCGGATTCTGCCGGACGGCGCGGTGGATGTGGTGGTGCAGTGGCAAGGCAGCACTGGCACCGCGCAAGTGTACGGCACCACCACGCAACCGCAGGATATTCCGCTGCCCACGGCCTGGCATTTCCTCGGCATCCGTTTTCAGCCGGGGCAGAGCCGGCATTTCCTGCTGGCGTGTGCGCGGGAGCTGACCGATCAGCGTCACGCCACCGACAACCTGCTGGCGTTTCCGTTGCCACTGGAGGCGTTGCTCACCAGTCCCGATCCATTTGAATTTCTCGATCAGGCACTGCTGGCGCATTTGCAGCACCAGCCACCGGTAGCGCGGCGGGAAGATCGGCTGATCGACGTCCTGATTCAGCAGCGCGGACAGGTGCCGATTGCCGCGCTCGCAGAACAGGGTGCACGCAGCCAGCGCCAGCTGGAACGGGATTTTCTTTCTGCCGTTGGCATTTCCGCCAAACTGTTCTCCCGCATCCAGCGCTTTCATCATGCCTGTTTCTGGCTGCAGCCCAGTCACCAGCTGCCGCTGGCGGACGTGGCACTGCGCTGCGGCTACAGCGACCAAAGCCACATGAACCGGGATTTCAATGCGCTGGCCGGTTGTACACCGCAGCAATGGCGGGGCCGGCAGGATGTCGATTTTTTCCAAGAACCGCAGACGCACATCCCGCACACTGCCCGTCAGAATTAATCAACGGGAGGAAACTAATATGAAACTGTGGTCGGGTATCGTGACACCCAATGTGCAGGCGTCGCGGGATTTTTATGTGCGGCTGTTTGGCTGCAACGTGGTGTTCGAAAGCGACTGGTTTGTGCTGCTGGAACTGGGCGGCGGCGAAATCGGTTTTCTGTTGCCGGGCCTGGAAGCGCAGGCAAAACCCTTCCGCGCGCCGCTGCAGGGTCAGGGCATGTGGATCACCATCGACGTGGAAGATGTGGACGCCACCTGCGAGCGTTTGCGCGGGATGGGTGTAAGCATCGAAGTACCAGTGCGGGACGAGCCCTGGGGTGAGCGCCATTTCGTGGTGCTCGACCCCAACGGCATCGGTGTGGATGTGGTGCAGCGGCGCCCGTCCTGACGATGCGTTGTTGAGACGTTATTGCACCGCGTCCAGCGCCTGCCGCAGATTCGCCACCGTCTGCTCCACGTTCAGCCATTTGTCCAGACCGAACAGGCCGACGCGAAACGTTCTGAAATCCGCCGGCTCGTCGCACATCAGCGGCACGCCGGCGGCGGTCTGCAATCCTTGCGCGAGGAATTTTTTGCCGTTCTGGATCTCGGGATCACGGGTGTAGCTCACCACCACTCCCGGCGCGCCAAAGCCTTCGGCCGCCACGCTGGGAAAGCCACGCGCCGCCAGCAGCGCGCGCACCTTGTCGCCCAGCTCCCACTGCCGTTCCCGCAGCAGATTGAAACCGATTTTCTGCGTCTCCAGCATGCTGTCGCGGAAGCGCATCAGCGCGTCGGTAGGCAGGGTGGCGTGATAGGCGTGGCCGCCGTTTTCATAGGCCTGCATGATCTGCAGCCATTTCAATAAATCGCCGGCGAAGCTGGTGCTTTGGGTGGCTTGCACCCGCGCCAGCCCGGCGTCGCTCAACATCACCAGTGCGCTGCAGGGCGATGCACTCCAGCCTTTCTGCGGCGCGCTGATCAGCACATCCACGCCACACTGTTTCATGTCCACCCACACCGTGCCCGACGCCACGCAATCCAGCACGAACAAACCGCCCACGCTGTGCACGGCATCGGCCACGGCGCGCAGATAATTGTCCGGCAGGATGACGCCGGACGCCGTTTCAACATGGGGCGCAAACACCAGCGCAGGTTTTTCTTTTTGAATCGTGGCCACCACTTCCTCGATCGGTGGCGGTGCGAACGGCGCCTGGGCACCGCTGCCCTGCTGGCGCGCCTTCAGAACGATTTCTTCGGCGGGAATTTTCCCCATCGCAAAAATCTGGCTCCAGCGATAACTGAACCAGCCGTTGCGGATCACCAGACAGGTCTGGCCGGTGGCCAGCTGCCGCGCCACCGCTTCCATCCCGTACGTGCCGCCGCCCGGCACCACCACCACCGCTGCTGCGTGGTAAACGCTTTTCAGCGTGGCGGAAATATCCCGCATCACCTGCTGGAAGGTCGGCGACATGTGGTTGAGTGCGCGATCCGTGAACACCACGGAATATTCGAGCAGGCCATCGGGATCGACGTGAGGGTATTGTTTCGACATGTTGTTGTTCTCGGGTCGGACTGCGAATGCCACCGGCGGCGGCTTTGCTGCAAGCTTCCCTGCATTGCCGGGTGCTGTCAAATTTGGGGGTTTTATAAACAGATCGGTCTGTAATCGTTCGGTCACAGAGGCGATGCACTCTATTCCGTGCAAATTTCGCCCATGTGAATAATTGAGGTTTCAAGACCATGAACTCCCACGAACATGACCTTTTGTTGCAGGGCATCGAGCCCGAGTCCAACCACTCCAATAATCCGACTTTCCAATCCATCCTGGCGGAAAACATCCAGCGTCGCACCGTGCTGAAAGGCGGCGTCGGTGCCACCATGATCGGCGCCCTGGGCCTGACCATGACCGGCTGCAAACCCAATCTGCTGGGCTTCACGCCGGTAGCCGCCAACCGCGACGACACCATCACCGTGCCGGAAGGCTACAGCGCCAAAGCGTTTGTACCCTGGGGCACGCCGATCACTGGCAGCTTCCCCGCTTACCGCGAGGATGGCACCAACACCGGTGAAGAGCAGGAACAGCAGGTGGGCCAGCACCACGACGGCATGCACTTCTTCCCCATCGACTGCAAGAAAGGCGGCGAAAGCTCCACCCACGGCCTGCTGGTGATGAACCACGAATACATCGACCAGGGCACTCTGCATCCGGCTGGCGCCACCCTGGTGGACGGCGTGCGCCCCGCTGACGAAGTGCGCAAGGAAGTGGCGGCCCACGGTGTATCCGTGATCGAAATCGCCCAGGACTACAGCGGCGAGTGGCATGTGGTGCCCAGCAGCATCAACCGCCGCATCACCGGCGCCACCGAAATGGAAATCACCGGCCCCGCCGCCGGCCACGCCAAGATGGTCACCAAGTTCAGCCCCGATGGCACCCGCACCCGTGGCACCCTGAACAACTGCGCCCACGGCTACACGCCCTGGAACACCTATCTGACCTGTGAAGAAAACTGGGCCGGCTACTTCCGCACCGGCGTTGCCAGCGCCGAGCGTCCGCGCGAACTGTCCCGTTACGGCACCGGCAGCAGCAGCCGCTACCGCTGGGAATCCGTCAACGAGGACGTGTACAAGCGCTTCGACGTTACCCCCACCGGCGCATCTGCCGCTGAAGACTACCGCAACGAAGCCAACACCTTCGGCTGGATCGTGGAAGTCGATCCGTTCAACCCCACCAGCACACCGGTGAAACACACCGCCCTGGGCCGCTTCGCCCACGAAGGCATCGTGTTCCAGAGAGCCAAGAGCGGCCAGCCCATCGTGTGCTATTCCGGCGACGACGCCACCAACGAATACATCTACAAATTCGTGTCCAAGCACAACTACAGCAAGCGCACCGCTGGCAGCTGGCTGCTGGACGAAGGCACGCTGTACGTAGCGAAGTTCAACGCCGATGGCACCGGTGAATGGCTGCCGCTGGATTTCAACGATGCTGCGTTCCAGGCGCGCATGGCTGAGACCGGCGTGGTGTTTGCCGATCAGGGTGACGTGCTGATCAACACCCGCACCGCCGCCGACATGATGGGTGCCACCAAGATGGATCGTCCGGAATGGGGCGCCGTGCATCCGCGCACCGGCGAAGTGTATTTCACCCTCACCAATCACAGCAGCCGTGGCGCCGCCAACGTGGACGCCGCCAACCCGCGCGGCCCGAATCCCTACGGCCACATCATCCGCTGGAACGAAGTCAGCGCGAATTTCGCCGGCAATGCGTTCCTGTGGGATATCTTCCTGCTGGCCGGCCCGGTCACCGACAGCGCGATTCTGGTGAAGGAAGGCACGCCGGCGCTGGATGAGTCCAACATTCACGCCAGCCCCGATGGCCTGTGGTTCGACGAAGACGGCCGCCTGTGGATTCAGACCGACATGAGCGGCAGCCAGCTCACCGCCGGCCCGTTCGGCAACAACGCCATGCTCGCCGCCGATCCCAACACCGGTGACGTGCGTCGCTTCCTGGTGGGTCCTTACGGTTGCGAAGTCACCGGTGTGATCAACACGCCCAACGCCCGCACCATGTTCGTCAACATCCAGCATCCGGGTGAACCGCGTCCGAGCGACTGGCCCGATGGCGCTGGCGCGCGTCCCCGCTCTGCCACGGTTATCGTGACCAAGAACGATGGCGGCAAGATCGGCGGTTGATGGTGTTTCGCCTCACGCAAGGTGAGGCGCTTTGCACGGACAGCAGCGACGGGGCGCAGGGATTGCGCCCCTTTTCATTTCTGCGCCCTTTCAGTTTCAGCGTTGCTTACAGATTGTCGCCGGTCTGATCCGCCGACCACGCGACGTTGCTGAAAACCGGGTTGCCGGAAGTCAGCGCGGTATTTTTGCGGCGCTCATCCCGGATCACATTGCGGTGGACGCGAATTGAAAACTGCCCGGTGCGACGCAGGGCCTGAATGGCCTCGTAAAAAGGCCGCTCGGTTTTGCTGAAGCTGCTGAGCGGTTCCCGTTCGTTCTCCAGCCCGTGATGGCGCTGTAAATCGTGCCCGCCTGGCCACCACTTTTCGGCGGGCTGCGCGCCGCCTTCCGGCAGACGCACATACAGGGTGATTTTTCCGCTGCGGGGATTGCCCTGGCCCAAGGTCTGCTCCGGTTGCGCCCACCAGCATCCGCCGCCGCTGGTGGGGGCTTTGGGGTTGGCGCGATCCAGCAACGGCAGGTACAGACGCAGCTGCCAGTTGGCGCGGGATGGATTGGCGCGATGGGGTGATTGCAGGTTGGGGCTGACCTCCGGGCCAAACTGGCAGGTCAGCACGGCGCTTTCCCTGGTCCAGGCCGAACGCAGCGACGTGTTGGCAACGCTCTGCGCTGTGACGACAGCCTGCACCTCCCGTGGGCGCGGATAGCGCGCGGAAATACCTGGCTGAAAGTCGTCGCACAGGGATTCAAAGCGATCCACTTCTTCTTTGGCCCAGCACTGGTTGTCGGGCGACGCGACACCCTTGGGTTTGCGCTCAAAGGCCGCGCATTCTTCCGTACCGGCATTGGGTCGACGCCAATCACTGGGGCGTGCGGCTATGCGTTCGTCCGCCGCGTGTGCCAGCGTTGTGCACACTTCCTTGCGGCACTGTCCGCCGTTCCACCAGGTGAAAGCAGCGGGCGTGTTTTCCGGCGGCGCTGTGTCCCAACCTCGGGTCACAGCGATATAGGCGGCGAGCTGGAACACATCGCTATCGGTGAGCTGGGGCAGTGGTGCTGCCAGACGGTTGGCGTGCCCATTGCGAATGAACTCGCGGATGCGTCCCACCGGCACCGGGCGCTGCATCGCAGGGATGGCGGCACGGCCATCTGTGCCGGGGCTGCCCTGAAACTCGCCGCCGTGACAACGTGCGCATTGACTGGTGTAGAGCTCGGCGCCCCAGTGCCGGTGTGTGGTCTGGCGCGCTTCATCCCGGCACACCTGCTTGGGCTGCGCCGGCCGCAGTCCGCGCAAATACTCATACAGCGGCAGATCCAGCTGCTCGTAACGCAAACGGGGGAACGCTGGCATCCGTCCATGACCGAAATAGGTGAGGCGCGAGAAGTCTTCAAACTTCATGGTCATGAAACGCAGATCGGGAATCGACAGCGGGAGTGCGCCGGAGATATCCCGTTGCAGAACAGGCGGATTGAGAGGCGCATCGACCGCACCATGACATCCCGCGCATTGCAGGCGATAGACACTGGCTGGCGAGGGCTTACGGAGCGCCTCGACATTTACTCCGGTGGGTAACCGGGCACCGGTTGCCAGCGTGGGCGTGGTGCGTGATGAACCCTGGGTGCGAGCGGGCTGCGCGTTGCCGGCGGTCTGCAGCCAGGTGTGGATCGCGGCCACTTCGGCATCGCTCAGATCTGCGGTCAGGAATGCCGGCATGGGTTCGCGTCCTTCGCGCACAACGCGGCGGAAAGCAGCCGTATCCAGCGTCGTGCCGAACAGGCGCGGAGCAAAACCGTTGTCCGCCTGCGTGTCGTGGCAGCTTGCGCAATACAGTTCGTAGTGCGGATTGGCGCTGGCAACGGCGCACCACAGAACACCCAGCAGACTCCAGCAAACCGTGCGCATGCAACTCAGCAGTTTCATCCGGCAGCGTGTCTGAATCCCTGTCATCGCTTCGTCAACCATGCCCGCCACGCCGGTGCACGCACTGCCCCGCTGCATACGTGGCCTGCACCAGGCGATCATCCCCCAGGGTATTGAGCACGAACAGCAGATCCTCCGGCCCGCGACAGTGTTGCAGGCGATAGGCCAGCAGCGGCGTGGCGTCCAGATCCAGAATCACGAAATCACCATCCTTGCCGGCCTGCAGATTGCCGATGCAGTGATCCAGGCTCAGCGCGCGCGCCGCGCCCAGCGTGGCAAAATAAAACGCCTGCAGCGGAGCGAGATTCACCCCCTGCAGCTGCTGGATCTTGTAGGCTTCATCCAGCGTGCGGAACAGCGAAAAGCTGGTGCCCGCCCCCACATCGGTACCCAGCGCCACATGCACGCCATGCTGCTGCATTTTCTGCAGATCGAACAAACCGGAACCGAGGAACAGATTCGACGTCGGACAGTGCGCCACCGTGGCACCCGCCGCTGCAAGGCGCTGACATTCGCTGTCGCACAGATGCACGCCGTGGGCGAATACACTACGCCGGCCCACCAACCCAGCGTCTTCATACACCTGCAGATAGTCCTGCGCCTGAGGGAACAGTTGCTGCACCCATTTCACTTCATCGGTGTTTTCCGCCAGATGGGTGTGCAGATAGAGATCGGGATATTCCTGCAGCAGTTTTCCCGCCACCTGCAATTGCTCCGGCGACGAGCTGGGCGCGAAGCGCGGCGTCACCGCATAACGCAGGCGATCGACGTTGTGCCAGCGCTCGATCAATTTTTTCGATTGCTCGTAGGCGCATTCCGGCGTGTCGAGCAGTTCCGGCGGCGCATTGCGATCCATCAGCACCTTGCCGGCGATCAGACAGAGGTTTTTGTCCTTCGCCGCACTGAACAGCGCAGTCACCGACTGCGGATGCACCGTGCAGAACACCAGTGCGGTGGTGGTGCCGTTGCGCAGCAGTTCCTGCAGAAAAAATTCCGCCACGCCGCGTGCGTGTTCGACATCGCCAAACTCGGCTTCGGCGGGAAAGGTGTACTGGGTGAGCCAATCCAGCAGCTGGTTGCCGTGGGCACCGATCATGCCGGTCTGCGGGTAATGCACGTGAGCGTCGATGAAACCGGGAATGATCAGGTGATTGGGATATTCGCGCACGCTGACATTGAACGGCAGCGGCAGCAGCTGATCCGCCGGCCCCACGGCCTTGATCTTGCCATCCTGAATCCACAGGATACCGTCCTCGAAATACTGCAGCGCGCTGTCACCGACGCGGGCCGGATCATCGAGCAAATGCAGGATGCGGGCCCGGTAGGCGCGATTGTCGTAAATACTGCTCATGGGTGGCGCTGACTCCGTGATCGGTGCTGATGCGCGGATTACATAACGCCAGCCGCTGGATGGCAAGTGTCCGTGTCAGACATTCACCAGGGGAATCAACTGCGCCCGGCGCTGCTGCTCCAGCAGCTGCGCACGTCGGCCCAGCAGGATCAGCGCGGCAAAACCTGTGCCCAGCAACAGCAGCATGGCCAGACTCCAGGTAAGCGACGCCAGCGGATGCAGGGACAGCGTGGCCAGTTGATAGAACAGCACCGCCACCCCGTAGCCCATTATCAGGCTCCAGCCCAGACTGAAACCGGCCCACACGCCGCCCAGTTCCTTGTACACCGCCCCCAGCGTGGCGACGCAGGGCGCATACAGCAGCACGAACAACAGATAGGCAAAAGCCGCCACCGCGCCACCAAACTGCTGCACCAGCACGCCCAGGGTACCCACCTGCACGGCCTGCGCCTCGGCCACGGCAGTAGCGTCATCCAGCTTGCCCACATCCAGCCCCAGCGGATCACCCAGACGCTGGGCCAGGGCAGCCAGATTGTCCGGCACCGTTTGCAGCGCTGCGCCAATGGACGCGCCGAAATCAAAGGCCGCATCCGACGCAGGCAACGCCGCCGAATACAGTGCATCCAGCGTGCCTACCACCACTTCCTTGGCGAACAGCCCGGTAAAGATTCCCACGGTGGCCGGCCAGTTGTCGTCCTGCACCCCCATGGGCGCGAACAGCGGCGTAATGCTGCGGCCGATGGCGGCAATCACCGACCGCTCGCTGTTCTGGTGGCCGAAGCTGCCGTCCGTGCCCACGGAGCTGAGCACGTTCAGCACCAGCACCACAGCGACAATCGCCTTGCCCGCCCGCAGCACAAAACCCTGCAAGCGCTGCCAGGTGCGAATCAGCAGATTTTTCAGCGTGGGAATGTGATAGGGCGGCAATTCCAGAATGAATGGCGACATCGGCCCGCTCAGCATAAAGCGTCGCAGAACAAAGCCCGTGAGAATCGCCAGCGCAATGCCGATGATGTAGAGCAGGAATACCACATTCTGGCCATTGCGGGGAAAGAACGCTGCCGCAAACAGCGCGTACACGGTCAGACGCGCACCACAGGACATATACGGCGCCATCAACGTCGCCACCAGACGATCGTTCTGATGTTCCAGGGTACGCGCCGCCATCACGCTCGGCACATTGCAGCCGAATCCTACGATCAGCGGCACGAACGCCTTGCCCGGCAATCCCACCGCGCGCATGACGCGATCGACGATAAAGGCCGCCCGCGCCATGTAGCCGGAATCTTCCAGAAACGACAGACACAGAAACAAACCCGCGATCACCGGAATGAACGACGCCACCAGCTGGATGCCACCACCCAGGCCATCCGCCAGCAGCGCGATGACCCATTCCGGCGCGTGCAGGCTGCTCATCCAGGCGCGCGGGCCTTCGACAAAAATCGCCGCTGCGATGCCATCAAACACGTCGATGAAGGCGCTGCCCACATTGATCGACAGCATGAACATCAGATACATCACCAGCAGAAACAGCGGAATCCCCAGCACCCGGTTGAGCAGCACGGCGTCGAGCAGCTGCGACCAGTTGCGATGGCGCTGCTGATCGCGGGTCACGCTGTCATTCACCACGCCGTCGATCCAGCGGTAACGGCCATTCACCAGCGCCTGTTCCAGCGGCTCGCCCAGCTGCTGGCTCAGTTCGGCGCTGCGCTCACGCAGCTGCTGCTGATGTTCCGCAGAAAAAAATCTGAGCGCACCGGCATCCTGTTCCAGCGCCGCCAGTGCCAGCAGATGATGATGGATGTCGCGCACACCGCGCAGCGGTTGTGCCAGTTCCGCGATCGCCTGTTCGATGGGCGCCGCGTAATGGAACGGCCGCATCGGACACACCGGTTTCGCCCGCAGGTTTTCCACCACGTCCAGCAGCATGCCCAGGCCTTCTCCACGACTCGCCACGATGGGCACCACCGGGCAACCCAGCCGCTGCGACAGCGCGAACGGATCGATGTGAATGCCATTCTGGTGCGCCACGTCCGACATGTTCAGCGCCACCACCATCGGCAGCGACGCATCCAGCAGCTGCGTGGTCAGATACAGATTGCGCTCCAGGCTCGACGCATCGACGATATTCAGCACCAGCGCCGCATTGCCGGAGAAAATGAATGTCTGCGCGATCTGCTCATCCAGCGACGTGTCGTCGGCGCCCACATGCAGGGAATAGGTGCCGGGCAGATCGATCAGCTCGTATTCCTGACCGCCGTGATGAAACACGCCGGATTTCTTTTCCACGGTGACGCCGGGCCAGTTGCCTACCCGCTGGCGGGCGCCGGTGAGGGCGTTGAACAGGGTGGTCTTGCCGCAATTGGGATTGCCCACCAGGGCCACGGTGAAGGGAGTGTTCATAGCACCTCCACCTGCAGGCCGGCGGCTTCCTGGCGGCGCAGGCTCAGGCAGAAACCACGCACGCTGATTTCCACCGGATCACCCAAGGGCGCCACCCGCTGCACCGTGAAGCAGGTGCCCGGCGTCAGGCCCATGCTCATGAGTTTCTTGCGGTAGGAATCACCCAGGCCGTGGTAGCTGACAACCCGGGCACGGGCTCCCACGGGAAGGGCGGAAAAGGACAGGGACATGCGTCACCCCCGACGACAGGGAGAAAGGATTAACGCAAATGCTAGTTATTCTCAGGTGATGAGACAATCCCCCATGCATACCTGGGGAGAGAAAGTGGGTGTGATCGTGATGGGGATCAATGATCCAAAAGGTTGGGGGACAGCCGGCAGCAACCGGCTATCCCGGACCAGATCAGTTGATGCGCACCAAATGGGGCCTCAGGGCCGCTGGCACCTGATCAATGGTAATCACGCTGAGTGTGTCTTCCGGCTTCGGCGCTGACTCTGCACTCTTGCCCGTATCGGCGCCTTCTACCGGAGCGGCTTCTTCTGTGACTTCCACTGGTGCAGCCGGCTGGGATGCAGCCTCGCCATTCTCCACAACGGGCTCCGTGGGGGGCGCCAGTTCCACCAGCGTGACTTCACTGTTCTCTGGCAGTTTCCACATGGCACCGGTAATCGGATCCACGATCAACATGCCGATCAGGCCGCCGAAAATGATATTGCCCCAAAACCAGCCGTCCATGCTGCTGTCGATGGTGACTGACTGCTCGGCGAAGCCATCTTTCTCGAATTTGACGACATAAGTGGCGGAACCAAAGTAACCGTTACCGGATTTCAGAGTTACGGTTTGCGGCGTGGTGCCGGAGTGAACCACTTCGCCGTCGAGCTTGGTGATTTCAAACACAGCGCCTTCCGGTGCCGACTTGATGGCGACGGGATAGTCACTGTCACTCACGATAGAAGCGCAACCAGTCAATGTGGCAATAGCCCCAATTCCCAATACAGAGAACAAACGTGTCATAGAAACATCCTGCAGAAAGATTCGTTTAAAAGATTATGAAGGGCGCCGTCCGGCAGGATCGGCTGCGCAAAATTAGCACAATGCGCCGGAAAATCTTTGTGAAATATTGCCAAAAAAGGGCCTTGCCCGTGGCCGACCGGCTTGCGACCGATCGCGCCGCCCAGGCTCAGCGCAACCCCAGCGCCTGCTGCAGATCCTGCACCTTCACCTGCAGCTCCGCCACCTGCTGGCGCTGCTGCAACGCCGGCATTGCGGTGCCACTGGCACGGGCGGCGTCCATGTCTGTCTGCAGTTGCTGCAGCTGGGTTTCCACCGCGGTGATCTGCTGTTCGATCTGCTGGTTACCGGCGGCCTTGCTGCGGATTTCCCCCAGCAAATTCTTCACGCTGCCGCTAAGACGATCGACGCTCGCCTGCTGGGCTGCCAGATCGGTGGCCACCTGGGTGCTTTCCTGCTGCAGCGCATCGTAGGTGGCGCGGAACAGCTGGTTGGCTTTCTGCTCGTCCACCAGAATGGCCTGGCGCTCCTGCACCCGCTGGTCGTAGTGGCCGCCGTACACGCAACCGGCCTTGTTGATGAAGCCGGCGTCACGGTTGCCGGGATCGCAGTCCTGGGGCGTGGTGGCGCAGCCGGCCAGAGTAACCACCGCGATAGCAAACAGTGAATGCTTCATCCGCGCATCACCCCAGCACAATCGCCGCACGCTGCTGCTCCACCTGCTGCACGTTTTCCTGCAGCGAGATGATCTGCTTCTGCATGCGATTGATTTCGCTGTTCAGCGCCTGATTCTGCGGCGACTGCTGCTGTTCGGCCGCCGCCACCTGGCGCCATTCCTGTTCGCGCTTCTGCAGATTGGCCAGGGAACTGCGCAGATAGCGGGTATTGGCGTCCACCTGGGCCAGTTGCTGTTGCGCGGCGGCTTGATCCACCTGTTTCTGCGCCAGCTGGGTTTTCAGCGCGGCCAGTTTCTGTTTGTCCTGATTGAGTACGTCGGTGGCGGTAGCGGTGAGCGTCTGCAGCTTGCGGTTGTCCTCGCGCACGTCAGCGATCATGGTGTCCAGGCGCTGCTCGGTGTTGGCGTATTCGGCGCGGCGCTGGTCCAGATAATAGTTGGCGCCCATGCCCACACCGCAACCGACCATGGCGGCGGTGATCATGCCCTTGTCGGAATCACAGGTGTTGGTGAGCTTGCAGGTGGCCAGGCCAACCAACGCGCCACCGGCGCACGCCGTGAGGCCGGATTTGCTGAAAAAGCGGGCTTCTTCGCTGCCAGTCAGTTGCGCGCTGGGTTGCGGGCCCGCCGGTTGTGATGTGCCGCCCCCGTCGAGGGTTTTGCAGCCGGCCAGTGTACCCAGCAGCAACAGAAGCGTCAGAAGGCGTAACCGCATAACCATGATCTCCTTAAACAGTGTTCGTTACCCGTACCACTGCCCATGACAGCACGGATGGTGAGGCAGTATAGTGAAGCCCGCCCCCGCTTTGGAACCGTAAAAATGCCGTTTCGCTGTCTGAGTCATTCGCTCACCGGTGCCCGCGCCCGCAACGAGGATGTGGTGCTGACATTCGCGCTGGGGCAGGATCAGTTCGCCATTCTGTGCGACGGCCTGGGCGGTTATCCCGATGGTGACTGGGCCTCGACCACCTTCGCCCACACCCTGCAGGACACCATCACCCGCCACCTGCCCGCCGACGACACACCGCCCCGGCAGGCGCTGGAGGACTGGCTGCAACGGGCGTGGCAACGCTTCATCCAGCTGCGCGAACAACAACAACGCCACGAGCAGGCCCAGACCACTCTCGCTCTGGCGTGGCTGGCAGAGGATTTCACCCTCACTGCCCACGCGGGCGATTCACGGATTTATGTGCTGGATGCCCAACAGGTGCGCTGGCGCAGCCGCGATCACACGCTGTATGAACTGGGCATTCTCAACGGCGATATCGATCCGGTGACAACGCCCGTTGCCCAGGGTCAGCAGACGCTGCTGTACCGTTGCGTGAGCAGTCAGAAACCGCTGAAGCCCACCGTCACGGAACAGGCCGCACTGGCGGCGGGTGAAGGCGTGCTGCTGTGCAGCGATGGCGCCTGGCTGCATGTGACCGATGCGGAATGGTGCACGCTGCTGGTCCAACCGGATCACTTGCCTGAATTATTGCAGCGGGCCGTGGAAAGGGGCGGCGACAAGGCAGACAACGCCAGCGCCGCACTGCTGATCAGAAACGCATAAACAGCTGCAGGTTCAGCGTCTGCACCACCATTTCAAAACCGTTGTCGCCATCGATCTCGGGTTCCAGCACATACCACAACGCCGACAAGCCCACCCCAAACGCCGGCGTGAACTGGTAGCTGAGATTGCCACCGCCGTAAAAACCCACATCGCTGCTGCTGTAGGTGCGCGTTTCCCGCTGGGTGACACCGCCGTCAGGCGTAGTGATGAAGGTGGCTTCGTAATCCAGATTCCAGTGCATCAAACCGAATTCCAGCGCGAACACAAACGGGATCTGATCGATCGGAAGCGAGAACACACCGCCCACGGTGATCGCCTTCGGGCTGGATTCATCCGACAGCTGCTCCACGTTCAGATTCAGATAGTCCTCGCGGAACGATTCGTCGAGAAACGTCACGCTGCCCAGATCGGCGTAACCTGCCCGAACGGCCACCATCGGCGTGAAATAGTACGAGGCAAAAACCCGATAGCCCTCATCAGTTTCGTCGATCTGGTTATCGACATCGCGGTGGGAAAGCGCTTGCTCTGCGCGGCCCAGCTCCAGGCCCAGTTCCAGGCGCTGATCGAACGCGGGCAGTGTTTGCGCCATTGTCGTGGTGCTTGCGCCTGCCAGCACGGCGGCGATCCATTTGTGATGTTTCATGTGTGGTTTCCGTTCGCTGGTTATTGTGACGGATTGATCAGACGATTGAGCGCCGCTTTCGCTTGCGGATGCTTGTTGCGGGCGGCTTTCTGGTACCAGGCGGTGGCGTCGGACAGACTGCGCGCAACGCCGGCGCCGGTTTCATACATCACGCCCAGGTTGAACTGGGCCGTGGCGTTGTTCTGTTCGGCGGCCTTGCGATACCAGTACAGGGATTTTTCGTAATCCTTCGGAATTCCATCGCCGGTGCCGTAAAAATACCCCAGTTCATTCTGCGCCACGTTGTCGCCCTGACTGGCCGCTTTCTCGTACCACTCCAGCGCCTTGAACGGATCTTTTTCCACCCCGGCACCCAGCGCGTACAGATTGGCGATACCCCGCTGTGCTGTGGTGTCGCCGGCATCAGCAGCGACGCGGAAATGTTCCAGGGCCTTGGCCAGATTCTGCTGCACACCCTGGCCGTTCTGATACAACAAAGCCAGGCCGGTGTGGGCTGCGGGCAGGTCGTTTTCAGCGGCCTTTTCGTACCACTGAAGCGCCTGGGTGTAATCCTGCTGAACACCATTGCCGGTGGCGAAAAGATTCGCCAGCGCGTACTGGGCCTGGGCGTAATTCTGTTGCGCGGCTTTTTCATACCACTGCGCAGCGGCACTGGCATCCTGCCCCACGCCCAACCCATGCAGCAATTGGGTGGCAAAGTTGGTCTGGCCCACCGGATGGCCCTGCTGCGCCGCCTGCTCGTACCAGTGCGCGGCCTTGGCCGGATTTTTTTCCACACCAATGCCTTCGAAATACAGCGTGCCCAGATCGCTCTGCATCGCCGCGTCGCCGCCTTCCGCCGCACTCAGCAGACGCTTGACGATGCCGTTGGCGATCGCCAGATCGAACCATTTCTGTGCCTGCTCGCGATTCACCGGCCGGCCGATGCCAAAGCGATGAATCTTGCCCAGATAGAACTGCGCGACAGGATTTTCCCGTTCCGCCAGCGCGACGAACTGGTCGTACGCGCTGGTGAAAGCATTGGCTTCGTAGGCGTCCACCGCCGCCTGCAGTGCGCGGGATTCACGCCAGTACAGGCCAAACAGGGGCACGCTCACCAGCACCACCAGTGCGAGCAATCCGATCACCACATACTTGCCGATAGCGCGCGATGCTACTGGCGCCTGCTGCGTGACGGCTGCACTGGCCTGCTGGGTCGCGGTCAGTGGCGCGCTGTTGATCTTGGTGACATTGCGCGACAGATCCGCCTGCATGCGGGTGGACAGATTCGCGCTGTTGGCCTGCACCACCACCGTGGCATCACTCACGTCTGCAGGCGCGCCGCTGCTGTCATCCAGCACCGCCAGCAATTCATCGGCATTCTGCGGGCGATCCTTGGCGAGGGGCTGCAGACACCAGTCCACCGCCTGCAGAAAACGCGGGCTGAAACGGCCGGCACCCGCCACCACCGCCGGCACGAACGGATCGGCCTCGCCGTTGTGCAACGCTGCCACACGCTCCGGCGCCTCCACCGGTTTGCGGCCGGCGATACAACGATAGATCGTGGCGCCCAGCGCATACAAATCCGCCGCCGGCGTCAACACCCGCGCGTTGCTGTACTGCTCGAACGGCGCATAGCCGGCGGTGAGAATGCCAGTGATGGAACGGCTCTGCTCCACCAGCGCCTGCCGCGCAGCGCCGAAATCCAGCAGCACCGGCCCGCCACGCTGTCGCAGAAAAATATTGCCGGGCTTGATGTCGCGGTGCAGAAACTGTTGCGCGTGCACGGCGCGCAGACCCTGCAGGATCGGCACGAAAATCTGCTTCAGCTGCGCTTCAGTCAGCGTCGGATTTTCCTTCAGCATCACATCCAGCGGCTGGCCTTCCTCGAACTCCATCACCATGTAGGCGGTGCCGTTGGCCTGGAGGAAACTTTCCACCCGCACGATGTGGTGCTCGCGGAACCGCTTCAGCGTGCGCGCTTCTTCCAGAAAGCTGTTGAGGCCCCAGTTGAACTGTTCGCTGTAATTGCTGGAACGGGGAATGACCGTGCTGCCGTCGCTGTTGCGCAGGGCGAAATCCGCCGGCAGGTATTCCTTGATGGCGACGATGGACTGCAGCAGGTTGTCCCGCGCCTTGTAGGTGATGCCGAACCCACCCACGCCGAGCACACCCAGGATTTCGTACTGGCCTTTTTCCGTGCCGTCCAGCCGGGTGCCTTCCGGCAATGCGTTGGCGTGTTTGTCGTTGCTGCTCATGGAATCCGTTATCGAGGCGGTGACATTCAGCCCGCCACAATACCATACAAGGCGGTGATTCCTAAGGCAGGCGGCCACGCCACAGCTGTTTCCGGCCGCTTGGCCTCTTGTTCCGCCGGAGCCATTGTAGATACTGGGTGCACCGGGGGATTTCGGCCAACCTGCACCCCCAGGACGGCCGCTTTCATCCGGTATGTGGCGCAAATCGCCCAAACAAGACTAATAAGACAATCAAGCGTTTGTCTCCACCTCAAAGGGAATGCCCATGACCGCGTTCGAAGATCAGGCGATCTACCCCGCCGCCGAACTGTTTCTGATCAAGCAATTCATGCGCAAGGAAGGTTTCAAGCCGCGCCAGTGGTTGCTGGGCACAGGCATCAGCGAAGAACAGATCCGGCTGCCGGAAACCCAGGTGTCGCTACGCCAGTTCGACATCATCTATCACAACATCTTCCGCATCACCCAACGCCCGGATATCGGCCTGGCCCTGGGGCACGCGCTGAATATTTCCCGCTGGGGCATTCTCTCCACCGCGCTGATCTGCGCCCGCACCCTGGGCGACGCGCTGGAAACCGGCAACCGTTTCCGCAGCCTGGTGCGCAGCCGCTTCACCCTGACCCCGAGCGTAAAAAACGATGCCACCCACATCATCGTGGATCGGCAGGAAGGCATGAATTTCACCCTGAGCCCGAGCTTTTCCCACGAGATGCTGATCGGCTTCCTGCACCGCCATGTATCCGATCTGGTGGGCCAGCCCAATGTGTTCAGCGAGATCCGCCTCAACTATCCGGCGCCGGAGCATCATGAAAGCTACGAAAAGTACGTGCACTGCCCGGTGAAATTCAGCTGCCCGCAAAGTGTGGTGGTGATTCCGCAGACCCTGATGACGCGGCCGCTGCCCATGGGCAACCCGGTGACGGAACAGCAGGCGATCCGCATCTGCGAACTGGAAATGGAGCGGGTGAACAAGGTGAAGAAAGGCGACCTGACCTGGATGCTGCGGGCAGAACTGGGCAAAAAGGATGGGGCGTTGCCGAGCCTGGACGATATCGCCGACCGCCTGCACACCACGCCCCGCACCCTGCGCCGCAAGCTGCAGGACAACGGCACCAGCTACCGCAAGATCTGCCAGGAGCACCAGCTGCAACTGGCCCTGGACAGCCTGCACGACCACAAGCAGAAAACCGCCGCCATCGCCCACAAATGCGGTTTCCGCGATGCCGCCAGTTTCCGTGAGGCGTTCAAGCGCTGGACGGACATGACCCCGCAGGAATATCGTCAGCATTTGCGTGCGCGCTAGCAGGCGTTTCCACAGGGACGTGCGCGACTCGCCATCAGTACCGTTGCCATCCGCCCATTTGCCAGGAGCACACCATGAGCACGCCTTCCCTTCCGGCCACCCAGCGCCGCCTGATTTCCACTATCACCGCCAGCGGCCAGCTGCGCCTGCAACTGGAAACCGTGCCGGTGCCCACACCCGCCGATCATGAAGTGCTGATCCGCGTTGACGCCGCGCCGATCAATCCGTCGGATCTGTTCCTGCTCACCGGCCCTGCTGACCTATCCACCCTGCGCAGCGAAGGCGACCGCAACAATCCCGTGGCGATCATGGACGTGCCGCCGCACCTTCTGAAGACACTGAGCGCGCGCCTGGACAAGCCGATGCCGGTAGGCAACGAGGGCTCCGGCGTGGTGGTGGCCGCCGGCAAGAAAGCGCAAGCGCTGCTGGGCAAACTGGTGGGCGTGGCGGCAGGCGACATGTTCTGCCAGTACCGCTGCGCGCCAGCCACCCATTGCATCGTGATGAATGAAGGCACCACGGCGCAGCAGGCGGCCTCCTGCTTCGTCAATCCGCTCACGTCGCTGAGCATGGTGGAAACGATGCGCATGGAAAATCACAAGGCGCTGGTGCACACAGCGGCGGCATCGAATCTGGGCCAGATGCTGGTGCGCATCTGCAAGGCCGACGGTGTGCCGCTGGTGAATATCGTGCGCAACGACAAGCAGGTGAACATCCTGCGCGAACTGGGCGCGGAATTCATCTGCAATTCCAGCGCGCCCACGTTCAAGCAGGATCTGCTGGAAGCCGTGAGCGCCACCGGTGCCACCCTGGCGTTTGATGCCATCGGCGGCGGCCAGCTTGCCAGCCAGATTCTCACCGCCATGGAAATCGCCATCAACCGCACTGCCACCGAGTACAGTCGTTATGGTTCGTCGGTGCACAAGCAGGTGTATATCTATGGCGGCCTGGACATGAATCCCATCGTGCTGAATCGCAATGTGGGCTTTGCCTGGGGCGTGGGCGGCTGGCTGCTGACACCCTTCATCGGCCGCATGGGGCCGGAGCGGTTCCTGCAACTGCGCAAGCGGGTGGCAGATGAAATCACCACCACCTTCGCCAGCCACTACACGCAGGAACTGTCGCTGGCCGATGCACTGGGTGCCGCCGCCATCCAGGGCTACACACGGCAAGCCACCGGCGAAAAGTACCTGATCCTGCCACAGCGCTGATCCTTGGTCGCACCAGATCCCGTTCCAGCCACGGGATCTGTTGAATTTGTCACTATACTTTGGCGGCAACCCACCACAATATTGAACCTCCATTTCATTGGGGATCGCCTGTCGACAAGGAGTTAACTCGTGAGCAACAACTATTCCGCACCTTCTTCCACCCTGGTCAACACCCAGGGTTCCGCCGGTTCGCTGGAAGCCGCCATGGCCGGCCAGTATGAATTCGGCGTGATGGACACCATCTCCGCAGCCTGGGGCAAAACCAAGGGCATCAAGCGCTACATCATCGGCGCGGGGATTCTGCTGTACTTCATCGCGGGCATTGCATTGGGTATCGTCATGGCCATCATGATGCCCGCCGCCATGGGCGGCGAACCCGATCCGTTTGCGATGCTCGGCATGCAACTGGTGCTGCAGCCTGTCATGCTGGCCGTGGTAATGCCTTTCGTGGGTGGCATCGTGGTGATGTGCCTGAAGCAGATCCAGGGCCGCGAAGTGGTTTTCGGTGATCTGTTCTCGGTATTCAATAAAACCCTGCCGCTGTTTCTGGCCGCCATCCTGATCAACATTCTGGTGTCGATTGGGTTCCTGCTGCTGATTCTGCCCGGCATTTATCTGGGTGTGTGTTATCTGCTGGTGGTGCCCTTGATCATCGACCGCGACCTGGGTGTGTGGGAAGCCATGGAAGCTTCGCGCAAGGCCATCACCAAACGCTGGTTCAGCGTGTTCGGCCTGTATCTGTTGCTGCTTCTGATCGTGCTGGTGAGCATGATTCCGCTCGGCATCGGCCTGCTCTGGACGATCCCGCTGATGGCGATGTCGTTCATGATGATGTACCAGAAGATGTTCGGCATCGCGAGCTATTGATCTGAAATAAGGAAACATCGCAGTAATGGCAAAACCACGCCCGAAAATTGTCGTCAACATCGTCACCGGATTTCTGGGCGTGGGCAAAACCAGCGCCATCCTGCAATTCCTGCAGCACCATCGCGGGCAGGAGAAATGGGCGGTGCTGGTCAATGAATTCGGCGAGATCGGCATCGACGGCGCCCTGCTTGCACCCAGCGGCATCGCCATCAAGGAAGTGCCCGGCGGTTGCATGTGCTGCGCCGCCGGCCTGCCCACCCGCGTGGCGCTCAACAAACTGATCCGCGAAGCAAAACCCAATCGTATCCTGATTGAACCCACCGGGCTGGGCCATCCCGCCAATATCCTGAAGATGCTCTGCAGCGATGATTATGCCGATGTGCTGGAGGTGCGCGCCACGCTGACATTAATTGATCCGCGCGTGCTGAACGATGTGCGCTACACCGGCAACGATAATTTCATCGGCCAGATTGAAGCGGCGGACATTCTGGTGGCAGCGAAAACCGATCTGTGCACGCCGGATCAGCTGTCCGCGTTCGCCGACTGGGCGCGGGCCGTGCGCCCGGATGCGGCGGTGGAATTCCTGCACGATCGCACGCTGCAGAGGGAATGGCTGGATCAGCCTCGAAAGGTGGCGGTGGGCACCAGCACCCACGCTGCGCCGTCACTGCTGCTGACACCGCAGTTCAGCAACACCTCATTGCCAACGGATCAGCCCCTGCTGCGCCGGCAAAATCAGGCCGGCGGCTTTTTCAGTTGCGGCTGGATCTTCAATGACGACTACCGATTTGATTTCGACAAGCTGTTCGCGCTGCTGAACAATCTGGATGTGCTGCGCTGCAAGGCGGTGATGAACACCGGACGTGGCACCTTTGCCTTCAATCTGCTGGACGGCGCGCTCAGCGTCAGCGAACTGCCGCAACGCAGCGACAGCCGCATCGAGTTCATCGCTCCGGACGCCATCAACTGGGATCTGCTGGAAGACTGGCTACTGCAGGCCTGTTCTGTGCGCCCACAGTAGTCACTGCGCTTTCACGGCAACGGCCGCTTGATGGTGATGGCACCGCGCACCTGCCCCACGGTGTAGCCGGTTGCCTTGTCATCCGGATAGAGTGACTGGATTTTCGCGCGCACAGTCGGCGGAATATCAGCGTCCACGCCGTGGCAGTTCAGGCACATGGCCTGTGTGGGCAGGGCTTTCATATAGCGATAGATCCGGTTGCCATCTTCTTCAACGATGGCGGCTCTCTCCAGCGTGGCAGGACTGGTGCCCGCTGCCGCCAGTGCATCGAACTCCGCCAGCATCGCCGCCTCCCACGCATCCGGCACCGCTTTGGGATTGCGATTCTTCAGGCTCACCCGCCGGATATTCCATCCTGTTTTGGCAGATGCTTCGCTCGCCATCTGCGGCGCCTTGTCGCGACAGACGGCAATCGCCGACTCCACGCCACCTTTGGCAATTTCCTCGCTCAGCACCGCCATCAGTTTCGGCGGCATGGCGGCAGCAACAGTGCGGGTTTCTTCCAGCAGCGCGGCATCGTCCGCCTGGGCAGCCAGCACCACCAGCAGGCAGGCTGCCGGCAGTGAATACAGAATTCGTGAGCGCTTCATGGGGCTTCCTCCCGGTAGTGGCGCCCAAGCATGAATTCATTCAGCGGCAGCGGGCTTGATACAGATCAAGCTGCAAGCGGTAATTCGCTATGGCACAGCCTGTACCGGCCTCACCTGGATCTCAGGGAGTGTGCGCAATTGCTGCGTGAACACCGCGGGATCGCCACGCATGCCTTCATCCATGAAGATGCTCACCACCAACCCCATGAAGCCGGTTTTCGGAAAGCTGTGGATGGTGTAGCCAAGATTGGGCAACTGGCCCCGGAATAGCTCCGGCGCCTTGAAAGAATCCCGGTCATCCTGAATGTAAGGCGACACCGGCTCATCGAAATCGCCCAGATAATTCAGGAACGCCACCACATCCAGATTGCGCAGTGTGCTGACCCAGAACCAGTTTGCTTCCGATGTGAAAGGCGTTTCGCGCATCTGCTCCTCGACGGCATCGATTCTGCCATCGACCACACCGGGTTCTTTCGGCCCGTTGGCCATGCGCACCGTCGCACCGATCAGCTGGTTGGCGTCCAGCGACATGTGCAGATAGGGCTCGTGCATCAGCCGACGACGTGACAGCGCCCATGTTCAGGCTCAGCTCGAGTGAATCCAGCGGCCGATCACCCAGCCCCATTCCCAGCGCACGGCGCATTCTGCGCCACGATCTGGAGATCAATCAGGTCAAACAGAATGCGTGTCTGGCGGAGTTTTGATGGCACAGTGCATCTGCCCGTCTCCGCCAAAATCCCGATATAAGGATACTTCCAGTCCACACTGTGTTAGTGTGGACTGTATCTTCACGCCTTTATCTTTTTTATTTAGCCTTGTCACCACCTGGCAGGCGCGGTTGCCTACTGACAGCCGCAACCGATCTCCATCCAGTCGCCTGCTCTGCGTCTTCAGCGCCCGAATTGCTCTGCACGTCACATGATGCAATGCGTATTCATTGGAATCCCGTCGCTTGCGACCGGGATAGTTGTTTGTCCACCGCGTTTTAATTTACGCCGCACATCAGCGGGTTAACCGACATGAACTGGAAAATCCTGATCACCATTGCCCTGCTTGCAGGGCTCACTGCTGGCGCGCCTGCCGGACATGCCGAGGCAAACGATGGTGAAAGCACCACCACCGCCCTGCCCGAAAATGCCTACAAAAACCAGTACGGCGCCAATTGGTCCTGCGACTATGGCTTCGAAAAATCGGACATGCTCTGCATCGCGATAAGCATGCCGGAAAATGCCTATCTGGATGCCATCGGTAGCCAATGGGTCTGCCATCGCGGCTACATCAAAAAGAACGGAACCTGCGAAAAAATCATTGTTCCCGAAAACGGCTACCTCCTGGACACCAACTATGGAACAGGATGGGAGTGTGAAAGGGGATATAAATCTGACAAACGTGAGTCCGACGGCAATGCCAGTCGCTGTATCAGGATCCAGGTGCCCGCGCACGCCTACCTGACTGATTCGGATTATGGTTCAGGGTGGAAATGCGAGCCTGGATTTCAACTCAAAGACAATCACTGCATCAGAATTGAAATTCCCGAAAACGCCTATCCCACCAATACCAATCATGACAACGGCTGGGAGTGCAAGCGGGGCTATGTTGAAAAAGGCGCCTCCTGCATCGCGCTGAGCGTGCCTGAAAATGCTTACCTCGAATCGTCCGGCAAAGACTGGAATTGTGAACGCGGCTATCGCAAGTCAAGCAATCGGTGTATCCGGATTACGCTGCCCAAGAATGCATTCCTCGTCGACCGCGGAGACGACTGGCAATGTGAACGTGGCTTCGCAAAAACAGCTGGCGCCTGCACATCCATCACGATCCCACCCAACGCCCACCTGAACTACAGCGGGAACGACTGGGTCTGCAATGATCCCTATCGCAGAAATGGCAACAAATGCGAGTCCCAATAACCCGCGACCATTTCGCGGCTCAGCGATGGCGCACCGTGAACAGCGCCAGATACTGTTTTTCGATATCCTGCAGAAGGCTGCGGTTTTCTTCCAGCAGCTGATGAACCCGCTCCAGCCGGGCGGATACAAATGCCTCTTGCTGCGGCCCTTTCTTCTCTGGCTCGGCGCAGAGTGTTTCCAGCTCCGCCCGATTCTGCGCCAGCCTGTCCCACTTGGTCAGAATCCTTTTCTCGCAAACCGCTATTGCCCCGTGAATATTCGCCATATCAATACCCTGCCAATTCTTGACATCTCATTGTCCGAGGCGCGGCGAAATGTTTAATTGATGCGGGTCAGTGAATGGCGATGACCTCGTAGCGTTTCTGTTTCGCCCCCGGCGTCACCGCAATCTCGTCACCCACGGCAGCCTTCAGCAAGGCCTTGCCCAACGGTGCGTGCGGGGTGATGACGACGATATCCAGCCCGTTCCAGGTAATTTTCAGGCCACCTGCGGCCGGCCCCAGCAGCAGAAACTGGGTCTCGCCGTCTTCGTCTTCCAGCTGGATCAGCGCGCCAACAGCAACGGCGTCATCCTGCGTGAACGTTCTGGGTGTGAGGTTTTGAAAGGCAATCAGATCCGCCTCGCACTCCGCCAGCCGGCGTGCCTGCCCCTGCGCGAGGTAGGCCGCTTCCAAACCCAGGGTGTCGTACTTGTTTTCGGCAATGTTTTCTTCGTGGGTGGCGGTTTCGTAGGCGCGCAGGGTTGCAGCCCTGGCGTTCTCGACCAGGTCTTTCAGCGCCGCGAGAACAGCGACGTGAATCTGCTGTTTGTCAATGGACTGATTCATGGGAACTACTGTCGCGTCACTCCCCCTGCTGCAGATGCATCCGCCCCGCATCCCGCACGAAATGCCGGGACGACAGCAGGATAAACACCGCTGTCAGCAGCAGGGCCACCGGAATCAGGAACAGCGCGTCATGCAGGCCGCTGGCCTTGAAAACCTCACTCATCTCGGTGGCACCACTGGCCACCATCGCCGCGTGGGAAAAGTGATCCGACAACGCACCGATCACCAACGGCCCGAAGGCACCGCCCAGCAGATACATGCAGGCAAAGTACAGCCCCATCGCGGTGGCTCTCAGGCGCGGCGCCACCACGTCCTGAATCGCGGGGTACACCGCTGTGTAATAGTTGTAAACCGCCAGCCAGCCCAATCCGAACAGCAACGCAAACAGCTGCACCGATTGCGGTCCG
>JAGUVW010000082.1 GCA_020062665.1 Pseudomonadales bacterium
GACCTGACCAAGCGCGTCGGCGTCCTGCCGCGCCTGTGCGCCACCATGCTCGGCGGCATCGTCGCCTGGCTGATCACCGGCGTGGCGCTGGATCGCCTGGACGTCTACGGCCTCGACTGGATCATGACGATCACGCCGATCGCGGTGCTGTTCACCGCCTTCGCCGTGGGCGGCGTCGCCAACGCCATCAACATCATCGACGGCTTCCACGGGCTGGCCAGCGGCACGACCATCATCGCGCTGCTGGCACTGGCCGCCATCGCCATGCAGGCCCACGACCCGCAACTGGCCATCGCCTGCTTCCTCGTCGCGGCCGCCATCGGCGGCTTCTGGCTGGTCAACTACCCCTGGGGCAAGTTGTTCATGGGCGACGGCGGCGCCTACTTCTCCGGCTTCGCCCTCGCCTGGTTGGCCGTGCTGCTGCCCGTGCGCAACCCCGAAGTGTCGGTATGGGCGGCACTGCTCGTGTGCGCGTACCCGGTGATCGAAGTCCTTTACAGCATGGCCCGCCGCTACGCCAAGCGGCAGTCGCCGGGCGCCCCGGACAGCGGCCACCTGCACAGCCTGATCAAGGTGAAAGTCATTCGCCCCAAGCTTCAGTCGCTCGGCGTTGACAAGAACGCTCGCAATGCCGCCGTTGCCCCTGTTGTGTGGGCAGTCAATTGCCTTTTTGCGCTCGTGGCGGTCGCCTGGTTCGAACACACGGCAGTGATGATGACCGCCATGTTGGGGTGCGCTTTGCTTTACCACATCTGCTATTGCCGGCTTGCCGCTGTGTATCCCGGCGTCGCGCCCGCCATGCCTGTGGTCGAATTCTCGGGTGCTCAACGGAATCACCTGGCCCGCCAGCATCATCCTGCACGCGAGCGTCGAGTTCGCGCCGCAGCCCGGCGCGGGTAAGAACCTACCCGCAGTAACGTTGACCCGAGGGGACTTTGCAAAAGGCGACGATGGCGGCGCCGAAGTGGTCGAGTGCGACGCAGATCCGTTCGAACTTCCCCCGGCATACCAGCAACTACGAAATCGGCTCCCCGGGTGGGGCAAATTCATAAACCTCCACAGGAATTGAACTTTATCCACGGTGGCTGACGGAGCATGCGCTGACTGCCGCGGTGTCAACCTCATGTTTCCATGGTGCCGCCGTTTCCGCTCTGCTTCCTCCTCGAATTTCAGGATCGACGAGTACTGTAAGAAGGGGACGTTGGCCGGCACAAGCCACGGCGAGGGACCGCCATTAATGAAAACTAAGCCACGAAAAGCACGAAAGGCCATGCGATGAAGATTGCGGTTGCCGGTATCGGTTATGTCGGCCTATCGAATGGGGTATTGCTCGCCCAACATAATGAAGTGGTCTGTCTGGATATCGTTCCGGAAAAGGTTGCCATGTTGAATCGTAAGGAATCGCCGATTGATGACGCCGAAATCGCTAGCTTCCTGAAGAGCAAAACGCTCCACTTGCGGGCGACGCTGGACAAACAGGAAGCATATACGGGGGCCGACTACGTCATCATCGCCACACCCACCGATTACGACCCCGTGACCAACTACTTCAATACGACGTCCATCGAGGCGGTCATCCGTGACGTGATGGCCATCAATCCGCAGGCGGTCATGGTCATCAAATCCACCATCCCGGTGGGCTACACGGTGCGCGCATGCGAAGCGCTCGATACGCAAAATCTCATTTTCTCGCCCGAATTCCTGCGCGAAGGCCGGGCTCTCTACGACAACCTTCACCCGTCGCGCATTGTCGTGGGGGAGAAAACGGCACGCGCCCAAACCTTCGCCAACCTGTTGAAACAAGGGGCCGTCACGCGGGACAGCCCGGTCCTGTTTACCGGCAGCACTGAGGCGGAGGCAATCAAGCTGTTTGCCAACACGTACTTGGCGATGCGAGTGGCCTATTTTAACGAACTTGATACGTACGCTGCCACCCACGGCTTGGACACCCGGCAAATCATTGATGGCGTCTGCCTCGATCCCCGCGTCGGCAACCACTACAACAACCCCAGCTTTGGCTACGGCGGTTATTGCTTGCCCAAAGACACAAAGCAGTTACTGGCCAACTACAAGAGCGTGCCACAAAATTTGATCCACGCCATAGTCGAGGCAAACACCACGCGCAAGGACTTTATCGCCGACGAAATCATTCGCCGCAAGCCCGACGTGGTCGGTGTGTATCGCTTAATCATGAAAGCCGGCTCCGATAACTTCCGTGCTTCCAGCATTCAGGGGATCATGAAACGTATCAAGGCAAAAGGCATCGAGGTCATTGTCCACGAGCCTCTGTTGGCTGAAACCGAGTTTTATAACTCCCGGGTAATCAACGACCTGCAAGCGTTCAAGCGCGAGGCGGATGTCATTATCACCAACAGAAGGACCGAAGCCTTGGCCGATGTGGCGGACAAGGTTTATACCCGTGACCTGTTTGGCGGTGATTGAGAGCAGCCGAAGGGACAGAGGAAAGATATGGTGAATCTATGAAAGTGCTGGTTACTGGCTCTGCCGGATTTATTGGTTCTGCCATGGTTTTACGTCTTCTCGAGCGCGGCGATACTGTTATTGGCATCGATAACCACAACGACTATTACGACCCGGCGCTCAAGGAAGCCCGTTTGGCACGATTTTCGGGCCACCCCAACTACACCCATCTGCGCATCGATCTGGCGGATCGCCAAGCGATCGATGCGTGCTTTGAAACTTACAAGCCGCAACGCGTGGTCAATCTGGCGGCCCAAGCCGGGGTGCGCTACTCCATCGAAAACCCGCTGGCCTACATCGACAGCAACATCGTCGGCTTCGCGCACATCCTCGAAGGCTGCCGCCACCATGGTGTGGAATACCTCGTCTACGCCAGCAGCTCCAGCGTGTATGGCGCCAACACGGCGATGCCGTTTTCCATCCACCAGAATGTGGATCATCCCCTCAGCCTGTATGCCGCCAGCAAGAAGGCCAACGAGCTGATGGCGCATACCTACAGCCATTTGTATGGTTTGTCGACTACCGGCCTGCGATTTTTCACGGTGTATGGCCCCTGGGGGCGGCCCGACATGGCGCTCTTTAAGTTCACCAAGGCCATTCTCGAAGGCAAACCGATCCAGGTTTTCAACCATGGCAAGCACCGGCGCGATTTCACCTATATCGACGACATTGTCGAAGGCGTGATCCGGGTGCTGGATCAGCCTGCGCAGCCCAACCCGAACTGGCGCGGCGATGCACCGGACCCCGGCACCAGCATGGCGCCATGGCGCGTGTACAACATCGGCAACAACCGTCCGGTCGAATTGATGGACTACATTGCCGCGCTGGAAAAGGCCTTGGGCAAGACCGCGGAAAGAGAGCTCCTGCCCCTGCAAGCGGGCGACGTGCCCGATACCTACGCCGATGTCGACGATCTCGTCGAGCAATTTCACTATAAACCAAGCACCGCGGTCGAAGAGGGCATCGGCCGCTTCGTTGCTTGGTTTCTCGACTACGCAAAATGAACCCATCGTGAATAAAGCACAACCGTTTATGGTGCGCGCCAAGATGAATTTCCCGAGAGTGCCCTGCTTAAAGCCCCGCCAAAGCAGCGGCGGGACAGGATTTTTCTCGGTCCGACTGCTGCAACTCGGCCCCGTCGGCAGCGCAATATGACTTTTCTATGCAAGGCTAGGGTAGCTCCGCCCCTTGCACGGCGGTGGAACGCTGGTGGGCGGTGGTATGAGGCAATCTGTTGGTCACGGCGGCCTTGCCTTGAGCAACCGATCCTGCTTGGTCAACCGGAACGCGATTTCCTGCAACGCTGTCTTAGATCGGCGATGTTAGGCCGGGTGCCAGATCGGGGCAATCTCCTAAGTCAGCACCAGCTGCCCCCAACGAGCGCAAACAGTTGCAGGGAAGGCAGCGAGATGCCGGGAGCATCGTTGGTGTTCGAACTTGGCGGCTGGCAACCACCCAAGTCGGGACTACAATCAAAACGCGCCTCGACCGGGGAGCGGAAAGCAGGCGAGATTATCGCAATATTTCAAAGAGATGCTGTTGTTTTGACAGATGCATATTAATTCAGCTTGTGATTAGGAAAAATCAAGTCATCGTTGTCGATGTGGATGGAACGCTGACCCTCGGGAAGGAGGACGGCGCGAGCTACGCTACGGCCCGCGTGTCTGAAACGATGAAGGGCAGGCTGGTGCGCCTGAAGTCCGAAGGTTACTGGATCATTCTCTATACCAGCCGGAACATGCGGACCCATGATGGAAACATCGGAGCCATCATGAAACATGCGGCACTGACGCTCATCAACTGGCTTGCGGATCACGAGATTCCGTATGACGAACTTCATTTCGGCAAGCCATGGTGCGGGCATGATGGGTTCTATATCGATGACCGGGCCGTTCGTCCCAGGGAGTTTGTCGAGAATTCCATGGAGCAGCTGAATTCCATGATCGAGCGGGACCGGCTGAGCTCATGAAGAGATACCGCATCATCGTGCCGAACTGGTCTCCCCTCAGCGTGGACATGCAGGCGGAAACGGGTAGCCAATACGCCGCATTTATTCAACTGGGCGGGCAGCCTCTTTACGCGCACATCGTTCGTCTGTATGAGAGCATCAAGAACGAAGCGGAGATTGTTTTCGTCCTTCCCGAGCGGGCGCCTGATCTGCTGCTCAACCACTTGGTCGGCTTTAATGTGCGCACCGTGCGCTTGGCTGCCAGTCGGAGCATCGGGGACACGGTGCTCTGCGCAATGGATGGGCTTGCTCCGGCTCAGTCGGTGGTGGTGCACATGGCGGACACTCTGCTGGCGCCGCCCCGGTTCGAGGGCGGAGACGATGTCATCTATGTGCAGCTGCGAACGGACCTCTACCGCTGGACCAGCGTCCGGAAAGAATCGGACGGATCAATCAGAGTCCTAACGGACCGGGACCATCGCAGTGCCGGATTCGAGCAGATGGTCTGCGTCGGTGTGTTCATGCTCTCCGATGGGCCGCTGTTCACGCGCCAGCTGGATTCGGCGTTGGTGGCGCCGGCGGCCGGGGTGGATCCCTTGTTCTCGGCCATCGAGGCCTATTCGGATCAGCGTGCCATCGAATTGAAGACGCCCGAGTTCTGGTACGACTGCGGCCACATCGACTCGTACTACGAGTCTCGCCTGAGTTACCACAATCTCCGGCACTTCAATACCTTGTCGTACGATGCGGAAAGAGGGCTGGTGACCAAGCGGTCCAAGAACTCGGAGGCATTCCGCCATCAGGTCCGTTGGTTCAAGCAGGTGCCGGACGAATTGGCTTCCTTCCTGCCGAGGATCTACGACAGCAGCGATGGTATCTCGCCCTACATCACGATGGAGCTGCTTTCCATTCCGACCCTGGGTGATCTCCTGGTCAACAGCCGGCTCGAGGTGGGAGCCTGGAACGATGTCGCCAGGAAGGTCCATCACATCCAGTCGCTGCTGCGCAAGTATTCGTTCACGTCGGCGGTGGCGGGGAAGATCGCGACCGAGGTCTATGTGTGGAAGACCAAGAACCGCATCCGGCAGTTCTGCGAGCAGCGCCCCGATGCGTCCGGAATGTGGGTCAGCGTCTTGGATCAGCGCATGTCCTTGAATGAGGTTCTTGCCACGCTGGACGACTATGCGGAGCGGATGGGTCTGCTGGCGCTGACAGCGCTCGCGCCGATTCACGGCGACATGTGTTTCAGCAACCTCATGTACGACCCGCGCGGGCGCCACATCAAGCTCATTGATCCGCGCGGTGAGTTCGGCGTTCCGGGCATCTATGGCGATCCGCGCTACGACAAGGCCAAGCTGATGCACTCGTATGCCGGCGGATATGACTTCATCGTCTCCGACCATTTCAACGCGAGGGTGGAGCCCTCCGGGCGTCTGAACTGCATCATCGAACGGGACGACTACCACCACAAGGTGCGGCAGATCTTTGACTCCGCTGTCTTCGCCGACGACGGGGACCGCCGGCAGTGCGACGCCATCCAGGCCTTGCTGTTCCTGAGCATGCTGCCGCTGCATTGCGACAAGCCGGACCGGCAGCTCGCGATGCTCTTTACCGGACTGAGCCTGTACGCGCGGAACCTGATGGAAAGGGTGAAAGAGTGACCGTCATCGTCACCATGGCCGGCGCGGGGAGCAGGTTTCGCAAGCAAGGATACGAAGTCCCCAAGTACATGATTCGTGCCCGGGGGAAAACGCTGTTCGAGTGGTCCATGGAGTCCTTGCGCCACTTTTTTGACCAGCATTTCATCTTCGCCTGTCTGGCCGAGCACGATACCTCTTGGATCGAGCGCCAAGCGGCCGAGATGGGGATCCAGCAGATCACCGTGGTGCCTCGCGCGTCCATCAGCCTGGGACAGGCGCAGACGGCCTATGACGTCATTGCCCAAGCGACCCCCGGCGAAGAGGTCTGGATTTACAACATCGATACGTATATCGAGAGGGGTTTGTCGCCAGCGGACATGGTGGGTCATCAGGGCTGTGTCCATGTTTTTGAATCACGCAACCCCGGGATGAGTTTTGTTCGATATGACGAAAATGGCCGGGTGGTTGAGCTGGCCGAGAAGAAGGTCATCTCGAACTGGGCCACTGTCGGGGTCTACGGCTTCTCGAGCGCCGATCTGTACCAGCAGCTCTATGAGGGGAGTTACCAGGCAGGCGAGGTGCAAGAAGTGGGTGGCGAACGCTATGTGGCGCCCATGTACCAGTTGCTGCTGAAGGCAGGGAAATCGGTGTGTGCCCCCAGGCTCGCGCTCCCCGCCGTGCACATTCTCGGCACTCCGCTGGAAGTGCTGGAATTTGATCCGATGATCAAGCCGCCACACGGGTCTTAATTCCGGGGCTTAGCTCCATTTGTATATTTCTGATCATCTAAACAAGGACGTCATGCTGAATCAACGATCAGTGCTCATCACGGGGGGAACCGGTTCTTTCGGAAAGGCGTTCGCCCGGACCTTGCTGAGCCGCTATCCCGATCTGAAGCGCCTGGTGATTTTCTCCCGCGATGAACTCAAGCAGTTCGAAATGGCGCAGGAGTTCGACGAGAAGAAGCATCCGGCCATTCGTTACTTCATTGGCGACATTCGTGATGGCGAACGCCTGTGTCGTGCCCTTGAGGGTATTGACACCGTGATTCACGCCGCGGCGCTGAAGCAGGTGCCTGCCGCCGAGTACAACCCCTTCGAGTGCATCAAGACCAATGTTCTCGGCGCGCAGAACCTGATCGAAGCCTGTCTGGACAGTTCGGTGCGTGATGTGGTGGCCCTGTCGACCGACAAGGCGGCCGCGCCCATCAACCTCTACGGCGCGACCAAGCTGTGCTCCGACAAGTTGTTTACGGCGGCTAACAATATCCGCGGCAGCCGTGACCTGCGCTTCTCCGTGGTTCGGTACGGCAACGTCATGGGTTCCCGAGGCTCGGTGATCCCCTTCTTCATGGAGCGTCGCAAATCAGGGGTGATTCCCATCACCGATCCGACGATGACCCGTTTCAATATCAGTCTGCAAGAAGGTGTAGACATGGTGCTGTGGGCTCTGGAGAACGCACACGGCGGTGAGATCTTCGTACCCAAGATCCCCAGCTACCGCATCACCGACGTGGCTAAGGCAATCGCGCCCGACTGCGAACACCGCGTCATCGGGATCCGCCCGGGCGAGAAGATTCACGAAGAGATGATCACGGCCAGCGACAGCTTCAACACCGTAGATCTGGGGCCTTACTACGCCATCCTGCCGTCTGCCGGCGGACTGTCGACGCAGAGTTACATCGAAGCCACCGGCGGTAAGGCGGTTCCTCAGGGCTTTGCCTACAACAGCGGCACCAACGACGATTTCCTGACGGTCGAACAGTTGCGCAAGCTGATGCGTGACAAACTGAACCTCGAGGTCTGAACCGTGATTCCCTACGGACGCCAAACCATCTCCGAGCAAGACATCCAGGCCGTTGTCGATGTGCTGCGCTCGGACTTCCTCACTCAGGGGCCTATGGTGCCTGCGTTCGAGGAAGCAGTGGCAGAGTACTGCGGAGTACAGCATGCAATAGCATTAAATAGCGCCACATCTGCATTGCATGTTGCCTGTTTATCACTCGACCTGGGCCCTGGGGACTGGCTATGGACAAGTCCGATCACTTTCGTCGCCTCATCGAACTGCGGTTTGTACTGTGGGGCAAAGGTCGATTTTGTCGATATCGACCCGCGTACGTACAATATATCTACCAAAGCCTTGGAGGCCAAACTTGTGCAGGCAGAACGCGAAGGTCGCTTGCCAAGAATAGTCGTTCCTGTTCATCTTTGTGGCCAACCTTGCGACATGGAGAACGTTCATGAATTATCGCAGCGTTTTGGCTTCAAAATTATCGAGGATGCCTCGCATGCGATCGGTGGGAAATACCATAACGAGCCAATAGGTAATTGCCGGTATAGTGACATTACCGTTTTTAGCTTTCATCCCGTGAAGATCATCACAACGGCTGAGGGTGGGATGGCTTTGACTAACAACAATAAGTTAGCCAAGAAAATGATGCAGCTGCGCAGCCATGGCATCACTCGTGACGCAGCGCACATGACACACGCACCCGATGGTCCGTGGTACTACCAGCAAATTGACTTGGGCTTTAACTACCGCATGACCGAACTGCAAGCCGCCTTGGGGGTGAGTCAGATGCGAAGGCTTGACGCCTACGTTGCTCGTCGCCACGAGTTAGCCAAGCGCTACGACCAGTTGCTCCAAGATCTGCCTGTTACAACTCCCTGGCAACACCCCGACGGCTACTCCGGTCTTCATCTGTATGTAATCCGACTGCAACTGAAGAAGATCGGTAAAACTCACCGTCAGGTATTTGACGGCCTGCGTGAACATGGCATTGGCGTAAACCTGCACTACATCCCCGTGCATACCCAACCTTACTACCAGCGTATGGGCTTCAAGACGGACGACTTTCCGCAAGCCGAACGCTACTACGCGGAGGCTATCAGTCTGCCCATGTTCCAGTCCTTGACCCATGTTCAGCAGGATGAAGTCATTGCCGCGCTGCGCAAGGCCCTTGTGTCGTGAGGCTATCGAACTGCGCAGGGCAGTTTCTGTGTTCTTATTCGAATATTATGGAATCGGACGGTTTAAATTGAAGCTTGCATTAGGCACGGTTCAGTTCGGGCTAGACTATGGAATAGCGAACAATACTGGGCAGGTGGGCCGAGAAGAAGCCAGGAGTATTCTCGAAATTGCCCAGCGCGCTGGTATCAATACTCTTGATACTGCCATCGCATATGGCAACAGCGAGTCAGAGCTTGGTGCAATTGGCGTTCAAGAATGGCGCGTCATCACAAAGCTCCCCTCGTTGCCAGACAACCGATTAAATGCCTATTCGTGGGTGATTAACCAGATTTATGGGTCGCTGCAACGACTCCGGATGACTAGCGTCGATGGTCTACTCCTTCACCGCCCGGCTCAATTGTTCGAGCCAGGTGGTGCAGAGTTATTGGCCGCACTCAAAGACCTAAAAAGTCAAGGTATTGTATCCAAGGTCGGTGTTTCGGTATATACGCCTGATGAATTAAAAGGACTTTTTGATTTTCACCGATTTGATATTGTGCAGGCTCCATTAAATATTCTTGACCGCCGCCTGATTGAATCAGGCTGGGCATCCAAATTAAAAAAAGAAGGGGTTGAGATTCATTCCAGATCTTCATTTCTCCAGGGATTATTGCTCTTGAACGATCAGAGTCGACCAAAATATTTCGATCGTTGGGCCACGATCTGGAAAACTTGGTCAAGTTGGCTTAAAGAAACTAACTTGTCGCCACTTCAGGCATGTGTTCTTTATTCTCTGTCCATTGATTCAGTCGACAAGGTTATTGTCGGAGTCGATGGCGCCAAGCAACTTGAAGAAATACTTATAGCCACCAAAGCATATTTACCAAGTCTACCGCAGTGGCCCGTTGCTCTCGATTCTGATCTTCTTAATCCTGCCAAGTGGAACCAGCCATGAAAGTAGTTGCGATTGTTCAGGCCCGTATGGGATCTACGCGGCTTCCCAACAAAGTAATGAAACCCATCGGCAGTGTCCCGATGATCGAATTGTTGTTAGCGCGTCTATCAAGGGCCAAAGAAATTGATCAGATTGTGCTGGCAACCTCTGCAGACGAGCGTAATACACCTCTAGTCTCACACGTGCGAAACCTAGGTTACGAATGTGTCCGTGGTAGTGAAAGTGATGTCCTAGACCGCTACCTAGTTGCCGCCAGGCAATACCAGGCCGATGCCGTGGTCCGCATCACGGGCGATTGCCCGCTGGTCGATCCGGCACTGGTGGACGAAGCCATACGCCGATTCAAATTAATGAACGTGGACTACCTTAGCAACGTTTCACCGGCAACTTATCCGGATGGCCTCGACACCGAGGTGTTCAGCTTTGAAGCGCTTGAGCGTGCAGGTCGCGAAACGCAGGAACCGTTTGACCGCGAACACGTTACCCCGTATTTGCGTCGGCCGGGCCTGTTCCGTCAGGGTGCGTTGGCACACACAGAAGACCTTTCTCGCCTGCGCTGGACAGTGGATGAACCCACGGACTTCGAAGTTATCAGCAAGGTGTTTGCGCACTTCGCGCCCGATATCCATTTCTTATGGACTGAGGTTCTGGCGCTGCAGCAAGCGCAGCCCGATATCTTTGCTGCCAATCACACCATCATTCGTAATGAAGGAGCAAGCATGGGTACTGGTCAGAAGCTCTGGAAACGCGCTAAAGCCGTAATCCCCGGTGGCAACATGCTGCTGTCCAAACGCGCTGAAATGTTCCTGCCTGAACAGTGGCCCGCTTACTTCAGCAAGGCCAAAGGCTGCCGAGTCTGGGATCTGGATGGAAATCAGTACATCGATATGTCCATCATGGGCATTGGCACCAATATCTTGGGTTATGGACATCCAGAGGTAGATGCCGTAGTACACAAGGCGGTGGATGCAGGCAACATGTCAACCTTTAACTGCCCAGAAGAAGTTTATCTAGCCGAGAAATTGGTGGAATTGCACCCTTGGGCTGATATGGCGCGATTGGCCCGGTCGGGTGGCGAGGCAAACGCCATCGCCATTCGCATTGCTCGCGCAGCCTCGGGTAAAGACAAAGTGGCTGTGTGTGGCTACCACGGCTGGCATGACTGGTACCTCTCTGCAAACCTTGGAGACGACAAGAGTCTCGATGGCCATCTCCTGCCGGGTTTAGAACCAAACGGAGTGCCGCGAAATTTGAAGGGTACGGTTTTCCCGTTCAACTACAACAATTACGAAGAACTGGAAAACCTGGTCAATTCCCACGACATCGGTGTCATCAAGATGGAAGTGGTTCGCAACAAGGGGCCGGAGGACAACTTCCTGCACAAGGTGCGCAAGTTGGCCAGTGATCGCGGCATCGTGCTGATCTTTGACGAATGTACCTCGGGTTTTCGTCAGACCTTTGGCGGCCTGCACAAACTGTATGGTGTAGAACCGGACATGGCCATGTTTGGAAAGGCTCTGGGCAACGGCTACGCCATTACTGCCACGATTGGCCGCCGTGAAATCATGGAAGCTGCGCAATCCACCTTCATCAGCAGCACTTTCTGGACCGAACGCATCGGCCCCACCGCTGCGGTAAAGACGCTAGAGGTCATGGAACGCATGCAGTCGTGGGACATCATTACCCAGACAGGCTTGAAGATCAGAGAGCGCTGGCAGCAACTCGCAGACAAGCATGGCCTCCAAATTGCCCATTGGGGCCTGCTCGCACTCACGGGCTACACCTTCAAGAGCAATAACGCGCTTGCTTACAAAACTCTGATCACCCAGGAAATGCTGGCCAAAGGTTATTTAGCAGGCAACAGCGTATATGTGTCCACAGAGCACACGCCAGAAATTGTGGACGGCTACTTTGGCGCACTTGATTCACTGTTTGCCCTGATAAAAGAATGCGAAGAAGGTCGCGATGTTATGGGGTTGCTCAAAGGCCCCGTTTGCCACGGCGGCTTTAAGCGACTTAATTAAGGAAGGGGGTGCTGTGAATCAGAATCGTACTTTTAAGAATGGAGAGGGCGACGCTTGGTACAGACGAAACCAGGGTCATTTGGTGAATAGTGAGATAGCCGCGTCAAATGATGTTATCTACATATGTAGCTCTCTGATGCCATTCAAAGAAAGTTTAAATAGTATTTTGGAGATAGGGTGCAGCAATGGCGTGAAATTGGAAGAAATTTGCAGCAAGTTGTCTGCAAAAGGAAATGGAATTGAGCCATCTGAGCAGGCGGTTGCCGACGGAAATAGGCGACCAAAAAATAGTGACATCACTCTAGTGCAGGGAACAGGGGATAGGTTACCTTTTGCAGATCAATCTTTCGATTTGGTATATTTCGCGTTCTGCCTGTATCTGTTTGACAGAAGTTCGCTATTACAATCATTGGCCGAGGCTGATCGCGTTTTAAAACCAGGCGGATTCATGGCAATAACTGACTTCGATCCAGGCTCGCCTCGAAAGAGAAGCTACTCGCATTTCTCTGGACTATATTCATATAAGCAAGACTATGCGAGTTTTTATACGCAATCGAGTCTATATTACCTTATCGGTAAACACTCTTTCTCCCATCGATTGAATTTCTTCGATAAGATTGCTGATGAAAGAGTATCGACCCAGCTTCTTTACAAAGAAGCTGATCCGTTTCTGACACAGGGTTGAGCATTGCTTCGCATAGTCTTTCGAACCGACGCCTCGGTCCAGATCGGCACCGGTCACGTCATGCGCTGCCTGACGCTGGCCGATGCACTGCGCGAACGGGGGGCGGATTGCACTTTCGTCTGCCGCCTGCACACCGGGCATCTGCTGGACCTGATCGCCCAGCGTGGTCACAAAGCCGTGGTCTTGCCTGCCCTGCGTACGGATGAAAAACCAGCCCCTGCCGAGCTGGCGCACGCCGCTTGGCTGGGCACGGACTGGACGACTGACGCAGCAGCCGCGCGCCAAGCCTTGGGCGACGATACCGTGGACTGGCTGGTGGTGGACCATTACGCACTGGACCACCGCTGGGAACAAGCCTTACGCCCCAACTGCAAGCGCTTGATGGTCATCGACGACCTGGCAGACCGTCCGCATGACTGCAATCTCCTGTTAGACCAGAACTTGGGCCGCACCGCAGAAGACTACTCTGGCTTGCTCAGTCCCCATGTCACAATATTGATTGGCCCGCAATACGCCCTGCTGCGCCCCGAGTTTGCGCAGCTTCGCGCTAAAAGCCTGGCCCGGCGTGTCAACCCGCAATTCAGACACCTGCTCATCGCCATGGGCGGCGTGGACAAAGACAATGCCACCGGGCAAGTGCTGAATGCCCTCAGGACCTGCCACTTACCCCCAGACCTGCACATCACTGTGGTCATGGGGCCGCATGCGCCTTGGCTGCAGCAGGTGCAGGCGCAAGCTGTGCAAATGCCACTTCCCACGCAAGTGCTGGTGGGCGTGAGCAACATGGCGCAGTTGATGGTGGATAGCGATCTGGCCATTGGGGCAGCAGGTAGTACGTCATGGGAGCGTTGCTGTTTGGGCTTGCCCAGCTTCTTGCTGGTGCTTGCACAAAATCAAAAAGACATAGGCAGCGCATTGAGCCGCGCAGGCGCGGTATATGTTTCCCGTGTAGAGGACATAGATAAAGCATTACTCAAGTTATTTGAGGAGTTTGCAAGCAATCCAGCTGCACTGCTCAGCATGTCTGAGAAGGCTGCGGTAATTTGTGATGGACAAGGGGCGACCCGCGTCAGTGGAGGAATGATTGAAAACTAAAACAATTACCGTCTTGGTCGACAACGACTCATGGATTCTTCCGTACGCGCACCGTTTGGTTGAACAACTTAATACCAAGGGCTATGAAGCCTATTTCGCCGGGAGTGCAGACGCCGTTCAGCCGGGTTGGGCGAATTTCATGCTAGGTTGCACACGCATCGTAAGTGCCGAAGTTTTGAAACGAAGCGTTCACAATCTTGTTGTTCACGAAAGTCATTTACCGAGAGGGCGTGGATTCGCACCGATTGCTTGGCAGATACTGGAAGGTAAAAATGTCATACCTATTTGTGTAATCGAAGCGACCGAAGAGGTAGACGCCGGCGATATATGGCTGCGCGATGAAATTGTGCTTGATGGGACCGAACTCTGCCGCGAATGGCGTCATCTTCAGGGTGAAAAGACCCTCGAGCTATGCTTCCGTTTTGTGGCTGAATATGACAAGTTGAGACCTATACGTCAGCAAGGCGAACCCAGTTGGTACCCGCGTCGTCGCCCAACAGACAGTCAACTAGATGCAAACAAGACAATACAAGAACAATTCAATCTCTTGCGTGTTGTCGATAATGAGTGTTATCCGGCTTTTGTCATTATCAAAGGCGTCACCTACATGTTAAAAATTGAAAAGACCTTCAGCCGCCGAGTTTAATTCCATGGAAGAAAAAATCATCTCCCTCATGCGCGAAATCGCATCCGAAAGTGGCGCAGAGCTTAATGCCAATATCGTACGTGACACGGTTTTGCTTGAAAGTGGATTAGATTCACTAGGCTTCGCGATCCTGATTGCCCGGCTCGAAGAGGAACTGGGCTACGACCCATTCACCATGATGGAGGAGCCTGTTTATCCGCAAACTTTCGGTGAACTCGTAGACATTTATCAGCGCTTTGCTGCATGAGCACGCTGACGCTGGAGTCTGTTCTGCGGCAATTGCCACCCGCCCGCCCGTGTCTGATTGGCACCGCAGGCTGTGTGACCGTTGGGCAAACGCTTGAAGTCGCACACGCATTGCGCGCCAATTGGTCCCAGGTCAATGGCGGCAGAATTGCCCTTTGTGGTTTGCCTCCCGGTGAACTTATCCCGGCGCTGATAGCACTGGACGGTTTTGCCAAGGAACTGTTGCTATTGCCAGCATCAACAGATGCCGGTACATCAGAAAACCTGATGGCCCAAGCCGGGGTCACGCATATATTGGAAGCGGGGACAAAACATTGCCGCGCAGTTAACGACGGGTGCTTTGAGCAGACCAAGGGTGAGCCTACCCGGTGGTTGCTGGCTACATCGGGTACGACAGGTGCCCCAAAGTTGATCGCGCATCGCCTTGCAACGCTCACCCGCACGGTGCATCGTGATCCAGTGCGTGGCGCGGACTTCGTTTGGGGCTTGCTTTATGACCCCGCCCGTTTTGCGGGTCTGCAGGTTGTCCTGCAGGCGCTGTTTTCAGGCTCTGCACTTGTGCTGTCGGAGCGCGTTGAATTTGACTCGCAAGTGACGGCGCTGATGCGGTACCCGGTCAATGCGCTTTCGGCTACGCCTACACTTTGGCGCAAGTTGCTAATGGATGGACGAATTTCAAATTTGGTGTTGCGTCAATTGACCTTGGGAGGCGAAACAGCCGATCAGGCCATCCTCGATGCGCTGAAAGCACGTTTTCCGGCTGCCCGAATTGTCCACATCTACGCATCGACCGAAGCTGGCACTGGATTCGCGGTGCAGGATGGGAGGGCCGGTTTCCCATCTGACTGGCTGAACGACACCACCCGCAATCCCGCACTTCGCGTGAGCGCGCATGGGCACTTACTGATCAAAGCATCGCTCATGCCGCAAGGCGCGGAAATCAACGCCCGTCTCAATTCGGAAGGGTACCTCGATACGCAAGACCTTGTGCGATTGGAGGGCGACCGTGTCCTGTTCATGGGGCGAGCATCAGGAGCCATTAATGTGGGCGGCAACAAGGTCAATCCCGAATGGCTGGAAAGCTACCTGCGCGGGATCGAAGGCGTGTTGGACGCTCGTGTGTTTGCCAAATCCAGCAGCATGATGGGCCAGCTGGTTGCCGCAGAAATCATGGCCACAGAAGGGGCAGAGCTCAAGAGCCTGCGGCAACACATCCTGCAATGTTGCAGGAGTGAACTGGAAAGCTGGCAAACGCCTGCATTGATCACTTTTGTCAATGCCCTCAAGGAAACAGCAGCGGGCAAACGAGAAAGACTTTCAACATGAAGACCATTGTCATCACCGGTGCGACGCGTGGACTCGGGTTGGCGATCACGAAGCAGGCCATCAAAGAAGGCTACAAGGTCATCGCTGTTGGGCGTGCCCTATCGGAAGAGCTTGCCGAGGCTGTCCGGCAGAACCCACAGACGCTGTACTTTGAGGCGTATGACCTCAGTCAGATCGAAGGAATACACGACTTTGCCATCCGCATTGCGAAAACGTACGGACGTTTGTGGGGGCTTGTTAACAACGCAGCGATCGGCACGGATGGAGTACTGGCGACACTGCATGAGCATGACATCGGGCAGCTGCTGCGCGTGAATGTTGAGGCCCCAATTCTTCTAACCAAATACCTCTTACGCCCCATGCTCATGAACCGTGCGGGGCGCATCATCAATATCTCATCAATCATTGCTACCACTGGCTTCAGTGGCCTTTCGGTTTATGGTGCCACCAAAGCGGCGTTGGCGGGTTTCACACGATCCCTGGCACGGGAAGTTGGCAAGGCAGGCATCACCGTCAACACGGTCGCCCCGGGCTACATGGAAACAGACATGACCAAGGCTCTCCAGGGTGAAAAACTTGAATCCATCAAACGCCGCTCCCCATTAGGCCACCTTGCAAGAGCCGAAGACGTCGCCCATGCCGTCACATTTCTGCTCAGCGAAAAAGCAGCCAGAGTCACAGGCAGCACCATCACAGTAGACGCAGGCAGTACGGCATGATGGAGGCGACAAACACGAAACCCGTGGTTCGCGTAACGCAGGCCAAGGATGTTGAGGGCATCGTTTCGCTTTTCTGTGAAACGGGTACGAACCCATACAACTGGTCTGTAGAGAAGTGGACGCACTACTATGAAGATTACCCCGACGGTCAACCCATATCACTTGTAGCGGTCATCAATGATCAGGTTGTCGGCCATTATGGAATGTTGCCGGTGCGGATCGGTCAGTTGTCGGCCATGTTGGGCTTGCATGCCTATGTCGCCAGACAGCAGCGTGGGCTGACGGTCATATCGGCCCTGATGAAGGAGGTTGACCGCAGGTGCCAGGCGCTGGGAGTTGCATTGATCTGTGGCTTTGCCAATCCAAAATTCAGCTTTGTCAAGTCCACCATCTTCAAATGGCAAATTCCGTGCTGGCTTGGCTTTCAAAGAGGGCTCAGCAGCGTCGATATTGAGGCTGGGCGGAATAAGAAATTTTCTTTCCAATATACCCCGAAATGGTACGAGTGGCGCTTTGGGGAGAAGCGCGATCAATACATTAGTAAATATGTTGATGGCAATGGAATTATTCATAGGCAACTGTTGAAGGTATCAGCTGAAACCGCGCTGATACAGGGTGAGGAAATTGAAGCGTGGACACCAAACAGTACATATCAGACAAATCAGCAAGATCAATTCTGTCAGCCGTTCTCGATTAAAGTTTTTGATCAACGACTGATTTCGGAAGACGTGCTTAATCACGCCAACTGGTCCATTGAAATGGGTGATTCGGACACATTCCAATACACCCTGTGGAAGGATGATAAATGATTGAAATTGCAGGACGTAAAATTGGCACCGATCACCCGCCGTTCGTCATTGCCGAAATGTCGGGCAACCATAACCAGTCGCTAGAGCGTGCATGCCGTATCGTAGATGCTGCCGTTGAAGCTGGGGCGCATGCCATCAAACTGCAAACAGCCAGTCCGGACGGCTTGACACTGGATGTTGACACTCCTGACTTCAAGATCATGGACAAGGAAAGTCTCTGGTACGGCAAAAACCTGTATCAGCTGTATCAGGAGGCCGTTACACCCTGGGAGTGGCATAGCCCAATTTTCGAATACTGCCGCAGCAAGGGGATTATTGCTTTCAGCTCGCCCTTCGAGCTGAAAGCGGTTGACTTTCTGGAAAGCTTGGACGTGCCTTGCTACAAGATCGCGTCTTTTGAGCTGATTGACACACAACTGGTCCGGCGTGTTGCTCAAACGGGCAAGCCCGTAATCATGTCCACGGGCATGGCAACACTGAGCGAGATCGAAACTGCAGTCAACACAGTCCGTGCTGAAGGTAATGATAAAATCATTCTCCTCAAATGCACCTCGACTTACCCTGCCAAACCCACAGACACCAACCTGCTAACGATTCCCCATTTGGGTCAGGCTTTTGGCACACAAGTGGGGCTTTCAGACCATACGATGGGAGTGGGCGTGAGCTGTGCGGCTGTGGCCGTGGGTGCCACCGTCATTGAAAAGCACTTCACTTTGGCAAGGGCTGACGGCGGCGTGGATTCTGCATTTTCGCTGGAACCGCATGAACTCAAACTTCTTATGGAAGAAACCGAGCGCTCCTGGCAGGCAATGGGTTCAGTCCAATATGGAGGCAGTCAAAACGAAAAGGCTTCGCTCAAGTTCCGTCGATCTATTTACATCAGTCAGGATATGACGGCAGGAGAGTCATTGAATGAGAAAAATATGCGCGTGGTGCGGCCTGGTTATGGTCTAGCACCTAAATACTATGATTTGCTCCTTGGCCGGCGGATCAAAAAAGATCTGGTCAAGGGAACACCTATGTCATGGGAGCATATCGGGTGAAAAAAGTACTTGTTGTGGCTGCCCACACAGACGATGAAGCCATTGGCTGTGGTGGGACCATTGCACGCTACGTCGCTGAAGGTAACAACGTGCAGGTTGTGTTCATGGCCGATGGCATAACGTCCAGACCAGGCGCCAGTGAGCAGGACTTGCAGCAAAGACAAGCTGCAGCCGACAAGGCACAAGCAATTCTGGGCTACCAGAAGGCCCACTACCTTGGCTTGCCTGATAACAGACTGGACAGCGTGCCACTGCTGGATGTAGTGCAACCCCTGGAAAAGATCATCCGCGACATCGGCCCGGAGGTGGTGTACACGCACCACAGCGGGGACTTGAACGTGGACCATCGCATCACTCATCAAGCGGTATTGACAGCCTGCCGACCGATCCCCGGCAGTTCGATACGAGAAATTTACGGATTTGAAGTCGTGTCAAGCACCGAATGGAATACATGTGGGGTAAACACATTTGCGCCGCAGGTGTTTGTCGATATCAGCGACTTGTTAGAAAACAAATTGGCTGCATTAGATGCCTATCGCGTAGAGATTCGTACATACCCACACTCTCGTAGTCTAGATAACATTAAGGCACTCGCGCTACACAGGGGCTGTGCTGTTGGACTTAAGGCGGCCGAAGCATATATGATGCTGCGCTTCATAAAATCACCGAGCAAGACAAGACGCAAATCAAGATGAAAAGTCTGATTTATATTGGCTCTCCGTATTTCGATGGAATTGGGATAACCCATACAGAGTCCAAAAAATTATTAGAGTGCGGATCCGTCACCTTTCTGGATGGAATCTTGATCGGAAAGTATCCAGAAATCAAGAACTTTGACGCTGCATCGTTTATAGCCTGGCGAGCAATACGCATGAGGCAGTTCAGGGAGAGCCTGCCAAATCATGAATATATCTATTTAAATGAACTCTTAAAATCATATCAACAACCCGCAAATGTTGATGTTTCTATTGTTGTTGACGTATGCATAAAAGATCATTGCGTCTGTAACAATATAGCCGAAAACGACTCAAAGAAGTATCGTTCAAGAAATGAACATAGGTTTCGTCATTTTTTTTCGAGTGTATACTCGTCGCTTCTTGCTTTCATGACAGAAAGAGAGTTTGATGAGATTGTTGTTTTTAATGGCAGGAACTCCGTTGCGAGAATATTGATTGCTGCAGCGAAGGTAATTGGCATCAAAGTCCGATGGCTGGAATGTTTTGGAAAGAGGAATGGGAAAATGACATACATATCTGCCCCATTCAACATATTTGATCTAGACAGGTATAGCGATGAACTTTTGTCCCGCTACAAAAACTCGGATGACCCAAACAAAGATCAAGTCGCCAACGACTGCATAAGTGATCGATTAAAATTCGGAGATCCATTATTGCTTGAGTGGGGTGTAAAGCTAGAATCTACGAATAGTACAATCAATAGAACCAAAGCAAATGTTGCCGCGTTCTTTTTCTCGTCTGAAGATGAGTACCCCGCCTTTACGTCAAGTAGATATGGATTGAAGCCGCCAAATAATCAATACAACATCTTTACGGAAATATGTGCAGCCATTATTTCTGCCGGCTTGCATGAATCTTGGAAGATATGCATAAAACTGCACCCTAGATATATAGCCCTCAACAAGAAATTAAAAGCAGCACGGGAACGCTGGAACGATAGTATTGAAAACGCAACAAAGATGGGTGTGGATCTGCAAGTAATAGACCCGCTTCATTCTGCTTACAAAGTAATCGAGGAGTCTGATATTGTCTTCTCATTTGGTACTACAGCCTGGGAGGCCACCTGTATGGGCAAGCCAGCTGTTTTGTTGGGACCAAATGTGTTTACAACGCACGGGTGTTGTCATATCGCCAATTCCGTGAGCGATATTATTTCATATCTAAAAACTCCCCCCGGTGCCCTCCCCGTGGAAACCTGTTACCCCTATGCTTGGGCTTGGACGGAAATCGGTTCCAGCTACCCAGAATTCTCATCCAACAAAAAGAGCGGGACGCTCTCAATGATTAAGTCGATTTTCGATAATAAATTTATCCGCGGGTAGCTTGTGTTTAAGAAATCGCCACGCGACGCTGTGAAGAAAGTACGAGATAAGCTGGGGCTCTATGCGTTAAAGACGCTATTTGGCAAGAGCACAGATTTCTCTTGCGGCTTCTTCGGACCGGACCCTAAATGCCAGAGCGAAGTGGTGAATTCTTCCGCCGTTGGGGTCGTCTTCCAGGGGCCTATTGCCGATGAATCCAAACTGATCGATGGGCTCAGGCATTACCGAAGGCTCTTTCCTGAGAGCTGTATTGTTCTGTCTACTTGGACGGGCGAAATCCGGTCCGAGACTTGTGATCTGGCTTCTGCACTTGGGATTAGCTGTGTCGAATCGCAGCCGCCCCGAGTCGGCGGGCTCATGAATGTCAACAAGCAGATCGTTTCGACCGCGCGTGGCATCGATACCTTGCTGCAACAGGCCGCGCCCGCGCTGGTAATGAAGGTTCGAACCGACTACTTCCCTTGGCGGCCTGACAAGGCGGTGCGGTGCCTGTTAGCTCATGAACGTCTCTTGGGCGGAGAGCCGCGGATCTGGGGCGTCGACATTAACACACGGCTGGACCTGCCCTTCTCGGTAGCCGACATATTTCAACTCGGGCGAGCAGAGGTGATGAGGACCTATTGGACGGAGGATCCCCTCTATCCCAGAGACATTTCTGTTCAGGAGTTCTTCGAGCTCACCGACCATCAGCGGGACACGGCGGCGATATTGAAACTGCAGCCTGCGGAAATCTATCTCGCCGTGCGTTATCTCCGGGCCAGAAATTGCCAGTACGACTACACTTCCATCATTGACTATCATGCGGCCCTGGCGCAGTGGTTCGGCATCCTGGATGCACAGCATCTTGAATTGGCGTTCGGTAAGTACGCATTCATGACTCCAGGGTATGAGCCGGTTGTCGATAGGAAGAAGAAGTATGTCAAGGCACAGGACTGGATAAGCATGGTAGGAGAAGAGGCGTGAGGATCAGTCTTCAATTGCTTCCGCTCCTGTTTTTCCTGTCCTTTTTTCGGTTGTCCGTCGAGGGGCTTGGCGCTTTCATTCTAATCGATGGCGTCAGCCTGCTCTACTTTCTTATTTGTCCCGGGAGGTTGGTGGCCTTCTTGGGGCATCTGCGCTACCTCCTCATTGGCGTGGTCGGTGCTGTTGTCGCGCTCGTCGTCACCGGAGCGAACGAGTTCCCGTTTATCGTCCGGTTGGGCCTGGTCGTTTTCGATGCGTGCTTCCTGGCATCGGTCTCCGCGTCCACTCACGCAGTGGTGTCGACGCAGAAAATGGGCCTTGTCATTCGGCAGGCGCTGCTGGGATATCTGGCGGCAGCTACCATTTGGCTCCTGCTTCCCGAAGGCTCTGATGCGATCTTCTATCTGGATGCGCCGAAAGCCTGGGTAGCTACGTTTCCTGCACTGCTCATCGTCTATTTCCTCCTGTTGAAGTCTTACAAGAGTGCCATAGTGGCGGGCTTGTGCATCATGGCGGTCTCGCTGCATCCGGAGATCGCCTCCCGGACGCTGTTCCTGCAGTCGCTGCTGTTGACCTTCTATGGCGTCTGGAAGCTGAACAGAAAACTAGCACTCCTTTCGGTCGCACTTGTGGTGGGCGTTGGTTTGCTGGCATCAAGTTTGAGGACAAGCCTTGTCGATGATCAGGAGCACAGCAACACGTTTCGCCTGGTGATGACCACACAGATTCTGGACTTTTCGCCTCTCGAATGGCTTCTGGGGCGAGGTATTGAACCGTGGCGAGCACGCGCCTTTGAAGCCTTGTTCGATCTACCGGGGGCGGATGTGTTCTTCGAGTCTGCCAATCCACATTTCTTTCCCGCAGAGCTCATCATTCGCGGCGGGTTGTTCTTTTTTCTCAGCGCAGCACTTCTCCTGTACAGCGTCTTGAGGCATTCGCCATATCGCTGGATTGCCCTGTTCATGCTGTTCGGCACCTTCATGACGACCAATACGGGCGTGGAGCGCCTCTACATCACACTGGCGCTCTCTGTGAGTCTTGGCTGTCGGCGCCTCATCCGGTCTAGCACGGCCTCAACACAGGTGCCGCAGCCCGTTGGCTGTGCACCGACGGCCCCATGACGAGCAAAGTCGGGGTGCAGTCAGCACCGCTTCCTGCTAGTTTGATTTGATCTCCTCGATGAGCCTCAAAGTACTACATATCGTCCCAGCCTTGAACATCGGTGGAGTCGAAGTCGGCATTTACCGTAGCCATGCGGGCCTCAAAAGGCAAATGGACTATCAAGTCTTCAGCGTAAAAGGCGGCGGCGCGCTTCCGGTGCCGCGCCTCCGCTGGCAAGATATCGTCGATTGCGTCCTGCGTAGGAGGGACACCCCCGATGTTGTCGTGAGTTCGCTTTGGCTTGGCCACCTGGTTGGGGCGCCTCTGGCTCTTGCCCTGAGGGCAAAGTGGATCCCGTTCTTTCACGTCGCCCGCACCGAAGGGCTGCTGCGGGACACAGTGCTCCGTGGGGCAGCACGTTTGTCCCGGTTTGCATTCTTTGACTGTGATGCAACACGCAGGTATTACGGAACCCATGCCCAGAGTCGTGCGCAAATCATCCCCTATCGTTTCCAGGCCTCCGCATCGTCTAGACAACCCGGCGTCAGACGGCGTTACGACTGTGTCTTCGTCGGGCGTTTGTCGCCCCAGAAGCGCCCCGACTTGCTGCTGAGCTATTTGAAGCATTTGCAACAGCTGGATGCCGGTATCAGGCCCTTGATTCTGGCGTCTACCGATGAGAAACGGCTGGAGCAGTTCCAGGTCCATTTGCAGAGCATTGGCGTGGTGGCAGACGTCCGCGCGAACGTGGATCCGCTAGAGGTGATCTCGCTTCTGGACCAGTCCTCGCTGTATCTCAGCTTCTCGGACTATGAAGGTTTCTCCATGGCCACACTGGACGCCATGTCCTGCGGGTGCGTGCCCGTGGTGAGACCGGTGGGGGAGATCGCCTCCTACGTGGATGGCCACTGCGGCGTCCTTGTCACGGATACGTCCTCTGACGGTTTGAAGGCGGTGGCAAAGGAGAGCCTGAGGCTGTTGAAGGACACCGAGGCACTTCCAGCCTTCAGTGAGCGCGCGCGCCAGAGCGTGGCCCGGTACCGGCTCTATACCGAGGCCTACGTCGATGGTGTCCAGCGTGCCCTGGGCAGGTCATGAGCCGTGCGTCTCTGACCAACCTCGGGCTGCAGATCGCATTTGCGGCCCTGCGCTACGCAATGATGGGCTGGGTCTATGCCCGGTCCGACCTCGAAGCCGTTGGGCACATCAACGCATTGCTGACCTACGTGACTGCCATCACCTTCGTGGCTGGATTCGAACTGCATCAGGTGGTGAACCGGTCCCTGCTGCTGGGCCATGGCCGGCAACTGCGCTGGGGCCGGGACCGGGTGGCCTTGGCGGCGATAGTCATCGGCCTGATGGCCTGGATGGCCGATTCCCTGCTGTTCGGGGTACCCCGGCACACGGAGTCCACGCTGCTCGTGTTCCTGGTGTCGGCTGCCGAGTACATGGCGCTGGAACTCGGCCGACTGCTGATCGTCAAGGCCAGATACCTGGTCGTGACCGTTTGCGGCTTCATTCGGTCGGTCTCGCCATTCCTGGTCGTGGTGTTCATGGAGCCGACACTGGAGTCCATGCTGTGGTGGTGGCTGCTGGGCACGACGCTGGTGCTGACGGTGCAGGCATGGCTCTTGTGGCGAGGCGACTACTTCGCGGTGGAGCGCCGGGGACTGGATCCCACGGACTATCGCTCGGCCGCACATTTCTTTGCCGCCGGCGTTTCCATGGCCCTGATGCCCACGATGGAGCGATGGCTGACGACATCGTTCTACTCCGGCGCCGTGCTTGGGCAGTATGCGCTAGGCATGACGCTGGTCTCGGTGTGTGATCTGGTCATGCAAGGGGGTATCTGGCAGCCCTACGTCGCCCGTATTCTTCAACGGCTGGCCAACCCTCGGCAGGGGCGTTCGACAGCGGGCTGGTTGCTTGCCGTCATTGGCGCTGTCTACGTCTTGGGTTTTGTGACGGCTTTGCTGTTGTCGAGCCAGCTTCTTGCGTGGATCAATAAGGCGCCCTTGCCCAACACCATCCTGCTCGGAGTGTTCTCGCTGGGCCTGGCGAAGGCGCTTTACACGCTGCTGTTCTATTGTCTGTATGCGAAAAGCCAGGAGGGAGGCCTTCCGACGATTCAGGTTTTGATGGTGGTCACATTGGCGATGGCGGTAGGTTTGGCTGTCTGGGCCAACATCGATGCTGGCATCGCCTTCGCGGCGGCAGGGTGGACTTGGAGCTGCCTATTGCTGGCGCTCATCTATCGCTGGTCCGCCAGTGCAGACCGGAAGGAGGTCGTTGAACCGTAGGCGACTCGAGGGTGGACCCTGCTGCCGAGGATGGGCGGTGCGGTTCGAGGAATGGAAACGGCTCATGCTCAACGGCGTGGCTTTAGTTGGGAAATGATCTATGTGTGGTTTTGCCGGCTTTGCGTGCACACCTTCCCGGGTTGGGGATCCCTATCCGGTGCTGGAGCGCATGGGGAACTCAATCCGCCACCGTGGCCCGGACGACTCGGGTATATGGTACGACGAGCCATCGGTTGTGGGCTTCGTCCATCGACGGCTCTCGGTTGTAGACCTCTCCACGGCGGGCCACCAGCCCATGGCCTGCCCCACGGGGCGTTATGTCATCGCCTTCAATGGCGAGATTTACAACCACCTCGACTTGCGTGCCGAATTGGAGAAAGTCGGTGCTGGCGGCCCGGCGAGTGTGCCATGGCGAGGCCACTCGGATACGGAAACCTTGCTGGCCGGGTTTGCCGCGTGGGGCATCAAGGCGACGGTTGAACGCTGCATCGGCATGTTCGCGTTTGCCGTCTGGGACAGGAAAGCGCGTGTCCTGACGCTGGGGCGCGATCGTCTCGGTGAAAAGCCGCTTTACTATGGGTGGCAGGGGTTGGGGGATGGCGCCTGTTTCCTCTTTGGCTCGGAAGTGAAGGCGCTCAAGGCGCATCCGTCCTTTGCGGCCGAGATCAACCGCGACGCACTTTTGCTACTGATGCGCCACAACTACATCCCGGCCCCGCACTCCATCTACCGCGATATCTTCAAGCTGCCGGCAGGAAGTTTGCTGACGGTTTCACTCGACCGACGCGAGCCGATCATCGAGGCCTACTGGTCGCTCGTGGATATGGCCGTTTCCGGCAATGGCTCGCCGTTGGATGGCTCGCCCGAGGAGATCGTCGACGAACTGGAGGGCTTGCTCAGGTCCGCCGTGCGTCAGCAGATGGTCGCGGATGTGCCGCTGGGGGCTTTCTTGTCCGGCGGCATCGATTCCTCGACGGTCGTTGCGCTGATGCAGGCGCAGTCCGATCGTCCCGTGAAAACCTTTACCATCGGTTTCAACGAGGAGGGCTATGACGAAGCGGTCCACGCCAAGGCGGTGGCGCGTCATTTGGGGACGGATCACACCGAGCTGTATGTCACACCGCAGCAGGCGCTGGATGTGATCCCGAAGCTGCCGACGCTGTACTGCGAGCCGTTTGCCGACTCGTCGCAGATTCCGACCTTTCTCGTCTCCCAGTTGGCGCGCCAGAAAGTGACCGTCTCGCTTTCCGGTGATGCGGGGGATGAGTTGTTCTCCGGCTACAACCGTTACGTGCTCGCCCGCAAGCTCTGGGGCAAGATGTCGCGCTTGCCGCGCGGGGCTCGCTCGCTGACGGCGTCCGGCATCCGCGCAATGTCACCCGCGACCTGGAACAAACTGCTGGGGCCAATGCAACCCCTGGCGCCGAGAACCTTGCGCCAGACCAACATCGGCGACAAGTTGCACAAGGGCGCGGGTGTCTTGGCTGCGCGGCGCGTTGACGATTTGTATCTTGGGCTGGTGACCCATTGGGAGCCTGAAGGCTTGGTCATCGGTGGCCAGGAACCGGCGACCTGCCTGCGCGGCAATCCCTTGCCGCTCCCGGGGCTCGATGATGTGCAGCGCATGATGGCAATGGATGCCATCACCTATCTGCCCGATGACATCCTGGTCAAGGTCGACCGAGCTGCGATGGGGGTTTCGCTGGAGGGGCGCGTGCCTTTCCTTGACCATCGGGTAGTCGAGTTTGCCTGGCGCGTGCCGCAGTCGATGAAACTGCGCGATGGCGTTGGCAAGTGGATACTGCGCCAGGTGCTTTACCGACATGTGCCCAAGGAACTGATCGAGCGGCCGAAGATGGGCTTCGGCGTGCCGATCGATGCTTGGCTGCGCGGCCCGCTCAGGGATTGGGCGGAAGCCTTGCTCGATGAAGGGCGGCTGCGACGCGAGGGTTATTTCAAGCCGGCACCGATCCGTGCCAAATGGGCGGAACACCTTTCCGGGCAGCGCAACTGGCAATACCACTTGTGGGATGTGTTGATGTTCCAAGCTTGGCTTGAGGAGCAAAGTACATGACGATGCCCAAGGTCAAGGTGATGATTGCGCTCAACACCTCGTGGAACCTGTTCAATTTTCGAGCGGGCCTGATCTGCTCATTGGTTGCCGCGGGCTATGAGGTGGTAGCGGTCGCGCCACCGGACGACTACTCGCTGCGCCTGCAGGCCTTGGGTTGCCGTTTTGTGCCTTTGCCGATGGACAACAAAGGTACGCATCCGGGGCGGGATATGCTGCTTTTCTGGCGCTTTCTGCAGCTGATGCGCAAGGAAAGACCGCAGGTGTATCTTGGCTACACGGTCAAGCCGAATGTCTATGGCTCACTTGCCGCGCACGTGCTAAGGATTCCGGTCATCAACAATATTGCCGGCTTGGGCGCGGTATTCATGCAGGAGGGATGTCTGAGCCGGCTCGTGCGCCTGATGTATCGCGTAGCCTTGTCTCGGTCGGCTAAGGTGTTTTTTCAGAACCATGACGACAGGGCCCTGTTCGTCTCAGGCAAATTGGTATCCGAAGCAGTAACCGACCGTTTGCCGGGTTCTGGGATCGATCTCACCCAGTTCGTGCCCATGCCCTTGCCCAACAAAGTGCCTGTTCGTTATTTGTTGATTGCGCGCATGTTGTGGGACAAAGGCGTTGGAGAATTTGTTGAAGCCGCGCGCATTCTCAAAAAACAGGGGCTGCAAGCCGATTTTTGCTTGCTGGGGTTTATGGATGTTCAAAACCCAACGGCCATCTCCCGCGATCAGATGGATGAATGGGTGGATGAAGGCGTCATTCGCTACCTGGGCGTTAGCGACAACGTTCGCGAGGAGATCGCGCAGGCCGATTGTGTGGTATTGCCATCTTACTATCGCGAGGGCACGCCGCGCACGTTACTTGAGGCTGCGGCAATGGCCCGGCCGATAGTTACCACGGATTCCGTAGGATGCCGAGAAGTGGTGGATGACGGAATCAACGGCTACTTATGTCGTCCAAGGGATTCGCAAGACTTGGCTGACAAGATGGAAAAAATCGCGGCCCTATCCCCAGAAGAACGCGAGCGCATTGGAATGTGCGGGCGAAAAAAAGCGGAGCGAGAGTTTGATGAGCAGATCGTGATCAGCAACTATTTCCGCGCTATTAACTCAATTCTTGGTTACGCTCAGCCAGCATTGGCAGTGTCGGAGCCGATTGAGCTGTGACCCAAGGGTATGGTGAGCACGACCGTTCTTTCCCGCAACGTGCCACTCTGCGCCACCATACATTGCGTCAGTCTCTTAGCGCATCTCAACAAAACGCTCAAGTGGGGCCGGGTTCGTAGCTGTACTGCCGATACTTATATCCACCGTACTTGTAGCTGCCGTAATGGCGGCGGCTCATGTCCATTGCATTGAACAGCACGCCGCTGACGGTCTTGCCGGCATGGGCCAGGCGCTTGGCGCTTTCGTGCAGCTCGCCGATCTGGGTTTGCCCGGCGCGCGCCACCAGCAGCA